>CAZTIP010000002.1:0-116294 GCA_964613185.1 Candidatus Woesearchaeota archaeon | reverse complement strand
CAGGTGATTCTTCAGCAGGCGCATCAGATTCTTCAGATGCCTCTTCTTCAGCCGGAGCTTCAGCAGTTTCTTCTACGGGTGCTTCTGTTGATTCTGCTTCTGGAGCAGTTTCAGAAGTTTCTTCTGTAGGAGTCACTGTTTCTTCTTCCATTACGTAAAGTCATCAAAATTCTTTATAAATATATGGGTGCACTCGCCAATGATAAAACTTCAAGAATTATTATTTGTAATTTCTCGACGACAAAATAAATAAAAATTTAAAAAATATGCTCCCGTCTGGATTTTGCTCTCCAGAGTACGCCTTGGTGGAACACGCCGGGTTCAAGAAAATGCTCCCGCCGGGATTTGAACCCGGGTCGCCGCCGTGAAAGGGCGGAATCCTTGGCCACTAGACTACGAGAGCATAAAGAAAAAAGTAGTCGGGAGCTTTTAAATATTGCCCTTGCAGTGAAAGGGGAATATTTTATCCGAATTTTCCTAATTAAATATTCTAGAAAAATTTTAGAGTGAATTGTGAACAGATAAAAAAACACAAATACAAAAGCATAAAAAGACATTTTCATAGGAAAAAATATGGAAATAGGACCAAAAAATTCAAAGATAAACGGACTTATATTTAGAGAACTAATTAAACGAGGATATGCTGTTGAAGAAGATACCAAGGTCTGGAACATCGCGGATTCAAAATTATGGTATCTTAAACCAGAACAAGCACAATCTTATTTAGATTTATTAGATTCAGAATCTTATAAATCAGATTACGGTCCAAAAGAAATGACTTTAATAGGAGAGAATATGGGAAATATTATCCAAAAAATAGGTGACGGTCCATTTAATATAGTAGATTTAGGTTGTGGAGATGGAAGAAAGGCCGTAAGATTTGTAGAATCATTAAGTAAAAAAACAAAAGTAAGATATTACCCTATTGACATAAGTGCCTACATGGTAGAAAAAGCAATAGAGAAAATTTCAAAATTAGATGTAGAAGAAGTTGTAGAATCAAGGTGGAATATTTCTGACTTTGAAAATTTAGAAAACATAACCCCATTATTAACCAAAGGAGAATTCAAGAAAAACTTATTTTTATTACTCGGAAATACTTTGGGAAATTTTGATTTCCATGATTTAATGTATCAGGTGAGGAGCAGTATGAAAGACGGAGATTATTTAGTAATTGGAAACGGATTAGAAAGTGAATCGATAAAAGAAAATGTATCAAAATTAGCAGAAAACAAATGTTTCGACGATTTCATGATTAAAATTCCTCAACAAATTGGTTTGAAATCAGACGATTTAATTTTTGATGCAAGATTCAAGAATTCAAGAATAGAGTTTTTTTACGAATTGAAAGAAGATAAAACAATTGAATACATGGATAAAAAATTAGAATTAAGCAAGGGAGACAAAATCGTAATCGCAGTTTCATACCACTACACAAAAGAAGAATTCACAAATTTTCTAAAACTTTATTTTGACGAAGTCAATCTCCACAATTTAGAAGACGGTTCATATACTTTGGCACTTTGTAAAAAGTAAAAATTATTTTTTTAAAATAAAATTTTTAACAATTAACCGGTTTGATTTTCATATTCAAACCGATTTCATAAATTTCTGCATTGGAATAAGCAGGACCAGCAATAGTTATATCATTAAGACCTTCATTAAAATAGGGAAAGCAAGAACTCGGAATATAACTATTTCCAAAATCAGAGTAAGTATAATTAAATGGGCATTCAATCTCATTTATATAAAGTTTACAATCTGAAGGATTATTAATACATGTATTTCGTATAATCCCTCCAGTAACTTTTATTTCGCCATAATCCTTATTTAAAGGAATTTGGATAGTTCGAGTAAGATTCCAAGGAGATTTAGGAGTGCCAGTATTTTGAAAACGATCAAATTCCATAATTTGATTAAACTTTTCAAATTCACATTCTTCTGATTCAGAGATAATTTTCAATTGGTCAAGAGAATCTCCTTGTATCGAAATTAAAGAATCTAGTTTAACAAGTATTTGATGAAAAAACGAGGCATCAATTTCCGTTGCAGAAATTAAGGGAAAAATTGCAAAACTCATTACCAATAAAATTGCAATACTTTTCTTTTTCATAATTTAACTTAGAAAAAAGATTATAAAAAGTTAATTATAGTGGAGTTTTCAAACTAAATGAGCCTACCGAGATTTGAACTCGGGACCTCTGGCTTTCTTCGAGTGAAGAAATAATAAGACTCTAACGAATCCCACTCTTATAAGACCAGCGCTCTAACCTGGCTGAGCTATAGGCTCTCAAGATTACTCAATAAAAAAGATATAAAAACCTTCCCCATCACACTATTTTATGTTATTAGGACTAGTAGGAAAACCATCATGCGGGAAATCAACATTTTTTAAATCAGCAACGCTTGCAGATGTTTTAATTGCATCTTACCCTTTCGCAACAATTGAACCAAATCACGGGATGGGTTATGTAAGAATAAAAGCATTATGTTCAGAATTAAATGTAAAATGTAATCCAAGAACTGGATTTTGCAACGGAAAAAACAGGTTAGTCCCAGTAGAACTCATGGACGTTGCAGGACTAGTAGAGGGCGCATCAGAAGGAAAAGGATTGGGAAATAAATTCCTCGATAATTTAAGACAAGCAGACATGTTTATACAAATAGTAGATGTTTCTGGAACAACCGACATCGAAGGAAAAGAGGGCGCCGGAAATCCAATCGAAGATGTGAAAATGTTAGAAAAAGAATTAGATAGCTGGTATGGAGGAATTTTAGGAAAAGTATGGGAAAAGCTTTCAAGAACAATCCAATCAACAAAAAAAGATTTCGCAAAAGAAATTGCAAACCAATTTTCCGGGTTAGGAGTAAGAGAAGAAAATGTAAATTCGGCAATAGTAAAATTGAAACTAGATTCAGAAAAACCAACTTCTTGGACAAATGAGGATTTAAGGAATTTTGCAAGAACACTTAGACTTCAAACAAAACCTATGTTAATCGCAGCAAATAAAATAGATAAAGAAAACGCAAAAGAAAACTTAGAAAAACTAAAAAAAGAATTTCCAAAAATTCAGATAATTCCCTGTTCGGCAGATTCAGAGTTATCATTAAGACAAGCAAACAATGCAGGGTTAATTGAATATTTTCAAGGAGATTCAAAATTCAAAATAAATGAGGACAAAGTAAATGAAAAACAAAAACAAGCACTAGAATCTATTCAAAAAAATATCTTGGATGTTTTTGGTTCTACAGGGGTTCAGGAAGTTTTAGATAAATCTGTCTTTGAATTATTAAAATACATCGCAGTATTTCCTGCAGGTTCAAAATTAGCAGACAGCAAAGGGAATGTTCTTCCAGATTGTTTTCTTCTTCCAGAAAATTCAACAGCATTAGATTTCGCATATTATCTCCACACAGACATCGGAGACAAATTTGTAAAAGCAATAGATGTCCGGACAAAAAAGGCAGTAGGAAAGGACCATCCTTTAAATCACAGAGACGGAATAGAAATTATGACTTCATAATTAAAAACATTTAAAAATTCTAAGAACCTTATATTGTTTTAATGAAATTAAATCATATTATTGAGTCTCAGCAGTTCAACGAAGAAATTTTATTAAAATTATTTAAGAGGGCCGACGAACTAAGAAATTCAAACGAACAAACACTCAGGGGGAAAATTCTCACAACTTTATTTTATGAACCTTCAACAAGAACAAGACTTTCATTTGAATCCGCGATGATTAGATTGGGAGGGTCAATAATTGGAACAGAGAACGCAAAGGAATTTTCCTCAGTATCTAAAGGAGAATCGTTAGAAGATAGTATAAGAATAATTTCAAAATATTGCGACTTAATTGTAATACGTCACAACGAAGAAGGTTCTGCAGAAAAAGCGTCAAAGGTAAGTTCAGTTCCTTTAATCAACGCAGGAGACGGAAAAGGACAGCACCCAACACAAACACTACTAGACCTTTACACAATTTACAGGGAATTGGGAAGGTTAGAAAATCTAAAATTGGCCCTCGTCGGAGATTTAAAATCTGGAAGAACTGTTCGTTCATTATGTTACATTTTAGGAAAATTCAAAAAGATAGAAATCGTTTTAATCTCTCCAGAAAATCTAAAAATCGGAGAAGATATAAAAGAATATTTAAGAAAACATGAGATAAAATTTTCAGAACAAAAAAATTTAGAAGAGGTTCTTCCAGAGATGGATATAATTTACATGACCAGAATTCAAAAAGAAAGGATGAGCCAAGAAGATTACGAAAAATCAAATGGAAATTACAAAATAAATCAGAAAAGTTTAGAACTAATAAAAAAAGATTCAATAATCTTACATCCTCTCCCTCATCTTGAAGAAATAAATCTCTCGACAGAAATAGAAGAAAACGACAAAAGAATCGCATATTTTAGGCAGGCAGAAAACGGACTTTACATAAGAATGGCAATTCTAGAAAGTTTATTAATAGATGATTGAAAACCTTATAACTAGGATTAACCTAAAAATTCAATAAAAAAGATGGCACGAATAAGATACGAACACGCAGCAGATATAAAAGAGATTTCCGAAGAGATTATAAAAATTTTAGAGTGGAATCACATACATTTGGAACACATAGCATTTCTAAGAAGTTTTGGCTCGTCGGCAAAAAGAACAATTGCAAGATGTCATGCATTAGGAAAAGCGATGCAAATCGGAATGGAAAGAGAGAAAGGATTTTATTTGGTGGAGGTAATTTCAGAACATTTTGATAGATTACCTGAAGAAGAAAGGATAAAAGTGATTATTCACGAGCTAATGCACATCCCAAAATCTTTCGGAGGAGGATTTATTCATCACGACAAGGTTCACGAAAAATCAGTAGAAATAGTTTTCAGAAATTATTGCAATTTAAAACAAAACAGAAGAACGAGAGAATGGTTTTAGAAGAAATTACCTATACATCAAATGGGAAAAGGAAAAAAATAAAAGCAAAAATTGTAAATTCTTTTAAGGGAAAATTTCGAGGATTAATGTTTAAGAAAAATTCACCTCCCTTATTGTTTGTATTCAAAAAAGAAAAGAAATTATCGATTCATTCTCTTTTTTGCAAACCATTCAGGGCAATTTGGTTAGATAAAAATATGAATGTAACAAAAATCATCGACGACAAAGGATGGAAATTAAACATTTCTGGAAAGGGAAAATACATTTTAGAGATACCAAACGTTACTCTTAAATGATAAATCTCCGACGGAGAACAGATAGAAAGGTTTAAATATAAAACTGATTTAAAAAAAACAGATAGTAAAAAGAGGTAAAAAGGAGGTTAAAAAATGGGAAAAATAATCGCTAAAGGTGTTGTCGAAAGGAAGTCTGGATTTTTATATTATGTAGATGGAAAAGGCAATGTTTGTGAAGCTAAAATGGCTAGAGGTGGTAAGAAGAAAAAGAAAGCCGCTAAAAAACCAGTAGCTAAGAAAAAAGTTGCTAAGAAAAAACCAGCAGCTAAAAAGAAGAAGAAATAAATAATCTTTTTCAATCATACTCAATGAACTCTTTTCATTAGGGAGTGGAGAGAGTTCATTATTTTTTATTTTTTATCCAAAATATTTTTCAGTATAAAATCTAATTAATTGTTCAACTTCAGGAATACAACTTTTATCTTGGACACCAACTTTTGTTTTCTTTTGAACCTCTTCCAAAGTTCTAGCACCTTCGAGGACAGCTTCTTCAATATCTTTATCAGTAATCTTTAAAATTTTATCAATAATTTTAGCACCTTCAATAATTACCCTTTCATTCTGACCACTTTTCTTAAAATAATCATTGATTGCAGAACGAAGAGCTTTATCTCCAAGGACAGAACAATGAAATTTTCTTTGAGGCAAACCTTCAAGCCTATCAGCAATATCCTGAGGTTTTATTTTAAGAGCATTTTCAATTTTCATTCCTCCGTTTTCCGTAACCATGACACTCAACATAGAAGTACTTCCTATGGCAGAAGCACAACCAAAAGTTTGCCATTTACATTCAACAATTTTATCATTAGAAGAATCAACTTTAATCCACATTTTCATCATATCTCCACAAGCCGGACTTCCAACTTGTCCAACACCACTAGCAATTTTATCATATTTTTTAGCTGCATCCTCATCCTTCAAAAAATTCTTAGGATTAAAAAAATGTTCCCTGACAATCTCATTATAAAACCATTTCTTTCCATCAACTTTCGCCTTAACATCTAAATGGGTTTTCATTTTCTAACATCTCCCAAACTAATTTTTTTATTTTCTTCACTCAAATATTTTTCAAAATCTTTTGCATTAAGATTTACTGGGGACAACCCACGCAATTCTTTAATTACTCCGGGGAGTATTTTTAAAACCTTATCAATATCCTTTTCAGTAGTATTTTTACCAAGACTAAATCTTAAACTTCCATGAGCGGCCTCATAAGGAAGCCCTGTAGCTAAAATTACATGACTGGGATCAAGAGTTTTACTTGTACATGCACTCCCAGTACTTATACAAATTCCTTTTTCATCTAAATAAAGTAAAACTGCCTCTCCTTCAATATCCAAAATACTTATATTTACATTACTCGGAATTCTCTCTGTAGGGTGTCCATTAAGAAATGATTTTGGAATAGTTCCGAGAATTCCATCAATTAATTTTTTAGATAATTTTTTCAATCTTATTTTTTCAGAAGATTTTTCTTTATCTGCAATTTCAAGAGCTTTAGCAAAACCAACTATCAAAGGAGTATTTTCCGTTCCACTTCTAAGTTTTTTTTCTTGTCCACCGCCATGAATTAAAGGTGTTATTGCAGTACCCCTTTGAACATACAGAAGTCCAACACCTTTCGGTCCATAAATTTTACTTCCATTCAAACTCAATAAATTAACGCCAAGTTTTTTAACATCTAAGCTAAGATAATTTCCTGCCTGACAAGCATCGGTATGAAAACAAACATTATTCTCCTTACAAATTTTTCCAATTTCCTTTAAAGGTTGAATTGTTCCAATTTCATTATTTACATACATAATGCTTACAAGAATAGTGTCTTCTCGAATAGCATTTTTCAAATTTTCCAAATCCACGATACCATATCTATCAACATCAAGATAAGTCACAGAATAACCTTCATTTTCCAAAAACTCACAAGTTTCAAGAACTGCAGGATGTTCAGTTTTTTGAGTAATGATGTGTTTACCTTTATTTAATTTCTTTCCAAGATAATGCGCAATTCCTTTAATCGCAAGATTAACACTTTCAGTTCCCCCTCCAGTAAAAATAATTTCATCAGAATTACAATTAAGAATTTTAGAAATTTTTTCACGAGATTCATCTAAAGAAATTTGACCAGCTAAACCCTTAGAATGCATACTCCCCGGATTTCCATATTCTTCGCTAAAATAAGGCAGCATAGTTTTCAAAACTTCATCATCAACAGGAGTTGTTGCAGAATTATCAAGATAAATTGTTTTATTCATTTGATTCCTCAGATTTTAATTCTTTCATAAGTTCATCAGGGTCAATTCCGTGAGCCAAAGCACCCTCTTCAAGAGTTTCCATTTGGGACATCGGACATCCAGCACAGCCAAGACCAAGTTCAGAAAGTTTATCTTTCATTTCAGGATTCTCTTCAATAAGTTCAGAGATAGTAAGTTCTTTATCAATTTTTTTAGATTTTTCCATTAATAATTATTATTGGAATTGCAATATTCCAAAACCCCCTTATTATACTTTTTACAAACATCACAAGACGAATTAGTAGTTTTCATATATCTCAAAATTTTTTGAATTTCTCCAATGGTTTTTTGAGGGGTATTCAAAATAATTTCTGCAGATTTAGAAATCTCAGTTTTAACATTCTCACTAATTTTAATATTATTTGCTCGTTTATTGGAAATATATTGGGAAACTGCAGCCTTGCTTATTCCAAGCAATTTTCCAGCCTTTTCATAACTTAATCCATGTTTAGAGGTTAGTTGCTTCGCTAATTCCTTTCTAATTGCAGGTATAATATACCAAACTTCAATTTCCTGAGGCAACGAATACATGTTCACAATAGTTAACTTTCCCTTTTAAATTTATTGGATTCAAAAAACATTTATAAACCAACTACACCTCTAATAAAAATGATATCAATAACAATTATAGTAATTTTAACCATAGTTGCATTAACATTTTTTATTTATTACAACAGGTTTGTAAGATTATCTCAGCAAGTAGATAATTCACTCGCTCAAATTAACGTTCAATTAAAAAAACGTTCAGACCTAGTCCCAAATCTTTTAAATTCTGTAAAAGGTTATATGAAACACGAAAGAAAAATAATCTCAGAGGTTACAAAAGCACGTAAAGAGTTAGTTAATTCAAGAAACATTGAGAAAAAAATGAAAGCAGGAAACAAATTACAATCGGCATTAAAATCCATTTTTGCAATAGCTGAAAATTATCCAGACTTAAAAGCAAACGAAACATTCCTTCACCTTCAACAAGAATTATCTTCAATCGAAGACAAAGTGGCTTACGCAAGACAATATTACAATGATGGAATAATGTCTTACAATGTAATGACTCATACAATCCCCGGAAAATGGTTTGCAAACATGTACGGGTTTAAGAAAAAAGATTACTTACAAATTCCAGAAGAAGCTAAGGCAGTTCCAAAAGTTAGTTTTGATTAAAGAAGGATTTTAATTTCAGAATAATCAGCAAACAATTAAAAACCATTTTAACATAAAAATCCTATGAATAGAATTTCATTTAACGAAGAAATAAAAAGAAACAAAAGACAGTCATTTTTTTTAATTACTATAGTTCTCGCAGTTCT
This sequence comes from Candidatus Woesearchaeota archaeon, assembly GCA_964613185.1. Lineage (GTDB taxonomy): Archaea > Nanobdellota > Nanobdellia > Pacearchaeales > GW2011-AR1 > JAGVXH01. Next base: position 107,467 of record CAZTIP010000002.1, on the reverse strand, counting down.
TTTAAGTTTAGTTTATTCAATTGGTTTTGCATTAGGAGGAGATTATCTTTTTTTTATCTTAATCTTTGGAACAATTTTTTCATTAGCTTATGTGGTTGTAGGATACTATAAGTCTGCAGATTTAGCAATAGCATCAGTAAGGGCAAAAAGGGCAACAGGTCAAAATTATAGGGAATATAATAATTTAGTTGAAGGATTAGCTTTAGCTTCTGGTCTTCCAAAACCAAAACTTTATATTATGGAAGACTCACAAATAAATGCATTTGCATCGGGAAGAGATCCACAACATGCGGTAATTTGTGTAACTACAGGTGCTTTAGAAAAACTTTCAAAACATGAATTAGAAGGGGTTCTTTCTCATGAATTATCTCACATCGCAAATTACGACATAAGGTTTATGACATTAACCGCAATTCTCGTCGGAATGATTTCAATAATTGCACAAATGTTTTTAAGAAGTCTTTTTTGGAGTTCATTGGGTGGGGGAAATGAACGAGATAGCAAGGGAACAATTTTTATGATAATTGGAATTGTTCTAGCAATCTTAGCTCCAATAATCGTAATGTTGGTTCAATTAGCAATTTCAAGAAAACGAGAATATGCCGCAGATTCATCTGCAGTAAAATTCACGAGGAGCCCAACAGGATTAATAAACGCACTAAAAAAGATACAACACAACAAACCAATGAAAGTTTCAGGAGCGATAGCCCCATTATTCTTAGCAAAACCCCACAAGGAAAAAGAATGGTTCCAAACCCATCCTCCACTAAGTAAACGAATTTTAAGATTAGAAAGAATGTAATGGCAATACAAAATTTTAAAGCAAAAATAAAATCTGTCGAAGAAATTTCAAGAGATACAAAAATTTTTACATTAGAATTAGATAAAGAATTAATTTTCAAGGCAGGGCAATTTCTAACTTTAATTATAGAAGAAAATGGAGAGAAATTTACGGCACCATATTCCATAGCTTCAAATCCTTCAGAAAAAAGAAATATTAAATTAGCAATAAAATTAGTAAATAAGGGAAGCGTAACTTCAAGACTCTGGAAAAAATCAAAAGGTGAAGAACTGAAATTAATGGGTCCTATGGGTGGTTTCGGAATTAAAGAAAGCGATAAACAAAAAATATTTTTTATTGGAACTGGAACTGGGATTGCCCCTCTAAAAAGTATGATCGAATCTCTTTTAGAAGAAAAGACTCAAAAAAGTTTAACTTTAATCTTTGGAGAAAGATTTGAAAAAGAGATATTATTTGAAAAAGAATTAAGGGATTTAGAAAAAAATCATAAAAATTTTAAATTCATAAGTGTTATTTCAAAACCTTCGGAGGATTATAAGGGGAAAACGGGACACGTTCAAGAAAATTTAAAAGATTTAGAAATTGAAAATTCTGAGGCATATTTATGCGGGATGCCCGAAATGGTTGAAGAATGTAAAGGAATATTAATTAATGGAGGAATAGGGGAAGAAAATATTTTCTTTGAGAAATATTAATTAAGAAGATTTAAATATCTTCAGGGATTAAATTATTTATGGACACTAAAAAGAGATTTGATTTAATAACAAGGAATCTTCAAGAAGTTATTGGAGAAGAAGAGCTGAAAAAGAAACTATCTTCAAGAAAAGAATTTTCGGTTTATTGGGGCACCGCAGTAACAAATAGTGTTTCAATTGCATATTTTTTCCCCATGTTAAAAGTTGCAGATTTACTTAATGCAAATTGCAAGGTAAAAATACTTTTAGCAGATTTACACGGGGCGTTAGACGGAACAACTTGGGAAGAATTAGAAAAAAAATATCAATATTATGAAGAGTTAATAAAAACAATTCTAAAAACTATTGGAGTCTCCATAGATAAATTAGAATTTGTAAAAGGAAGTAAATTACAATTAGAAAAAAACTATTTTAATGATTTATTGAAATTAAGCACATTTTCAAGTCTTCACGATTCAAAAAAGGCAGCTTCCGAAGTCGTTAAACAGACAAACAATCCAAAACTTTCGGGAATGATTTATCCATTAATGCAGGCATTAGACGAAGAATATCTAAAAGTAGATGCACAACTCGGTGGAAATGACCAAAGAAAAATCATGGTTTACGCAAGAGAACATCTTCCAAAAATCGGATACAAACCCAGAATAGAACTTTTAAATCCGTTAATAAGAGGATTAGTTGGAGAAAAGATGAGTTCTTCAGTAAGTTCAAGTAAAATAGATTTAATGGATGACGAAAAAACAGTTGCAAAAAAAATAAATAAAGCAGATTGTATTGAAGGGAATTCAGACAATGGAATAATGTCACTTCTAAAATATTTCATATTCATAACAAAAAAAGATAAGGGTCAAAAGTTCAAAGTTGATAGGCCAGAAAAATATGGGGGAAATTTGGAATATTCAAACTATGAAGATTTAGAAAAAGATTTCATAGAAAAAAAACTCCACCCTTTAGATCTTAAAAATTCAGTAACAAAAGAACTTAATAATTTTTTAGAAAATTTCAGGAGCAATTCTAAATTGAAAAAATTATATGAAGATGCTTATTCTTGAATTAAGGTAAAATGGTAACTGAAAAAGATCTTTTAGAAGATTATGCCGAAGTTATAAAATCTGGAGAACTCAAAGTTCATAAAGAATCAATAAAGAAAAAACCAATTATGATAATTATTTTATGGATAGTGATTTTTACATTAATCTTTTGGGGAGTAGGAAGATTTTACTAACCTAAAAAGGAACAAGAATTCAAAACATTTATATACATCTTTATCTTAAATATAACATGCAAATGCAGGTGAAAATATGCGATTTCAAGAACATCATTTTTACAGCGAATGCTAAAACTATTTCTTATATGAAGTAATTTAGTAGCTTTTTCAAATATGAATAATAATTTGGGGGGTGCTACTAAACTAGCCCACGGTATTGAAAAAGAAAATCATCCAGATTGTTTATCCTGTGGAAAATTAATAAAACATCCCTTATGTCCAAAATGTATTTCAAACGGATATAAACAATGGATGGAAAAATTTTCAGGAGAACAAAGAGAACTCAACGAGAAATTAGATTACTTTCTGGAAGGTCACAAAAAATTCAATGGAAAATCAACCAGATGTATAGCATGTAAGAAAAAGAGAACACATATTTGTCCTTATTGTTTTACAAAATTTCTTCATAAAATTACAAAAGAAGCCGGAGCAGGAGTAAGACTTTTATCTGAATTTTTATTCATTTTCAATTTTGATTTTGAACACAAAGGATACTCGCGAGAGTTAGAACTTTTCGGAGGATATTAATCTGATAAAGTTAATAGAAACACATTAAAACCATTTATTCTAAATTTCCCTATGACAAAAAAAGCATTAGTATTGTATTCCGGTGGATTAGATTCTCGTCTAGTTGTACGAATATTACAAGAACAGGGATTTGAAGTAACAGCATTATATTTTAATCTACCTTTTGGATGTGGATGTTGTAATTTAAATTGCAATTTTCATTTCACACAAAAAGAAAGAGTCAAAATGGAAATTTTTGATGTAACGAAAGAACCTCACCTTTCAGAATATCTAAAAATAATTAATGATCCAAAATACGGAACTGGGGCAGGAATAAATCCTTGCAAGGATTGCAAAATTTATATTTTTAAAAAAGCGAAGGAATATGCTGAAAAAAATAAAATAGATTTAATTGCAAGCGGAGAAGTTTTAGGACAAAGACCAATGTCTCAAGTCGCCCCAGCAAAAAAAATAATTGATGGAGTTTTAGGATTTGAAATATTAAGACCGCTTTCGGCAAAATTATTTCCACCAACAAAAGCAGAAGAATCAGGTTTAGTAGACAGGGAAAAATTATATTCTATACAGGGAAGGGGAAGAAAAGAACAAATGGAATTAGCAAAAAAATTTGGAATAAAATATCCCTCTCCTGGTGGAGGGTGTTTTCTTTGCGAGAAAGAGCCTTCAAAAAGACTTTCGATTTTAATCGAGGAAAATTTGATTACAGAAGAGACACTTCAACTAACAATGAAAGGAAGACATTTTTTTATAAAAGATACTTGGTTTGTCGTCGGAAGAAATGCCATAGAATCTGAGATGATTAACAAATTCAAAAATTCAATTAAAGACGAAAAAGGAAAACCTGCCGTTTATTTATCTAACTTAAAAGATGAAAAAACTGCAAAGGAATTGCAAGAAGTTTATTCTACTGGAAAGACAGAAGAAGAACGAGAAAAATTCAAAGAGTTCAAATTATAAAATATTTTATAAACAATAATCTCATTAAAGAATTATGAAAAAAGGTGATAAAGATTTATATTTATTAGGAGGGTCAAGTTTTCTTAATGATGTAGGGAGTGAAATGATTACACCAATACTTCCTTTCCTCGTTGCCTCGATGGGAGGTGCAGGTTTAGCAATTGGATTAGTTAGTGGATTAAGAGAGGGATTATCAGGGATAGTAAAATTATTAGGCGGTTGGTTTTCAGATAGGTCTGGGAAAAGAAGAAGTTTTATTTCATCAGGATATTCAATTTCAATATTTTTTAGATTAGCACTCGCTTTAGCAACATCTTGGCAACAAATAGTAACTTTTGTTTCATTTGAAAGGTTTGGAAAAATGAGGGATGCACCACGAGATTCAATAATTTCAGAAACTTCAAAAAAACATGGTAGGGGTTTTGGAATTCATCAAACAATGGATACATCAGGGGCAATTTTAGGTTCATTATTAGTTTTATTACTTTTTTGGAAATTAGAATGGTCTTTCAAAGCAATAATAATAACTGCATCAATAATTTCTTCTCTTTCACTAATTCCATTAATATTTTTAACAAAAAGAAAAATAAAAAAACAAAGGGTAAGTTTGTTCAAAGGATTTTCAGAATTAAACCCAAAAATAAAATACCTAATATTTGTTTTCTCGGTTTTTACACTCGGTAATTTCGGACTTTACTTATTCATCTTATTAATTGTAAAAGAAATAACCGGAAGTTTTGTAATCCCCTTACTTTTCTACTTAATTTTTAATATAATTTCAGCATCATTTTTAATTTATTTCGGGAAATTATCTGATAAAATAGGAAGGAAGAAAGTTCTAATGTTTGGATTTATTCTTTTCACAATAGTAAGCGCAAGTTTTATCTTCAATGGAAAAAACATGTTAGGAATACTTTTGTTATTTAGTCTTTATGGGTTAGTGAATGCTTCCACAATTTCAAATCAAAAAGCATTTATTTCGGATTTATCAGACGAATTAAAAGGAACTGCAATGGGATTTTATTATTTTGCAACTGGATTCGTAAACATCTTAGCCGGAATAATCGCAGGAGTTTTGTGGGATATTTCTCCAAAAATAATGTTTGGATACATAACTGCAATTTCTATAATCTCCATAATTCTCTTAAGTTTTGTTAAGGAAGAATAACCAATTCTTTAATAATTTCCAGCTCACATTCGTTTTAATAAATCTTTCAACTTAGCTTCATTAGCTTCCTTATTTTTTATCTCAGAAACAGAATAGATAGGATTCTCTCCAATTGGCTCAACTTTTGTAACTTTTAAATCTCTAAGCATTTTTTTCCTAATATTATCTGAAACTAAAAGTTGATTTTTATTTGAATCTGAAATTCTTTTTGAAAAGGAAATTACATTTCCCACACCGGTGTATTTTAATTTTTTACCTTCTTTTGAAGAAATCAAATCTCCAGAATGGACTCCAATATTAAATTCAATTTTGTCTTTAAATTTTTTATTATATGTTTGCAAGGATTTCAAAATTTTAAAACCAGCCTTAGAAGCAAGGACTTCATTATCATAAGTTTTAGTCATTAAAGGGGAAAAAACAATAAAGATATGTTCGCCCCTCAAATCCAAAAGACCTTTATCTCCGCAGGCATTTTCCAAAATCTTAATAAGTTCTTGTTTAGAAAAATCTGTAATTTCATTATAATTTTTTAAGCTAATTGCAATAATTGTAGAAGGATATTTATTTCCTTTCAAAACCAATGAAGATTCTGCAGAACTCGCACCATTTTTAGTTAAATCAACCATAGATTTATCTTCAGGATGATGGTTAGAACTATCAAGACTTTGAGATGCAGGAGATTTATTTGTAAAATTTAAACTTCCAGAAGCTTCTGATTTAAATTTTTTAGGAACTTTAGAAGAGAATTTGGATTTTAAAAAATTTAGTTTTTTCCCAAAAAAACCAACCTTTTTATTCGAATGAAAATCAGTTCTAACTTTAGAGATATCTTTATTAGTAAGGCCTTTTCCATTTTTCAAAGTTTTAGTTTTCCTAAATTTAAAAAACATTACAATACCAATACTCAAAACAATAACAAATAAGAAAATCCAAACAACAATCGGATTTTTAACAATTCCTGCATTTTTAAAATCATCAATAGAGATTACTTTTCCAGTTAATAAAAGTTGTTGGTTAATTGAAGTCTCTCCATCTCCTACCACAACCTCATATTCACCATCAGGAGCATTAAGAACAAATTTTCGAATTTCACCAACCCCTAGTGTTAAATTTAAATTCATAGTTTCATTTCCAATAAGAATATTAAGAGATTTATTATAAACTGAGTTCCCAATATTTTCAATAAACAAAACAGAATTATTAAAACTTAAATCAACTTTTTGAACTTCTGCCATCTCAAATTCTCTTTTTTCAATAAGGTCTTCGAAAGTAGAAAAAATATTCCAAGTTCCAGGAGTAGAATTATAAATAAAATCAATCGATTTAAATTCCCCAGAAGAAATACTAAAAACACTTTCTTCATCAAGAGGAGAGATTATTTTAACAGAAACAGCCCCATCCATTTTCTTGCCGGATTGATCTAAAATTTCAGTTCCAAATGTAAAATTTCCACCCGGAAAGACAAGTTCATCAGATAAACTTAAAATAATCGCATTAGGAATAGTATTAATTTCAAAAGAAATAAAAGATTCTCCCTTATTTAAAATACCTGAATTGTCTACATCGTAAGCACTTAAAGCAAGATAATAAGTTCCAGCTTCAGAATTTTCCGGCATAAAAAAACTTTCAGAAACTGAACCATCAACAACGGCTTTACTAAAAGAACTAGCATTAGATGCATCAAGAAAACCATTCAAATTTTCACCATTTGCTTTAACAGCTAAAACATTTAAAATAATTTCTTCACCAGGGTCATAACTAGATTTATTAAGTGAAGCAGAAACAAAAACCTCGTCGGTGATTTCAAAAATATCTGTAGAGGAGGCATCAGTACCTAAAGAAGCAAGAATTTGACATGACCCCAAAACAGAAGAGATATTAGAGATTTCTAAATCAACAGGGTCAAGAATTTTATAAGGGATGGAATAAAGTTGAGGTTCTTCAGGAGAAAAAGCTCGTCCAGAAATTTTAACTAAATTAGTGGTAGAATTTCCGCAAACCAAATCAATATTCAAGTTTCCAGATTCAGTTCCCACAAGTCCGTCGGCACTAACATATAATCTATCTGCCAAATTGTAAACAGCATCAGGTTCAGACAAGGTAATTTCAGCAGATACAAATTGCACCAAAAAAATAAATAAAATTCCCAAGATCACATTTTTTTTCATAATAAATTAAAATATATTTAGTATTTAAATATTATGAACAAATTTATAAATCTCTTAATATTAAAAAAAATATGAAAAAAGAGGTCATAAATCCGTGGGAAGTATCTGGAGAATTAAATTACCAAAAATTAATTAAAGATTTTGGAATAGATCCCATAAAAAATTTACCAGAGGTTTTTAATAAAAATATTTTATTTAGAAGGGGAATAATTTTCGCAAACAGGGATATTGGAAGAATTTTGAGTGCAATAAAAAACAAAAAGAAATTTGTGGTTATGACAGGATTAATGCCGACGGGAAAAATGCACATCGGACATATGACCTTAATAAATCAATTAATTTTTTGGCAATCGCTCGGAGCAAAAATTTATATCGCAGTGGCAGATATAGAATCTTACAATACAAGAAATCAAAGCTTAGAAGAGAGTCGAAAAATAGCAATAGAGGAATACATTTTAAATTACATTGCGTTAGGATTAAAACCGGAAAATTGTGAAATTTATTTTCAAAGTGAAAGATCGAAAAATTCAGAAAAATCAAATGCATATTACAGATTACAAAATTTATTCGCAAAATATGCAACTTTAAATGAATTCAAAGGAGTTTACGGAGAAATAAGTCCTGGAAAAATGGTTTCTTCATTACTTCAAACAGCAGATATGTTTCATTCACAATTAAATGAATTTGAAGGAAATACACCTGTTTTAATCCCTGTAGGGATAGATCAAGATCCCCACATAAGATTCTCAAGAGGAATTTCAAAAAAATTAAAAGAAAAAAAATTCACACAGATAAGTTCAACTTATCACTTATTTTCTCCAGGATTAAAAAAAGGAAAAATGTCTGCATCAGATTCAACTTCATATATTTCATTAAACGACGATCCGAAAACAATAAAGAGAAAAATAAACAAATATGCATTTTCAGGAGGGAAAGAAACAGTGGAAGAACACAGAAAAAAAGGAGGAAATCCAGAAATTGATGTATCCTTCCAATATCTTAAAATGTTTTTTGAAGAAGAAGATGAAAAATTAAAGAAAATATACGAAGAATATAAATCTGGAAAACTTTTAAGTGGAGAATTGAAGAAAATAACGATAGAAAAAATAACAAAATTTCTAAAGGAACATCAGGAAAAAAGAAAACAGGCAAAGGGTAAATTAAAACAATTTATTTCTTAGTTGTTAAAAAATTCAACATTTCGCATAATTTCAACCAATTCTTTTGAACGATTTCCAACTTGCCCATACCATTTAGAATCAATCATTTCTTCGGCAGCACCTTTAAAATCTCCTTCAATAATTTCTTTACGAAGATTTTTAAATTTTGAAAGACGGGTATAACCGAGATTATAAGACATATCAATTAAAACATGTTGAACATCTAAAGGGAGACTATCAAAATTTTTCCCAATATATTTTTTAGCATCCAAGGTAGAATTTTCAATATCTTCACTCATAAGGGAATAAGCCTGAGAATCACTAATCTCTAATTTCCCTGAATAAACATCCGAAAAATTCAATCCAAGTTCGGAAATTTTTTCTTTAGCATCAGACCTTTCAAGATTAAACCCAATACCAATTGTCCGAATTCCCAAAGAATCATCATAAGCAAAATTCCTCAACCCCTCATGACGACTTATCATTTCTATTAAATTCTTATCTGAATTCGAAGAATCCTTCAAAATTTCAACATCAGAATCATATTTTCGATTATCTTCAACAAAAGAAACTTCATCTTCAACAAAAGAATCCAAATCCTTTACAGAATAGGCATCATTACGAGGACTCAAAACAACCTCTGGAGATTCGTAAACTAATGAACTTTCTAAAGAATTATTAGCAGAGCTATAAAATTTATCTTCAATTTGATTTTTTAAGAATAAGCTTCCTGCAACTATCCCTGAATACAAAAGACCAACTCTTAATTTAGCACTATTTTTCATAGAAGAATGAATAAAAGACATTATATAAACCTTACTATTTGTTACTCTTTACCTGTAACAACACTAAATAGTTTGTCGTTCAAGGGAGCTGTTATTTTCGGAGGTACTTTCTTTTTTTGAAAAATCATCCACTTTAGAGATTCTATTTCTTGCAAAATATTCTTGTTCGGAAATTGGTTTGGCAATCCTAACCTCATTTTTTAAAGGTGTAAGAGGCTTATTTTCAGAATTCATATTTTCCTGAACAAAGGTTTTTTCAACTTTTTCATTAACTTCTTCAGAATATTTAAAAGCATTTTCAGAAGCCTGAATTCCATTATCTGTAATTTTCATTCCAATAGGTTTTCTTAAGTGATTTGTTCGTCTCATTTTGGCAATTCTAATAGATCTATCCCATCCCTTTTCAATTTCAAAATCATAAAATAAGGTAACTGAGTCAGAAAGAAATTTCAGGATATCTGTTCGAGTCCAATCTCCATAGGAGGAATTCTCAATTCCTTCTCCTTCGAGACTTTCGTCAGCAAAAAGAGTAGTAACCTTCAACCGCTTCATCAATGAAGAAATATCAAAAATTTTTTGTCTCATCGTTCCATCATTCTCCTGATTAAGCGCAAGAACCGAAATTGGGTCAAAGCAAATTCTCTTAATATCATTTCTAGAAATAATTTTTGTAAGTTCTGATTTCAAAGAATCGATGTCTGTTCCAGGAGAAAACCTCATGAATTTTATTCTTCCATCCTCACTAAGTTTAGAAAAATTCCAACCGTAAGACATAGAGTCATCAAGAGTCTCAACAATATCGGGTTCAAAAGAACAATAAAGACCGTTTTCATTAAATTTCGTTACACCGTTCCAAAGAAATTGTAAAAGAAAAGTAGATTTTCCAGAGCCAGGACCTCCGACAATTAAATTATCTGAATTTCTAATAAACCCTCCTTTCGAAAGTTTATCAAAACCTTTTATGCCCGTTGGACATCTATCCATCACCTCTGTCATTAAATAATCAAAGTATAAATCTTTATAAATTCTTTTATTTTATTCAATACATGAAAACACTAAACCTTCATTGCGATTATATCAAATTCAAGGCATTAAAAAAGGCATTAAAAAATATTGAGGAGATTTCACCAAGTCAAAATTTAGAAGGGGAATCGGAAGAATGCCTTGTTGTGATGACTGCAGTTGAAAAAGGAGATTCAATAAAATCCGTAGAAAGATTGGTAAACGACGTAGAAAAAATTTCTAAAGATGTAAATACAAAAAACATTGTTTTATATCCTTATGCGCATCTTTCAAAAAATTTGGGAAGTCCAACAACCGCAATAAAAATTCTCAACGAGTCGGCAAAAAAATTAAAAGATTTCAATGTAATTCAAGCACCTTTTGGATATTACAAATCTTTTGAATTAAAGGTAAAGGGGCATCCACTTTCAGAACTATCAAGAGAATTTAAAATTGAAGGAAATGAAGAAGATTTAGAAATTACCGACGAGGATAGAGCAAGATTATTAAGGGAAATATCAAAGGCAAAACTTGACACCTCAAAATTAAAAGAAAACGATCACAGAATAATTGGACAAAAATTAGATTTATGGAGTTTTAATAATAGTGCTCCTGGAATGGTTTTCTGGCATCCAAAAGGACTTAAAATAAAAAACAAACTAGTAGAATCTTGGAGAGAACTCCACAGAAAATCAGGATATCAGGAAATTTCAACACCTCAAATAATGGATAGAAAGATTTGGGAAATCTCAGGACATTGGAAACTTTACAGAGATAATATGTTCACCTCAACTTACGAGAAAAGGGAATTCGCAGTAAAACCAATGAATTGCCCTGGTGGGATGTTAGTTTACAAATCATCTCCTAAATCATATAAAGATTTTCCAATGAGAGTAGGGGAATTAGGAATTGTCCACCGAAAAGAACTTTCAGGAACTTTGGGAGGATTATTTAGGGTAATTCAATTTACTCAAGATGATGCACACATATTTTGCACAAAGAAACAATTACACAATGAAATAGTAGATGTAATAAAATTATTCACAGAAATGTTAAATCAATTCGGATTTAAGAAATATAAATTTTCAATCAGCACAAGAAGTAAAAAGAAAGAAGAAAAATATTTGGGAAATGATAAAATCTGGGAAACTGGAGAATCTGCTCTTGCCTCAGGTTTAGAAGAAGTCGGAGTTAAATATAAAAAAATGCCAGGAGAAGCAAAATTCTACGGACCAAGTTTAGATATTTTAATTGAAGATTCCTTGGGAAGAGAATGGCAATGCTCCACCCTTCAATTAGATTTTGCACTTCCAGAAAGATTCGGATTAATTTACGCAAATGAAAAAGGAAAAGAAGAAACTCCAGTTATGCTTCACAGAGTAGTCTTCGGTTCATTAGAAAGGTTTATCGCAATTTTAACAGAACACACTAATGGAAATTTCCCGTTATGGATGTCTCCAAATCAAATAAATGTTTTAACATTAAATGATGAGGTAAAAAATTATGCCGAAGAGATAAATCAAAAACTTTTTGACGAAGGTTTCGAAACAGAACTTAATGGAAGGAACGAATCCATGGGGAGAAAGGTAAGAGAAGCTCAGATTAAAAGATTTAATTATATTTTAACCATCGGAGAAAAAGAAAAAAATGAGAAGAAGATAGCAGTAAAATCAAGAGATTCAAAAGAAATCAAAACAATGACCTTGGAAGAATTTATTCAACAGTTAAAAGAAGAAATTTCTAAGAAATAATAGAATTGATATATTTCATTAAAGTAGATTTTTCAAGGTTATCTCCATCATAATTTCTACACCCAGTTTGACCATCATGATATTTTAAATTCAAGGAACTTAAACGAGAAGGCCCACCATCTGTAAAAGTTATTGGGATTCTTTCTTTAGAATAAGAACAAACATTCAGAGGTTTATCAAGATAACTCAAAAAAGAAAAATCAGCTTCAACATCCTCTCGAACATGCTCATCGTCAGAGTTAGCGTCCTCAAAATAAGAACAATCTTTACAAGTCATATTAAAAAATATAATAATTGCTTTAAAAATATTTATTTATTCAAATATACACTTCAACAAAAATATTATAAATTCATTATTCCAATAAATTAAATGAGGTGGGGAAAACTTGTTTTGATTGTTCAGGCAATTATAGTTTTAATAATTGGTGGAACCTTCATATTACAACTAGTAAATTTAGATAATGCAGATATTGATGAAATGAAGATTGAATTAAATAAAGGAAACAGTCCATTCGATAAGGAATCCCCAAAAATTTTCATAGATGTTAAAAAAAGGTATACTGTTGCTGCATTTCTTCTCCCAATAATCGCATTAATGGAATTATTAATAATATCAAGGTTGGTCAATTAAATTTTTAAACGAGATTTAGCCACTAATTATATGAAATTAAATCAATTAATCAAAGAATTAAAGGAAACAGAAATATACAAAAATTTCCTAAAGGAAAATCCAGAAGCTTTTTTTGCAGTGGGATTTTTTATATTAGATTTAGAAAAAGAAAAAGAAACTTTCCAATTGGATTTTTTCATTCAAGAAAAAAAACAAATAACATCGTTCGAATTTCCATTTAAGGAGGCAAAACTACACGAAGATAAAATCGAAAATTTAGAAGAGCAATCTACTGAAATAAAAATTGATATAGATGATTTAAAAGATGAGGTAAGAAAAAGAATAATTGAAAATAATTCCTCAATCGTTCCGACAAAAATAATTGCAACGATAAGCAAAAATCAATGGAACTTAACTTGCATGGATAATGCACTAGGGATAGTTCAATTAAAAATTAATTCAAAAACAGGAGAACAAGATTCTTTCAACAAAGGTAGTCTGATGGATTTTATGGGAATTCAAAAAAATAAATAATTAACCTAAAATTCCTAATCTATACAAACTAAATCCTATCCATAAAACTAACAAAAGGTAAAGTCCACTCCAACTTTTCGTCAAAGGGAAATGCCTATAAAATTTCTTCAATTGCTTATTCTTCTTTCCAAAATTAGGATAAAACCAACTAAAAAAATTAGCAAATAAACTATCTATTAAAAACAAATAATAAAGCACCGCCTCAAATAAAACCATATAATTATATGAGTGGAACATTTATAAAACTTTCTTCAAAATCAAATTAACATTATTATTTTCCCAAGACCTCACAATTTCAAAACCAACTTCCTTAACCAAATCTTCTAACTCCTTCAAATCAAAAATATAAGTATATCTTTCAAACTTTTTTCCATTCTTTAAAGTCCAAGGAACAAAACATTCTTTCTCATTATTTTTCAACCTAGCTTGTTTCCCCCCCCATGAACTAACAAATGCCTCTCCACCAACTTTCAAAACACGATAAATTTCTTCAAGAGTCTTTCTTCTCTTTTCACCAGTTTCAACACAATGCAAAACAGCATTAAACAAAACTGCATCAAAAAAATCATCTGAAAGTCCGGTATCAAAAACTTCTGCTTTCCTTAACTCAACATTCAAACCTAGGGAATCTGCCTTCACCTTAGCAAACTCCAACATTTTCTCGGAAAAATCAACACCATAAAGTTCAACTCCATCGGTCTTCAAAAAATTTCTCCCACTACCACACCCCAAATCCAAAATTTTCCCTCGCCGTCCACGAAAAAAATCGGAAACATCTAAAGGAACATCAACACGAAATTCATTCCAACTTCCAGAAATCTCATCCCAGACCTTTTCAACTTCCATAAAAAACAAAACAAAAACTGAGTTAAAAATCTATCCCAAACTAAAACTATTTAAATAACAATCCTATAATTTAAACATGATAAAAAAGTGGGCGATATTTTTCCTAACATTAGTTTTATTCACAGGAACAGCAACCGCCGCAAATTCTTGCAGTTCTCCGGATGACACAATCCTAAGATTATCTTCAGCAACAAACGCTCACGCAGAACTATATTCTGGAACAACAACTTCTTACAATGAAGAAATTTGTTTCTCCCAACTTTTTCCTAACGCACAGACCCCTACAACTCCTCATCCAACTTGTGACTCAACAAACACAATTTTAAAACTTTCAGCCCCAACAAACGCCCACGCAGAAGACATTACACAAGGAAATTATAATACCAATGTTTGTTACGGAGATTTAGGTTGTTCAGTTAGGAATTCTTGTCAACAAGGAGAAACAGCAATTTTAAAACTATCTTCCCAAACAAACGCACATTTAGAAAACGCATCACAATCTAACTACGGCTATTCGTTATGTTGTGCTGTTGGGGGAGTTTCTGGAGGTTCTCAAGCATTATGGTTAAATTCAACAGGACAAGAAGTTACTACTGCAAGAGTTGGAGACGAGGTTTTTGCAACATTCACAAATTACGGCGGAAATCCAGACAGTTCATTCAATATAACTGAAGTAGACGATAATAGTGTAGATGAGATAATTAATCAAGGAGGTTCAGCAAGTGGAAACGATTGGAGATTGAAGTGGACAATTGCCCCAGCAGATTTAAATCCTACAACAGATTACGATAATTTCACATTCGAGATAAACACGAACTTTAGTAGAGATTTGGAAGTAACCTTCTGTGGGGATAATAAAGTTCAAACATCTTACGGAGAACAATGTGATGATGGAAATAATGTGGACGGAGATGGGTGTAGTTCAACTTGTCAAATTGAAGGAACGGGAGACAGGCAATGGTTTGACTTAAACGGAAACTCAATAACAACTGCAGAGCAAGGAGATGTTGTAGAATTGAGATATATAGGCAATACAAACGGAGACGATTTTAATATTAAAGAAGATGACACCTTATTTGACGACGACATAGTGACAATCACAGGAATTCCAAATTCCCAAAACACCGCTGCAATTTGGACAATTCCGACAGGAACCTTAGGAAATGATCTGGAAGAGGAATATGAACTTTATTTTGAAATAAATGGGGGCAATTCATATAATTTAAATGTTTCAGGACAAAACAACGACGATCCAACAGGAGATTTCATAACACCAACTTGTGGAACAGATTTCCAAAATGCAACACAGGAAAATATAAACTTCACAGTTTCAGACACAGATAGTTTATTAGATATAACCTTAACCGTAAATGATGAAGAAGTATTCTCACAAACCTCTCAAGGTGGAACTTTCAGTGTGCCCCACCTTTTCACAACAGAATCCGGAGAAGAAGGGATAACAGAGATAATTTTAAGGGCAAGCGAAACAAATGGTCAAGGTAAGGTAAAGGCAACCTCAAATGTAATAGTTTACAACTCAACTGATGGGGTAAGATATGTCGCAGCTTGCATAAAAGAGCCAAAAGATTACAGCAACATTGTAACAGATTACGCCTTTTTCAACGCATCAACAACAAGAGCAGTAAATTATAGTTCAGTCTCAAATTCAGTAAACGATTTACCTTTCAGCGATTTATATTTTGATTGGGTTTTCAGCGATGGAAGAGACCATCCAGATAACGATGGAGCGAATTTAATTTCAAGGGAATTTCATAAATATTTCAATCAATTTGGAAATAATTGGGCAAACCTAAAAGTTACATTCAAATAATCCTAACAATTTAAAAACCGATTTTTTCTTCTAAATCTATGAATTACAAAAAGAAACCAATTAGAACTATTTCAGGAGTTGCACCAATAACTGTTGCACTCCCTCCAAGAGGTTGTAATCACGGAGTTTGCACTTATTGCCCCACCTTAAACGCACCACAATCTTACACTCCAGAAAGTCCAGCAATAAGGAGAGCAATAAGAAATAACTACGATGCATACAATCAAGTAAAATCAAGAGTAAAAACTCTAAACGAAATGGGACACTCAACCGAAAAAATAGAACTAATCGTAATCGGAGGAACATTTTTACAATATCCCGAAGATTTCAAAGAAAAATTTATTCTCGGGTGTTACAATGCATTAAACGGAAAAAAATCAAAGACAATAGAAGAAGCAAAGAAAATAAATGAAAAAACAAAAAACAGAATGATTGCACTTTGTATAGAAACTCGCCCAGACGATTGTTCAAAAAAACAAATAGAACAAATGCTTTATTGGGGAACAACAAGAGTTGAAATGGGGGTTCAAATAATCGACGACGAAATTTATAAAAAAATAAACAGAGGGCACACAGTTCAAGATGTAATCGATGCAACAAAAAGATTAAAAAAAGCAGGATTTAAAATAGGATATCACTTAATGCCAGGATTACCTTCAAGCAACATAAAACACGACATAAAACTATTCAAAAAAATATTCTCATCAAAAAATTTCAAGCCAGACCAAATAAAAATATACCCTTGCCAAGTCCTCAAAGGCGCAATTCTCGTAAATAAATACAAAGAAGGTGGATTCCTACCCTACACACGAGAACAAACAAGCGAAGTAATTCTCCAAATAATGAAAATGACTCCAAGATATTGCAGGATAATGAGAATGTTAAGAGAAATTCCTCAAGAATATCTCGTGGCGGGAATAAAAAACCAAAATGTAAGAAAAGATGTAGAGGACAAGATACGAGAAAACAAAATAAAAATTAACGAAATAAGATTCAGAGAAATAGGGTTTGCATTAAGGAATAAGAAAGAGATAGATACAGAAATCAAAATAAAAACAACAAAATACTCTGCATCAAAAGGAAAAGAATTTTTTATAGAAGCAGTAAATAAAGACAACATTTTATTCGGACTATTAAGATTAAGATTGGAAAAAGACAAAAAAATTCCGGCAATGGTCAGAGAACTCCACATTTACGGCCCAACATTAAAACTTGGAGAAAAGGCAAACAAGGAATGGCAACACAGAGGATTGGGAAAAGAATTAATGAATTTAGCAGAAAAAACAGCAAAGAAAAAGGGCTACAAAAAAATCAAAGTAATTTCAGGTGTTGGAGTAAGAGAATATTACAAAAAACTCGGATATAAATTAGATAAAGAAAAAATTTACATGGAAAAAACACTAATCTAATCACAACAATTTTTATATTCTACAAAATCCTCCAACTATATGGAAAAAAAACCAGAAAAAATATTCTCAAAAAAAATAAAAGAAATCAACAACAAAATCAAAACTTCTTTCGCATTAATAAGAGCAGATATGAAAGAGATGGAAGAGCAAATAAGTTTTATGAAAGATTATCTAAGAAAGAAAGACAAACAAATCACTTATGCAAGAAAAGAAGACAATAAATTAAGAAACGAATTCAGAAGAGATGTAGACAATTCAAAACAAAATTTAACTCAATTAAAATTAGCACTTTCAAAAGTAAGAACTATTCAAGAAGAAGTAGTCTTAATAAAGGATTTAGCAAAAATAGAGGACAGAATAAAAACATCTTTCAAAAACGAAATATCTCATTATCAATCCATTGTAAAAGACCTAAAAGAAGAATTAAAAGAATCAAACAAAAAAATCTCTGCATTAGAAAAAGGAAAGATTAAGGAAAAAAAGAAAAGTTGGTTTAGAACCAAACAATCATAACAATATTTATAATCTCCAAGAGTCATAACAAAAAATGGCGTGGTCATTATATGAAAAAGAGGAAGAAAACACTGGAGAAGGTGCAGGATTATTTAATTACACTGGAAAAAAATTAGACCCGTTAGTTTTCTCTAACGGAAAAAGCCAAGAAGATGTAGTTCAAGAAACCTTAACTGCAATAAACGAGGGAAACAAAATAATTTTCATAAAAGGAGTGTGCGGTACGGGAAAATCGGCAATCGCATTAAATCTAGCAAAATATTTCGAAAAAACATCCATAGTAGTTCCAATAAAGTCTCTCCAAGAGCAATACGAAACAGATTATACTAAAAAGAAATTTATTTTAAAAGACGACGGGAATCCATTAAAGATTTCAATAATAAAAGGGAGAAATAATTTTCCATGCCATTTTGGAGGAGAAAGAGCAGATGACAAAGAAATTCCATGTACAATCGAAATAAAAGAAAAAAACACGGAACAATTATTAAAATTCATTGAAGAAAATACTTCAGTGGATGCCGAAGATTTTTCAAGTGCAACAGATGTTCGAAGAATGAATATTGCGCCAGCATGTCCTTATTGGGCCCCTATTATGCCTTCAGAAGTAAACCCTAAAGGAATTGAAGATTTTACAAAGAAAAAATATATGGCAATTTGCGGAAAAGAATACGCACTTTTTCAAAGAAAAAAGGGATGCCAATATTATGACCAATACACCGCATACGCAGATGCAGACGTTTTAATTTTTAACAGTATGAAATACCAAATAGAAACAATGATTGGAAGAAAGCCAAAAACCGATTTAGAGATTATTGACGAATGCGACGAATTTTTAGACAACTTCGCAAATGAAAGAAGAATAAATTTAAACCGACTACTCACTTCATTATCAAATTTATTACCTCAAGACCAGGAAAAACGAACAAAAGTAAAAGAGTTAATTCACAATATAAACGATTTACTTTTCAATCCACCAACAACAGACATTCAAAAATTAAATGAATCTCCAATATTAAATCTTATCGAGATTATTTTAGAAAATCCAAATTTGGCAGAAGAAGAAGAAATAAATTATTATAATAATGTGGTGGAGATTGCAAGAGCATTTGAAAATTTAATGAATGAAACATATATTTCTGTAAATAAGGTAGAAACAGATGCGGGACAGACAGGATTATTCGGAAAAAATTATTCAAATGAGGACACAATAATCATAGATTTAGTTTCAATAAATCTCGCACAAAAATTACAAGAATTAATAGAGGCAAATAAAGTTTTAGTTTTAATGTCAGGAACATTGCATTCTAACCAAGTTTTAAAAGATATTTTCGGATTGGAAGATTTTAAAGTAATTGAAGCAGAAACAAAAAATCCAGGAAAAACAACAAACGAAAGAACAGGGTTAGAAAGGAATTGTAGTTTCTCAAATTTTTCAAATGGAACAATCAATCGTAAAATGTATCTAAAAATTTTAGATGCTTGTTTAGCAAATGCAGAAAATCCAACATTGGTTCATGTAAGTGCTTTCAAAGATTTGCCAACTGAAAAGGAAAATGAAGAATATAAATTTGATAATTTAATAACTAAGGAAAGATTAAGAGAGTTACAATCAAGAGGAAATTCAACAATAGAAGATTTTTCAATGGGTTCAAAAAAAGTTTTATTCACGACAAAATGTTCAAGAGGAGTAGATTTCGCAGGAAAAAAATGTAATTCAATAATTATCACAAGATACCCTTATCCAAATATTCAGGGATTATTTTGGAAAATATTAAAGAAAGAACAACCGGAAAAATTCATGGAATTTTACATGGATAAAGCAAGAAGAGAACTTATTCAAAAAATCGCGAGAGGTGTAAGATTTCCCGGAGACAAGGTTTCAGTTTGGAGTCCAGATTCACGAGTAATAAATCAAAAATTAAATTGATATATTCAATCACCAATGAATTTAAATAGGAATAATTTATAAAATTAAATGTCAAAAAAATACGGAAATGATTATGAGGATGAAGAAGACTATGAAGATGATGAAGATCCACTTTCAGGAGATTACGATTTTCTAGATTTCGGAAGGACCCATTATTCTGAAGAAAAAAGAAAAATATTAGAAGAAATTTTTGAAGGGAAAAAGGATTCCCGATGCGAATACCTGGCAGATGAGGGGCATTGTCAGATTATTCATCAAAAAGAGAATAAAGATGTAGATTTTCCATTTCAGCCAAATTTAAGAAAGCTAATAATTTATTGTACTGAACCGTTAAGATCTCCAATGTGCAAAAGATATCTTGGATAATTATACTACTCTCAAATAGAAACATTTAAAAGTTAATCCTTAATAATAAAAATTATGAGTAGAGAAGATGAAAAAATAAACACTGCGCGAGAAGATGAAAATAGTTTTGACAGACTTTTAAACGATGGAGAAATTGGAGATTTGATTAATTTAGAAATTACTGAAACTGGAGAAAATGTTTGTGAACATTTATATAATGCTCAAAAATCTCAATTTTTTTATTATTGCCACTTGGCAGCAGAACAATTAGTAAAAGAGGAACTTTTTGGATTAGATTTTACTACAGAATATGATTCTGAAAGAAGCGTGGAGGCATATACTTATCAAAATTTAAGAAAGTTGGTAGTTAAGTGTACAGAACCTTTAAGAAAATGCAGGTGTTCAACCTACAAGGAATTTAACAAATAAAAATATTTATCGATAGGCGAACTTTTTTAAAGAGGGTTTTCTGTTTTGTTTTATAATTGCCCGTATCGCATAATGGTATTGCACAAGACTGGAACTCTTGGCCTTTCGGGGCATCGAGGTTCGATTCCTCGTGCGGGCGTATTATAAAAAGAGGAATAGAACCTAGACAGTAGAGAAGAAAATCTTTGCCCCTGAACAAATTTCCTTCCAAAACAAAAAGAAAAAAGAAAAAGAAAAAACAAAAGGTTTAAATAAAAAAACTTCCTAAAAAAATATGGAATTAAAAAAAATGGTGTCAAACAACGTTAAATCAAATAATTTAGTGTCAAAGAACTCTCGGTCAAACAACGTTAAATCAAACATAGTATCGAAAAAATTTCCTAAAAAGGATATTGAATCAAAAAACGCTTACGCAGATATTGCCACAATACAACTTCAGGCAGAGGATGTAAGGAATAAACACGTCAAAACAATAACATTAGTTCTTTCAGGAATATTTTTAATCGCAGCACTTATCACATTTTTTATTAATTGGAAAACAGCATTATATTTATTAGGAATTTCATTTTCATTTTTTGGAATTTCGAGACTAGAAGTATTTGCAAAAAAAACTAATGAACAAGCAATAAAGAAAATTCAAGCAATAAAGAAAAATTCTCCTGAAGAAGTTTTATAATTAATTTACCTAAAAATCTTAATCAACCATTTCAATTTTTATTTTAAAAAATAATTTTTCAAATCTTAATCAACCATTTCAATTTTAATCTTCACAGTTCTAGGAATTGAGATTCTCATAATGCTGTGTAAGATTTTATCATTAGAAGGTAAGTCAATAAGTCTTTTATGAATTCTCATTTCAAATCTATCAAAAGTTGCAGTTCCATCACCGCAAGGAGATTTTCTTGTTGTAACTTTTAATCTTTTTGTAGGCAATGGAATCGGTCCAGAAATCGGAACGCCAGCACTGCTAGAAATTGCCTTTATTCTATCGATAACGGCATTCAATTTATCGATTTCCACGCTTTGTAATTTAATACGAACCTTACTCATGAGACATTGACAAAAATTATATTTTTAAACCTTACTATCATAAAATAATATGCAACTAAAAAGGATAATTTTAATTTTCTTAATTATTTCATCGGGAATTCTATATTATGATTTCACCAAGCCAGAATCACAAGGAAGAACAAAAATAAATATCGCTAAGGTAATTGATGGAGATACGTTTGAAGATTTTTCAGGACAAAAATATAGATTAAAAGGGATAAATACTCCAGAGAAATCTCAAAATTATTATGAAGAAGCAAAAGAATTCTTAAAATCATTAGAAAATAATTCCGTGACTATAGAAAACCACGGAAAAGATAAATACGGCAGAATTTTAGCACACGTTTTCAAAAATAATCAACACATCAACGAAGAAATATTAAAAAAGGGACTTGGAACTCTTTATTATTACGGCAAAGATAAATATTATAAAAATTTAGAAAGTGCCGAAAGTTTAGCAAGAGAAAACCAAAAAAGAATCTGGAAAAAATCACCTAACGAAAATTGTTTAACATTAATAAAATTAAAAGAAAAAGAATCTCCAAAAAGGTGCACAAACAACGAACAATTAATTTTAGAAAATTCTTGCAACAAGGAAATTGAAATAACTTTCAAGGACGACGCAACTCACATTTACGAAGAAACGCTCAAATCAAAATCAACATTCACAAAAAATTTCTCTTGCATCTTTAACAATGACGGGGATTCAATTTATGTCTGGGACAAGGAAGGTTTATTAATATTCTATCGCTATTAAATTATGATTCATAACTCCCAAATAGATATAATAATAAATCTTCTAATGGCCTCAATTGAAAATCCTCTCCTAACCTCGCTATCAAAAATAATTTCAATAATGTTCGAACCAATAATTTTAACAATAATATCTTTCGCAATAGCAATTTACTTTTTCAAAAAAAATCAGAAAATAAAATCATTAATTTTAATTGGGACTATGACAATTTCAGGACTAATCATAAAAATTTCAAAAGAAATTTTTCAAAGAGCAAGGCCTTCAAATTTCTTAATTCAAGAAACAAATTTCGCATTCCCAAGCGGACACGCAACAATCGCAGTAGTCTTTTTAGGATTAATTACCTACTTATTTTTAAAGAAACATTCTCAAAAACAAATAACAATCCTAACAATTTCTTTAATTTTATTTATAGGATTTACAAGAATTTATTTAAGGGTTCATTGGTTTACAGATGTAATCGCAGGGTTTATTTTAGGAAGTGTGATTTTATTTATATCAATAAAATTATTTGAAAAGTATAAGCATCTCACTTCTTCAAATTAACATCCATTTGAGGGAAAGGGATTTCAATATTATTCTTATTCAAGAGTTTGTAAATTCTAGTGTTAGCATCATCTATCGCTCCAAATTTATTCTTATGCGAATTAACATAGAAATATGCTTTAAAATTAAGGGAAGAATCTCCCATCTCTAAAAATTTAACCGAAGGTTCAGGTTCTTCAACATAATTTTCAACTTTTTTTACCTCGGATAAAACAATTTTCTTAACCTTATCAACATCAGAACCATAAGCAACTCCAAACGGAATAACTACTCTTGTTTTTGGTTCTGGCAAAGCAACATTTTGAATATTACTTTCGGACAATTTAGAATTAGGAACAATAATTAATTCATTATCAAAAGTTAAAATTTTTGTACTTCTTAAATTGATTTTCAAAATTTTCCCACTAGTATTCGCATCAAGTTTAACAACATCGCCAACACTAATTGATTTATCAAGTATCATTGAAATTCCTCCAAAAACATTACTTAAGGTAGATTGCAAGGCAAATGCAATTGCAATTCCTGCAACTCCAAGTCCTGCAAGAAGCGGACCAATCTCAATCCCCCAACTAGATAGTATCACTAAAAAAGAAACCAATACAACCACAATTTTTAAAATACTATGAAAAAATTGAAAAAGACTTTCATTAACTTTAATTTTTGATTTTCGTCCGAATTCAGAAACACTAACTAAAATAAGGGTATTAAGTAAATAATAAACTAAAAAAGAAACAGCAACAATCATAAAAGTCAGAAGAATTCCTTCAATAGTCATCGTCAAATTTTCTTCAAGGTTTATTTCACCAATTGCTAAACGAATACCCGCTAAAATAGCGAGAAGAGTAATCGGCTTAGAAACATTTTTTAAAATTTCATCATCCAACTCTGTTTCAGTTTTTGCAGTAAATTTCGGAATAATTTTTTGTAAAATGAAAACTAATAATTTAATTGCTAAAAAAACTATAAAAAAAATGACAATAGCTCGAAGATATGAATTTTCAATATAAGATTCTAACATAACAAAACGGGATTAACCAAGTTTTTAAGGATTTTGTTTAGCAATAATAAATTTATTTAAACTTTCGGTAACCTAAAATAACTAAAATGGCGAGGGCAATTCCAAGAAAAACAGTTCTAAGTAAGGGGGATAAATCTCCCCAATATCTTAAAGTTCCATAAACTATCATAATAGTTCCACCAGCCATAAAACCTGTAGAAACAACTTCAACAGTTAAGAATAAAGAAAGAATCACTGCAATAATTCCGAAAAATAAATTAAGAAGAAAAACATTGAGTTCATAAGATTCCTTAGCCGTCTCATAATCCTCACGACAAGAAAAATCAAAATCGCACCACCCACTTACCCCATCAACTGCCAAAGGTTTTCCATAAGATTTCCATTCGCCCCCATTATTTGAACAAGAATCTGGATTTCCCACAATCTCCCTATCAATCTTACAGAAATCTTCATATTCTGGAGAGGGATAAAAGGATTGAATAGCATAAGCCACAAAAAATACAAAAACAAAAGCTATCAAAGTCATTAAAATTCTATGTTTCATAAGAGAATGTTTAACCACATTTTTATTAGTCATAAGATTTAAAACAAAAATAGTTATTTAAAACTTTCTAATTAAAATGAATCTCTTCAAGGAGAATCATTTTGAGAAACATTAGTATTAAGACGAACATCACGAATTTCATCAACTGAAAGTTCAACAGAAATTTCAGAACACATATCCAAAATTTTAAAGTTACCTTTAGATTGATTAAAAATTGGGACCCCACTTACCCTTCTTCCATCCCTTAGGGAAATATCATACGAATCTCCTTCCTCTCCATTGAGTAGAGTTTGATAAATTTCAACTTCATCTAAATCTTTAACTTCGCCAGTATCTTCTAAAACTGGACCATTATAAGAAATAGAAAGAAAATTATTTTCTCGGTATAATGCACCTAATTGCCAAAGAGAATGATAAGGAACTGCATTGCCATTTCCATAAGTAACACTAATTTCTTTCCTACGATTCAACGGAACAATGTCTAAAAAAGTCAAACTAATTTCTTCTAAGTCCTTAATCATTCTGTTTTTAGCTTCACTTTCACTAAAATGTTTTGGAACTTCAACACGGTGATTTATTCTTGCCATATAAATTCCAAAAATAATGCCCTTATAAAGTTTTTGATAAGAAAAAAACAAAACTGTATTAATTTTAAAGTTACAAAAAACAGAAGTTTTATAAGTCTGTTAAATATAAATCTTTATGGAAAAACCAACAAAACAGATTGAAAGAAATGTTTCTGCAAGTTTTGCTTATGTAAAAAAAGATATGCTTATGTTGAATGATGCATTTTCCGACCTCCACGACAAAGTTCAACATTTAAGTTTGAATCACGCAAAACTTTTGGGCGAAGTAGAAAAATTGAGGGAAGAAGTTTCAAATACTTCCAAAAAAAAGAAATCAACAAAAAAGAAAAAGAAATAATCTTCCCAATCAAAATCTTTAAAAACTAATTCTCCAAATAATTTACATATACTGCCTCAATAGTATAATGGTTAGTACACGGCCCTGTCGCGGCCGAGACCCGGGTTCAATCCCCGGTTGGGGCGTCTTTAAAGTTTTACCAATACTGTTTTTAATATTTTTTAATATATGAAACATATAGGACCGTTAAATTTTTAATCTGATAAATCTATTATTAATCATGGATCTTCAATTAGAAACTAAAAGATTAATCTTAAGACCTGCAAGATCTGGAGACTATCAAGATTTACAAGAAGGATTAGATAATTTAAACATTGCAAAAAATCTCTCTAGTCTACCAAATCCATACACCCTAGGGATGATAAAAGATTACTTCGGGAAAAATTCCAAAAAGTGGGACGAAGAAAGAATAGATGATTACCTATTTGTAATTGAATTAAAGTCTGATAAAAAGGTAATCGGGGCAATGGGGATTCATAATATTGATTTTGACAAAGGTGAAAGTGAAACAGGTTCATGGATTAATGAAAAATACTGGAAAAATGGATATATTACTGAGGCGAAAGTCGCAGCAAACGATTTCGCATTTAAAGTACTTGGATTAGAAAAATTAATTTCCCCAGTATTCGAGGATAATCCTGCATCAAATGCCACTCAAAAAAAGATGGGTTACCAATATATGGGATCAAAAAAAGATTCCTGTAAATGTTTAGCAACGGGCATTATCCATAATCAAAATATATACGAGTTAACAAGAGGAAGATGGGCGGATGTTCGTCAAGGAATTATAGATAGACTTTAAGGGAATTAATCATTTGGTCGCTTCCATGTGAGGAAATTTCAAAATTCTAATCAAATTATCAATTCCCTTTCTATCAGTCACCAAAAAATTTAAATTAATCAAAATCCTTTAAAATATATGGAAATAGTTCTTGTTCGTCACGGGGATGCAAATCCCAAAATTGAAGGAACCCCATTAACAAAAAAAGGAATTTTCCAAGCAAAAGCTATAGTCAAAGAATTAAAAAACTATGAGAATTATAAAATTTATTCAAGTGATTTAATAAGGGCAAAACAAACCTGTGAAGAATTCACTAAAAATTATTCCGAAGATAAAAGAATAAGGGAAATTTATCGCAAATTAATCGGAGGGGCAATAAAAGAAAAAACTAACCAAAATAGAGAAATAAATGACAAAAAAAGAGCAGACGATTTCCTTAAAGAAATAATAAAAAATGGAGAAAATGTTTTAATTTTTTGTCACGGAAATTTGATAAAATATTACCTTAACAAAGTTTGGAAGAGTAATGAAAATCTTTGGATTTCAAAAGAAATAAAAAACTGTTCAATTTCAAAACTCGAATTTAAGGAAGGTTCGCTAACAATAAAAGAAACAAAAACCACAAAAACATTATAAACTTCTTTAACTAAAACAAACAATGGAGCCCCAACTAATTTTTATCGCATTCATCACAGGGTTTATTGCATCATTTCCAATTACAGGTCCAGTTTCAATGATGATTTTAAAAAAAACTCTTGAAGGAAAATACCCTCAAGGAATTGCGATTAGTTTAGGGGCAGCATTAACAGAAATAATTTATTCTGCAATCGGAATAAGTATCATCGGGGTTTTAGTAGAACAATCATCAAATCTCAAAGCAACATTAGGAATCTTAAGTTCATTTTTATTACTTTTCATGGGAATTTATTTTTTAAGATATAAAGTTAAAGAATCCGAAATTTCAGAAATGAAAGAATTTTCAAAAAGTAACAAAAGAAGGAATTTCTTCACAGGAGTTTTACTTATTGGATTAAACCCAACAATTATTTTTACATGGTCTACAATTTCTGCATTACTAGTTGGATTAAACCTAGCAACATTTAAAACAATAAATGAAGTAATTTTATTCGCAGTATCTGCAGGATTCGGAATTTTCTCAGGGTCATTAGCAATAATTTTTGTAGTTTTAAAAAACAAAAGATTCTTCTCAAAAAAAATAATAAAAAATTTATTCAAGTTATTTGGAGTAGCCCTAGTCTCCTTATCAATTTACGGATTTTTCAAATTAATCTAATAAAATCTGATAGAATTAATAATTTTAATTGGAGTTTTATTATTAGGTTAATTTTTTTAAAATAAAAAAGATTTAAATAATCCAATTTCCTTATAAATAAACAATAAAATGGTCTCTAAAAAAGTAATGGGGTGGGGAGCAATAATTCTTTCAGTACTAATTGTACTTACAACAAATAATGGTTGGAATTCGTCATTAAATTATTTATGGGCAGTTTTCGTAGCAATCTGGGGATTTATTTCACTCCATTAATCAATAAACGTCCAAAAATTTTAAAAATAGATTTTAATTAAAAAATTTATGAGGGAAATAAAAAAGACTAAAGAATTCATTATTTACAAAATTCAAGGGGCTTATAAAAGGTCAATAATCGGAGAAAAATTAATGTCTGAAGGATTTAAATTTATAACCGATAACTATGGTTCAAGAATTTCAGATAATGAAAATGAAGAACAAGGATATTATATACACTGCACTAAAAAATTCACCGAAGATTTAAGAGATGTTTTACTAGTGAGAAAAAACAGCAAATTAGAAAAATTAGCTGAAGAAATTGTTGAAAAAATAAATTAAAATTTTTAAATAGTTATGTCAACCATAATTAATTTTAAATATACAAAGACTCTTTTTAAAAAATGAACATTTTAAACTGGGGGAAAAATTTAAGGGGAAAAACACTTTATTTTCCAGGCCAATTTACAAGAACTTTTTTAAATAGGGAATTTGAAAACTATCAGGAAATTTTCAAGAAATTAAAAATAAATTTTATAACTATTGAAGAAAATTTTTCATGTGGGCACGAAATTTTAAATGCAGGATACAAAAACGAAGCAAGAAAAATTGCAAATCAGAACTTTGAAAAATTCAAAAAAAATTCAATAAAAAAAATTATTACAAATTCTCCATCAACCTATTATATGTTGAAAAATATTTATCCAGAATTTGTTAGGGAATGGGATATTGAAGTAGAACATGCAACAATTTCAATATTAAACGGGTTAAAGAAAATAAGAATAAAAAAAGGGGAAAAAGAAATTGTAACTTATCATGATTCATGTAAGTTAGGGAGATATTCAAAGATTTATGAGGAACCAAGAGAGATAATAAGAATTCTTGGAGGAGAAATTTTAGAAATGAAATTAAACAGGGAAAATTCTCTTTGTTGTTGTGCAGGGGCAGGAATGCGAGAAAATTTTAAAGAACTCTCAAAAAAAATGGCTCAAAAGAAAATTTCTACAATTCCAAAAGATATTTCGAGGGTTATTTCCCCCTGTGAATTATCACATTCAAATTTAAAATTAGTCACCGAAAAAAGTACTGAGTTTTCAACATTTGTTTTAGGAAAATTAAGAGGATTAAAAATATGAATTTAAAAAATTTAAAAAAAATTTATGAAGCGGATGCTTCAAGATTAAAAGGGAATGCGAAAGATATCAAAAATCCGAAATCTATTCAGGAAATAAAAGGCATAATAAAAAATTCTAAAAGGATAGTTCCTAGAGGTGGAGGAAGTGGATTCGTAGGAGGTGCAATTCCCCAAAGTGGTTTAGATATAGTTCTCGATTTATCTAAATTAAATCAAATAGGGAAATTAGAAAAAGAAAGAAAAACTATCGAAGTAGATGCGGGAGTAATCTTAAAAGATTTACAAAATTATTTACAAGATTACAATTTAGAATTTCCAGTAATTCCTTCAAGTAATGAGATTGCAACAATTGGAGGAATGATTGCGACAAATGCAACAGGAAATAGAAGTTTAAAATATGGTAAAACTGAAAATTGGATAAATTGGATTGAAATCATAAACTGTAAAGGAGAGCTTGAAAAAAAAGGGGTAACTGAGATAAGTGATTATTCTGGAATGGAAGGAATTACAGGAGTAATTGTTAAGGCTTGTTTAAAATTAACAAGAAAAAAAGAAAGAACCGCGTCAATAATAACTGTGGAAAGTTTTGAAGAAATAATTTC
This sequence comes from Candidatus Woesearchaeota archaeon, assembly GCA_964613185.1. Classification (GTDB taxonomy): domain Archaea; phylum Nanobdellota; class Nanobdellia; order Pacearchaeales; family GW2011-AR1; genus JAGVXH01. The sequence continues at coordinate 77,861 of CAZTIP010000002.1, read as the reverse complement.
GATAGTTAAGAATCTAAAAAGAAATTCAAATATTTCTATGACAAAATTTTTGGATAAATGGCTTAGTAAAAAATTAAATCTTGAAGAAGGATATAATTTAATTATTGAATATGAAGATGATTCAGGAAATTTAAAAGGAGAAGATTATCAAAATATTTTAGAATTAATTGATAAGATTTATTCAATAATGGTAAAAGAAGAATATCTAAGAATTGAAGATCCAAAAATATTAATCGATAAGATTCCAATATTAATTAGGTGGTTAGAGGAAAGAAATATTCATTCATTTGGAGAAATTTCTACAGGAAATTTAAATCCTTGTTTCAATAATTCACAGGAAAAATTAATTCCCGAAATGGTAAAATTAATCAAAAGATTAGGGGGTCAAATTTCTAAAGAATATGGAGTAGGAATATTAAAAAAAGAATTTGTGGAAATTAACGATCAAAAAATTTTAAGAAATATCAAAAAAAGAACAGATCCTCTGAATAAATTTAATCAAGGAAAATTAATATGAGTAATGAAAAGCCAACAGAACAGGAATTAATTGAAGCGAATAATTTAATTGAAGAAGCTTGCGAAATATTTGAAAAATGTACTAGCTGTGGTTTATGCAAATCTTTATGCCCTACTTTCAAAGTGTTAATGGAAGAAAGAGTTTCGCCAAGAGGACATGCAATACTTTTATCCGATAAAATTCTAGATAAAGTAATTTATGAATGCACTATGTGTAAGGCATGCGAACAAAAATGTCCGATAAATATCAAAATTTGTGATGCAATTCAAAAAGCAAGGGAAGCATTAGTCCTAAAAAGGAAGGGATTAAAACAAAACGAAGAAATGATTGAGAGGTTCAAAAAGACTGGAAATATCTTTGAAGGGTAACGCCGATTACCAAAATTTATAAACTCTTTAATATAAAATAATAAAATGGAAGGTCACGGATGTTGTAACAATATAGAGGTTTGTTTTCCAGGGAAACATGCACCTAATTTCACAACAGAAGCATTTCATGAAGAAGAAATAAAAAAAATATCCTTAAGAGATTATCGGGGGAAATGGGTAATTTTATTCTTTTACCCTGCAGATTTCACATTTATTTGTCCAACAGAATTAGAAGAACTTGCAAAGAAATATCAAGAAATTAAAGAATTGGGTGCAGAAGTTTTAAGCATTTCAACAGATACGGCATTTGTTCATAAGGCATGGCACGATAATTCTGAATCAATAAAACAAATCAAATTTCCAATGATTGCAGATCCTACCGGAAAAATTTCCAAAGATTATGGAACTTACATTCAGGGAGAAGGACTTTCATTAAGAGGAACTTTCATAATTGATCCTGAAGGAATTTTAAGAACTGTTGAAATTCATGATAATTCTGTAGGAAGGAGTATTGAGGAATTAATCAGAAAGTTACAAGCAGCAAAATTCGTAAACGAAAACGGAGAACAAGTTTGTCCTGTAAATTGGGCCCCTGGAAAAGAAACCTTAAAACCAGGACTTGATTTAGTTGGAAAGATTTAGTTACTTATAATTTTAGTTAAAAATGTCCAAACCAAAATTCCATTTCACCACTACTTTTATCAACCTTATGAAATTTAACAAAACCAACTCTTTCAAAATAAATTACTGAACCAAGTTTCAAATTCTTTAAACTAGGTTCTCCAAGCCCATTAACAAAAGAACCGTTAGGCATCATAATTTTAATCCTAACATTTTTAGAATTTGAAACAAGCCACTGCATAAATTTGATTTTCAAATTTTTCTCAGATTCTTCATCTGAAAAAGAAAATTCGCGAGGCTTAATTCTCTGAATTTTATCCGATTTAAAATTAAAAAGATGTGTCAAACGATAATCACCATCAACCATTAAATTATAATCATTTTCAGAAATCAGAAAATCCTGAGAAGTATTAAATTTTCTACTCCCGCTTTTTCCATTAGGATGGAAAGGGATATCTACACTTAAGAGAGGACTTCCATTAATCTTAATTTTTACAGGTTTTTCAACAAAGAAATATCTCGGAGATTCATTCAACATTTTTTTATTTAAGGAATAAAGAACATCTACAGGAATTTTTATATTTGTTTTTTTTAATCCCATATTTAAAATAAATTGGCGAATAGCTTTTGGGGAAAATCCCCTATCTCTTAAAGATTGTATTGACCATGTTCGAGGATCATTCCACCCAGAATATTTTCCAGATTTAACTTCAATTGTACCTTTAGATTTAGAAATTTTAACACCTTCAATTTCAAAATGTCCATTGTAAATAATTTCTGGATGTTTCCATTTAAATATGTCCCAAATAAATTTCTCAACCCTAGTTTCAATTGCAAGTTCCATACCTCTCAAAATATGGGTAATCCCTAAAAAGTGATCATCAATTGCCCAGGAAAAATCCAAAAGAGGATAAACCCTATATCTTTTTCCAAAACGAGCATGAGGCCTATCTGAAATTCTAAACATTACCCTATCTCTAAATGCGGGGTCGGGATCACTCATTGAGGTTTTTAATCTAACCACCATTGAACCCTCTTCTGCCTCAAACATTTCGCCCCATTTTTTTAAATTGTCAGAAGAATGAAATTGACGACAAGAACATTCCTCGCCCTTAATCCTTAAGTCTCGAATTTTTTCTTGAGGACAGGAACAAACATACATATAACCTTTCTTAATTAATTCATAAGCATAATCATAATATTTTTCTATTCTGTCTGATTTGTAAATAATCTTTCCATCATATTCAACACCTAACCATTTGACTCCCTCTTCAATTAACTTATAAGCTTCAGGTTCAATCGGTTTTGCTTCGGAACCAATAGTATCATCCATAACCAAAATTAATTTTCCATCATATTTTTTTACATATTCATCATTTAAAATTAAAGGACGTGCATTTCCAATATGAAGTGGGCCAGAGGGAAAAGGAGCAAATCGCATAACTACATTTCCTTTTTCAACATCATTCAATTCAGGCAAACCTTCACGAACTTCACGTTTACTTGTTTTATTTTCTAGAAGTTCAAATCTTTTTTTCTGTTCATTTAAATTAAAAGAATTAACTTCCTTCAAAATTTCTTGAATTTTGGGAATAAAATTTTTAACTTCAGATTTTTCAAGCCCCTCTGCAAATAATCCAGACAATACAGCTCCTTGATTTGCCTTACCCCCATATTTTATAGCATTTTCAAGAGCATAAGCTCTTATAACATTTTCAGATATATCCCCCATAAATTCTATAAGTGTTTGGTGGTTTTAAATATATTGGAGACTACCAACCCATAACTCCAACATTATTATCGTTAGGTTGATTAACATCTAATTTTCTTTCAAGAAGTTCAATTCTTTGTTCCAATTTGTAAATCTTATTATCTAAATCTGAAATTTTAGAATCAACTTCCCTTTTATCATAACCTTCAGAAGAAGATGAAAAAGAATCATCGGAAGAAAGATTAGAAGAATCTGTAAATCCTAAAAAATCAGTTGCACAAGTAGAATCTTTTCCAGATAAATTACTCTCGACAACAGAAGAAGAAGTTTTAGAATCTGGATTCAAATTAACAAATCCATCAGAACTTCTTGGAATAACTATATCGTTTCGAGGAATCCGGACAACACCTCGTTTTTGCAATTCCCTAACATCTACCATTCCAACTTTCTTTTTGAAAATCATAAATTAAATAAGGAGGCACTTTATTTAAATATTTGCAAGAAAAAACTAAAACGTAAAAACGTTTATATATTCTCAATCCCAATATAAAATATGAGTGAAATAAAAAAGGTGATTAAGGAAGTCTTATCAAAAAGTAAAACCAACGGAATTTGGGGAGATCCAACAGCATCTTACAAAATGACTTTTGATTCCCAACAAGCACAATTAGAACCTATTTATTATTGGATTTTAGATTTCATTCAAGATATGGGATGGAAAACAACCAAGATAACTGATAATTTTATGTCAAGCCCAGGTTCCGGACATTTTGCAGAAATGGGGCAACGAGCAACAAAAATGCAAGAAGAAGGGATGAAGATTTTAGGAGGCATAAATCAAATAATAAAATCAATTTTAAATTTAATTTATGATTTAAAAGAATTTGAAATAAGATTGGAATCTTACAATGATGCAAAATCTGAAGATAAACAAAAAAATTCAGATGGAAATTTGGCATTAAAACAAATTTGGTTAGATAATGTAGATTTAAAGAGGGGGAGAGGTTCAATTCATCAAATGGCAACAGAATTAGGATTTACAACAATTAGGGAAGCTTTTATGATGGCAGATTCAAGAGAATCTTTAAAAAAAATGAATGACGATAATGGAGGTGGAATAATAAACGAACAAGTAATGCGAATTTTAATTCCAAGAATAAACGAATTCAAAAAATGGAAGGAATATTCAGAAAAAGAATTAAGAAAAAGGATGAGTATAGAAAAAAATTATTTAAAATCTCAGGTTGAAACAATAAAACTTTATTCTGCATGGATGAAACCTTATTTAAGATCTGCAGAAGAATTAAGACAAAAAGGTTTTGAAGGAGATTCGGCACTAGTAAATGCATTCAGTACATCTATGTTTGAATTAACTCTTTTAGCAAAAAAAGGTGCAAAAGTTCCAGAAAAATTCGGAGATTACAATCTAAAAAGAAAATACAATTCATGTATGCTCATCACATTAAAATACCGGGGACACGTTTCACAAAGAGTTACACAAAAAGGGGATCAAGGTTTCGCAATGGGAGGAAGAATTGATATGACTTTCGATGCATACTCTTTAAACGAAGAAGAATTAAAATTAATCGAAGAAGAATTAAAAAAAGAGGATGTTGCGGAAAGCATGAATTATCAGGGAAATGTCGCAGAAGAAGCATTAAAAGATTTAAAAGAAGATTTAGATAGATTTCTAAACAATGAAGAAGATAAAAAGGAATTAACAAAAAAAACAAAAACAGAAGATATAAATCCATTCACTGCAATTTTAGGATTATTTAAAAAATCTGAAGGAAGAGATAAAAAGAAAGCTGAAGAAATAAAAAATATTTTGGAAATTAAACCCGATAATTTTATTGAAAAAGTAGTAAGGGCAGAGAGTGCAGAGAATGCGGCTTCAGGAATTTATCTTGTTTATGATATCTACAAAAAATCTCATGGAATGGCCTCATCACCTACCGCATTTGATAATCAAGATTTGGGAAAAACAAAAGAACCAGGAACCAAATTTAAAGACATCTTCAAGGGGCAAGAAAGGAATTAATTATTCAGAAAATATTTAAATCTAATCTTCTTAAAAGTTAAATGGATAAAGATAAAAAATCTGAAGAAAATTTAGATGAAGAAATTGAAGAAGATGGGGAAAAAAATCTTGAAAAAGTTTTAGATGAAAATGAGGAAGGTCCTAAGGAAATAAAAAATTTTCAAGAAGAACTTCAATCCAAAGAAGAATTTAATGAAAATGAAGAAGAAATTGAAGAATCGGAGAGTAAAAATCTAGAAGAATCTATTTATGAAAACGAGAATATCTCAAATAATATTCAAGAAAATCAATATAATCCAATTTCTTCAACTTACACATCCGAAGAAAATAAAACAAACAATCGAGAAGTAAATTATGAAACTTCTAGAAATGGAGATTTATATTCGGGAAAAAATTCAGGAAGTGATGCATACTCTACAAATTCAGGAATCCAGTATTCTCAAAATTCAGAAGATCCAGCATACGCAGGAAACATAGGGAATGAAAATGGAAATGAAGGAAGATTAAAAAGTTTTGAAGAAAAAAACAATCTCGAAAAAAAATCAATGTCAAGTTTTGGAAAATCAGCATTAATACAAGAAGATGATAAAAGGTACACGGGAAGTTCGACATTTGGTTAACTCATTAAATTTAAATAATCATTTAATTTATATTTTATAAGATGGTTGATTATAGTAGTGAATCTATTTATCAGGGGGGAGACAGTTTTCTCAATTCTGAATTCAGCAACTACACTGGATTTAACAGATTAGCAGGATCTCAGATTGGTTTTCCAGGTTCCCCATTTACAGGAAATCAATTAGGGGAAACTATAAATGCAATCAAACAAGGAACAAAAGTTTTCGAAGTAACTATGCTTGGTCCAGCAATGAAGGATGCAGATCAGGCACTTCCAAAACAACATTTTCACGAGATAAGAGCTTTAATGAAATTAACTGGAGTGAAACCAAGTTTACATGGACCTTTAATGGACGCAGCAGGATTTGGGCAAGGAGGATGGGCAGGAGAAGATGAAAGGGCGAGTAACGAAAGGAGAATGTTTGATGCAATAGAAAAAGCCCATATTTTAGATCCAAAAGATAATCTCCCAGTAGTATTTCATACAGGAAATGCAGGAGGATATAGCAAAGGATATGTTCCGGATGAAAAAGATAAAACTAAAGATAAACTTACAAGTCTTCCAGTAATAAATTTAGAAACAAATCAATCATTAAAACCTTTAGAAGTAAAAGAAAAATATTATGCCCATCGGCCAGAAAGCCTTCAAGAAGAAGGGAAAAAATTTGGATTAAATGAACAGTTAGAATCTATTAATGCAAGTGAATGGGAGAATAGTATGACCGAATTAGCCACATTTTCAAAACATGCAGATGAAATAATTGGAAACTCGCCACTAAATTTTAGAAAAGATGAAATAGGAAAAGAAATCGATTGGGAAAATGCAGAAATCAGAGAAGGAGGAAAAATTTATGATAGAAAAAATGGAGAAGAATTGCCAGATCTTTCAAGTCAACAAATCGAAGGATACAAAAAAATGCACAATGCAGATATCTTTCTAGATAACGTTAGATTAAATTTTGATTCAATGTTTCATAAAGCTTATAAATTTGGAGATAAAAACCAAAGAGAAAGATTAAAAGAACTTTCAGAAAAATATTCCAAAAATTTGAAAAATTTAGAATTAAAAGATGAGAAAACTCCCTGGAAAGGGCAACTTATTTTAAAACCATTACACAAAAAAAAGATTTTAGGAGATGCAATTAATGAATTAAATTATGTAACTCGGGAGAAAGCTCCAGAAATTTATGTAAATGCATCTGATTTCGCAATGAAAGAAGCAACAAAAACATTTAGCAATTTAGCAAAACGTTCATACGACGAATTTGGAAAAACGGCTCCAACAATTGCAATAGAAAATATTTTTGAGGGATTAGGATTTTCAAGGGCAGAAGATCATAAAAAATTAATTGAAGATTCAAGAAAAGAATTTAGCAAATATCTTATTGAAAAAAAAGGTGTAAATGAAAAAGAGGCAAAAAAAATTTCTTCAGATAGAATTGGAGCTACATGGGATATGGGGCATATAAATATGGCGAGGAGTAAAGGTTTTGGAGAAGAATATGTTGTAGAGCAAACAAAAAAAATAGCGCCTTATGTAAAACATGTTCACGTAACAGATAACTTCGGATTCTCAGATTCACATTTAGCACCTGGAATGGGGAATGTTCCAATAAAAAAAGTAATGGAACAATTAGAAAAACATGGAAAAATCAAGGAAATGAAAATGATTGTAGAAGCAGGAGGATTCGTAGAACATTTTAAAAAATCTCCTCACTCATTGTCATTAACCGCCTTTGGAAGTGGAACTTATGGGATTGGAGAAGGACAAAATTGGAATGAATCAATTTCAATGCAAGGAAATTATTTTGGGGGTTACGGAACAACAAATCCTGAATTACATCACAGCATGTATGGTTCAGGATTTACAACCATGCCGATGGAATTGGGCGGGCAAATGGCAGGAAACCAATCTAGATTTGGTGGAGCTCCAATGGCTTAAAAACCTTTATAAAATATAATTCCCAAATATTAACAAGATGGTGAAAATAATAAAAAAAAGTAAGAGTTCTGTAAATAAAAAAAATTCTAAGGATAAAATTATTTCAAAACCATTAACAATGAAATTTTCAAATGAAAGGGAAATTGCAACAGATTTTGGAACAAAAGTTTATCAAGAATTTGATCAAATGATTAAATCAGTAATTCTTTTCGGTTCTTCAACCAAACAAACTGCAACGAGTGAATCAGATATAGATATTATAATTATAATTGACGACGTTTCAATAAATTGGAATCAAGAATTGATAGCATGGTATCGTGAAGAATTAGGAAAATTAATAAGAAAAAATCCTTACATAAAACCCTTGCACATAAATACCGTAAAATTAACAACTTGGTGGAGTGATATGATGAGGGGAGATCCAGTAGTTATTAATATTTTAAGATATGGAGACGCAGTTGTTGACTTTGGAGGATTTTTCACTCCACTAAAAATATTATTAAAAAATGGAAAGATAAAATCGACACCAGAATCAATCTATACACTATTACAAAGGGCTCCACAACATCTTACAAGGGCAAGACAATCAATGTTAGCTGTAGTTGACGGATTATATTGGACAATGGTAGATTCAGCACACGCAGCACTAATAACTGCAAAAATAACCCCTGCATCTCCTGAAGAAATTTCACAAGTTTTAACAAATAGTTTTGTAAAAAAAGGACGATTAAATAAAAAATATGTAAAATATTATGACGAGATTCATAAAGTTTCAAAAGATATAACTCATGGAGAAATAACCAAAGTTACTGGGAAAAATTTAGATGAATGGTTTAGTAAAGCAGATGAATTTTTAGGAAAAATGGCTAAACTCGTTGATGAATTAATAGAAGAAAAAACAAATAAATAATTTAATTATTTTCTTCAGAGTTTTCTTCAAGATTTCTTTCAATATTTGCTAAGGCATATTGGAAAACTTCCCTGGTAAATTGTCCAAGTTGTTGAGCTCCAGAATATCTTTCACTTAATGCAGAAAGATTTTCAATATCTGAAGAAATTAAATCAGCCCTTTCTTGTCCATTCAAAACTCTTCCAAGTTCAACAGCCTTATCATTCAACTTAGTATTCATTTCTTCACTTATTCTTCTTTCTTCAGAAGCATAAGTATTTTTTTGATTTTCAAGGATACTATGACTCTCTTTCAAGAAATCACTTGCGCCATATTTCTTAATAGATAATAATGCAGTCCTTTGAGCATCGGATTGAGAAATTTTAAGAAATTCTTCAGGAGAATTTGAAATATATCTTCCAATCAAAGAAGATTCATTTTTCAAATGTTCATTAAGAAAATTTTCAGGATTTTCATTAATGGATTTTAAAATTTCATTACTCTCATAAACTATATTTCTTGTAAAATTATAATCATTAGGATTATCGTGAGAATCCTGATTAGGACAGAAAGTATAAGCAATTTTTGTTTGGGAATCTTCATCCATTTCGTCAATTAAATTATCAAAATGTTCTCGGATATAAACAGCTATATCATTTTGACCTCCAGAAATCCTACTTTGTTTTCTATAATCAATCATATCAGCAGAATATGCCGAAACATCTTCCCCTGTTAAAATTTGATAAGAGGATATTCCTTCAATGGTATTCATATCGAGAGAACTTAATTTTGCCAAATCTTTTTGGGCTTCTAATAAATTCACAGAATTGTAATCTGGATTAGCAATGCTACCATTTTCACCTTTCACACTCAAATTATTTAACACATCATCTAAACTCATAATTTAAAGAACAATAAACAGTTTATAAATATTTCCCCCGTTGTATCTTTAAAGAAGTAACAATTAATCAAAAATATTGACATCATTATTTTGATGTTCATTAATTCTTTTTTGTTCAATTCCTTCCCGTTCATCTATTTCTTTTTCAACAGATTCACGATTATCAATAGTTTCTATTTTAGAACTATCTTCTTCAATAATTTTTTCAGTTTCAGAAGATTCTTTTTCAGTTTCAGAAGATTCAAATTTATTTTCTAAAGAATTTTCACCGCCTTCTAGTTTTAAAACAACTTCCGAAATTTCTTTAGCGACATCAGCATTTACAGAAATAGAATCAATTCCTTGTTTAACTAAAAACTCTACCATTTCTTTTTTAGAACCCGCCTGTCCACAAATAGAAGTTTCAACATTTTGTTTTTTACATTCCCTTATCACTCTGGAAATTTGTTTCAAAACAGCCCAATTCATTTCATCATAAATATATTGAACATCTTCATTTCCCCTATCAATTGCCAAAGTATATTGGGTTAAATCATTAGTCCCAAAAGAAATAAAATCTATACCTTCTTCACAAATATCTTTAATCAAAATTGTAGAAGCAGGAGTTTCAATCATTACACCAAACTTAACAGAACCCATATTCATTTCATCAAAAATCTTTCTAGTTTTTTTAATTTCTTCAACAGAAATAATCTGAGGAAACATCACGCCAAATTTATGCCCTTTACTTGCAAGTTCTTTAATCGCACCAAGTTCTGCTTTCAAAATTTCTAGATGTTTCAATGAAAACCTAATTCCATGATTTCCCAACATAGGATTTTTTTCTATTTCTTTAGGCGCTCCTTCCAAATTAGAATATTCATCACTTCGAATATCCGAAGAACGAACCCAAATAGGTTTTCCAATAAATGTCTCCGCAATTTTTCCAAGCCCTTCTTTAAGCATATTCTGATAATCTCCCAACTTATCTTCAGCTTCATACTTCAAGGGGTGTTTTCCTGCAGAAGAAATCAAACCTTCGAGACGAACCAAACCCACTCCATCTGCTTTAGTTTTAGCCGCTCTTTCAGCAAATTGAGGCAAATCAACAAGAACTTTTATCTTAGTTTTAGTTTCAACAATGGGGAGGATTTCAACTTTTTTATTTTCTGCATGGCCTGCAAATATTTTTCCATTAAATCCATCGACGGTAATTTCTTGCCCTTCCTTTAAAACTTCAAGAGCATTTCCAGTTCCAACAACTGCCGGAATTCCCATTTCACGAGAGACAATTGCAGCATGGGCAGTAACTCCTCCTTCAGAAGTCACAATTCCTGCAGCTTTTTTCATTGAAACAACCATGTCAGGATTAGTCATAGTAGTAACTAAAATATCTCCATCCCTAATTTTATTTAAATCATCCATAGAATTAATAATTTTAACAATTCCCGAAGAAACACCTGGAGAAGCTGCAAAACCTTCAGTTAAAATTTGTCCATCCAAATCAGCTTTTTCAGAAATTTTATTTTCCAAAGTAGTTATGGGACGAGTTTGTAAAATAAAAATATTTTCTCCCTCAACAGCAAATTCAATATCTTGAGGTTTTTCATAATGGTCCTCAAGTTTAATTGCATATTCTGCAAGTTGTTTAACCTCATAAGTCTTCAAAACACGTTCAGAAGATTTTTCAGGAGTTAATTGTATAGTTTTAGTTTGACCACCCGCAGTCCGAATAATAGCAATTTTTTTATCTGAAATTTTTTCATCAATAATTTCAAGATCTCTCGAAATTGTATGTTGGTCAGGTTTAATTTTTCCAGAAACAATTCCCTCTCCTTGGCCAAAAACAGCTTCAATCAAAACATTTTCATCATTATTGACGGGGTTCTTAGAAAAAATAACTCCAGATTTATCTGAATTAACCATCTTCTGAACAATTGCTGCAATTCCTACCAAATCTTCAAAACCTTTTTTCTTCCTATAATAAATAGATCTAGCTGTAAAAATAGAAGAAAAACATCTTTTAATTTTTTCAATTAATTCCGGATTACCCTTAACATTAATAAAAGATTCTTGTTGTCCTGCAAAACTAGAGTCTTCCAAATCTTCAGCAGTTGCAGAAGAGCGAACAGAAACAAAAATCGGTTCTCGAGCAGATTTAAGAATTGCTAAAGCACCTGGAGAACCTTTAAGTTCATCTAAATCAACATTAAAATGGTCATAAGCTTCCAAAATTTCCTTCTGAAGATTTTCCGACATTTCGGCAGAATTAATAATTTCTCTAATTTCTCCAGATTTTTTTGCAAGGTCTTCAGTATTATCTACATCAATCCTATTTAAAATTGCACTAATATCATCCTTAATTTTTGCATCCTGTAAAAATTTAAAAAAAGCATCTGTAGTTACAATAAATGCCTGAGGTACCGGAAATTTTGCATTAAAAATTTCTCCTAAATTCGCGCCCTTCCCCCCAGCAAGCTGAATATCTTTTTTAGAAAGATTTGAAAGCCATTTAATATAATTATCACCCATCAATAATTTTTAGAAGACGGATTATATAAAGTTTATTATCCTAAACTCTAAATAAAAACAACAACATCACGACTAATAAACTGGTCCTTCCGAGATTCCTTAATAGGTTCAAAAACAATTTTCATCCCAACCTTTTTAGCAATTTTTTTAACATCAACATGAAAATTCCTAATCACAGGAAAAGTAATTGCAATCTTCGCAGAATACCTTTTAGAATTTTTTAAACGATTCAAAATCGGTATAATAAAAGCTTCAAAATTTTGAATTATTTGTTTAGCTTCATTATTATCTGGTTTTTTCTTAAGAACTTTTCCAAGAGGAGTTTCAGTAGCAATAGCACCAAATTGCAAATCATCAACCTTTCGGGAATCTCCAACTTTCAAAACAAACGATTCTTTAAATCCATATTTTTTCTTAATCCAATTCAAATTTTCTTTTGCACCTTTAATCGCATCAGCATCTTTATCAATTCCATAAACTTTAATTTTCTTTAATAATGCTTCTTGTAAAATTCCTCCAACACCACAAAAAGGGTCTAAAAGCAAATCTCCTGGTTTAGTTCCAGAAAGATTAACTAAAATTTTCCCAAGACGAGGGGAAATCGCTAAACTTTCCCGACGAATAGGTTTTTCCATATCTCTTTCACGAATTTCTAAAGAATTGTAATTCTGACTCGCCAAACCAAAATAAATCTTTCCACCAAAACCATAAAGAAAAATAGAAAAATCAGAATTTATGGGAACATTTATTTTTTTCCCACCTTCTAACTCCATTTGATTTCTCCCATGTTTCAAAACAGCTTTTTTCTTTTCTTTCTTAAACTTCTCTTTCAAGATTTCCAATTCAAGATTTCCAAAAACAGCATAAGTAAATTTATCTGAAGGAACTAATTCATTATTTAAAACAAAATTCTTAAATTCAGATTCCTCGCCTTCAAAACTAATTTCACCAAGTTTCAAAACCCCTCCAAATTCCTGAATATTAAATCTTTCTCCTTCAGAGGTTTCAATCACTAAAAGATTCTCATCAAAAAAAATCTCTTCATATTTCCTTGACCTCGCAAGAAGATAAGCGAGAATTTCTTCACGAGATAACTTCGGATTTCTTCCCAAAATAAAAAACCATTTCATAATTTTAAAACTTTAATCGGGTTGTTAAATCTTTCGCTAATCTTCCATAAAGTTTTTAAAGAAAAGTTATTTGCTAAATCTGCTCAAAAATGGAAAACAGAAAACCAAAGGACAGATTAAAAAAATTATTAGATTTAGCAAATAGTATTTCTGCAAAATATAGATTAAGAACTGGATTAAATCTTTCTAGAGAGGAAACTTCTAAAATTTCAATAAGAAATGGAAACCTTGAAGACATATTCCATAATTCTGAAATGGAATATTTAATTAATGAAGCAGATAATTTAGACAGAATGGTTGATGAAAATCATGATCACGCAAAATTATATGGAAATTCTAAAGACATTATTCTTTACGATGAACAAGTTACTTTAGAAGATGCCTCCGAACTTAAAGATTTTGAAGGGTTACCAAAATATGATTCAAGTGCAGATGATGATTTGGGATATAATCCTCTTGATTAAAAAAATTAAATTTTAATCAGAAGCATTCATTATAGAAACTTTACAAGGTAATCTCGACTTCGCAGAACGAATTAATTTTCTTGCCTCAATTTCATCAGCAGATTTCTTAACTCCAATAATAAAAAGTGTTTGTCCTGGTCGAATTAAAGCTGCACGTCCCATAGATTTTCCAAAAGCACGACTCATACCTGTTTGCATACGATCAGCTCCAGCACCAGTAAGCATTTTATTTTCTCTTAAAATATGGTGAGGATACATTTTAACTTCTAAGTAAAATTCTTTTCCAACTCTTGCTTGAAGAAATCGGTTCAAATATTGTCTCACAGCCTCAATAGCATTGTCTCTCATTTGAACTCGTTCTTTAGAGATTATTTCTAAACAAATCGGATATTTATCAGAATCGTAACCTTTCAAATCGCCCATTTTAAATTTGACAATTCTAGAATTAGGGACTGTTTTAATATAAGATTTTTTTCTTTTTTTAGATTTACGAGTATATGGGCGAGCATATTTTTTAGTGTAAGCAGAACTTTTCCTTAAAGCCATTATTCCTTTTTCTTAGAATCTGAATCAGATTCATTTAATTTTTTAACATTTTCTTGAGAACTTTCATCAATTTTTACCTCAGTTCCAATAGATTGTCCAGGTAAACCTCTTTCAAAAATAGCCCTTACAACACCATTATTTCCGTGTGCAGACGAAATTTTTCCAGAAATAATCTTGGGTTCTTTTCCAGTACTCGTCCACGAGACATTTTTCCCAACAAACTTAGAGGCATCTTCCCGAGAGGCAGAACCATCAATTTCAATAAGGAAGTGTCTAGGAGTATAATTCTTTCTTCCCCTTCTAAACTGTATAACTTTAGCAATAACCATGTTAATTATGTGAAAAAACGATTTATAAACTTAACCAAAATTAAAGCAACCCATAAACATCGTCAATTTCAGATTTTAAAAGTCTTAATTCAGATTCTAACCCATTTAAATTTTTTCGATTAATTTCAAAAGAATCTAATGAGACAATTCTTCGAGATTCAAAAGATTCCAATTTATCAGTTTCAAAAATTCTTTCAGGATCTACAGATTTCCAGTGAATAAATTCTAATGAGGGAAATTTTTCAGAATTATTTTCAAAAGAAAGATATTTCAATTTATTAAAATAAGCAACAATACGATTAGTATATTCTGTTTCTTCCAATGCATCAATAAAATCATTCAAAGTAGGTAAACTTGGACGAAGAACTTCCACAAAGAATAAATCGTCTCTTTCAAAATTTTTTGGAGGAAGGAAAGGTTTATATGAAAATAAAATATCTCCAATATAGTTTCCATTTATCACTTTTTCACGTATTCCGAACAAAGTTCCAGGACCTTTATGAGAACGTTCAATTGCAGGAATCTTCAAATCAGAAAAATAAAATAATTTTTCAGAAACATTATTTCTTTCAATTCTCCCCATAGGACTAAGAAAAATTAGGAAAATTTAAAATGCCAGTATAATTTAAGTTAAAATCTCCCCTTAAATATCGAATTTCATCAAGATATCCATGTTCTTCCAAAACTTCTTCATTTACCTCTGAAGAAGATAATTTTTCTATATCAAATCCATCTGAAAATTCTTTCATTTGAATAAATTTTAATAAAGAACCTTTTTTAGATCTAGAATTATATGAAAAGACCCCGTCTCTTAATTCATTCATATTAAATTTTAAAATTTCGCTTTTAGGGAATTCGTGAGAAGTGGATGAAGGAATCATGGGAATAACAAGATCATCTTTACTCAAAGTTGTACGTGGACATTTAATAGGCAAACAATGAAAAACTAAGTCATAAGGCTCTCCTTCAAAAGATGTAAAATTTCTCTTACCTAATAAAGTTACATTATCTTCTAAACCTCTAACTCTTTTTGCAACTTCTTTAACATACATTATATTTCCCATATAATTTTCTAAAAATTACATTTATAAATTTAACCAATTCGTAAAATCAGACTAAAAATATTTAATAAATCAATTCAAAATCACCAAAAATCTTTTTTAAAACTTCCAAGGATTTAAAATTAATTTTTCCATCATTATCTGCATGTTCCAAAAGTTGTTCTTTCAATTCTTCAGAATCCGATTTAATCAATTTTTCTCCAGAAAGCTTTTGTATATTTGAACCTTGAACCAAAAAAAGATTTTTCAAAAAGAAAACTTCGGCATTTGAATCTTTCCCATTAATTAAGAATTTAGATCTTTCCATTGAAGCAAATTCGCATCGTTGAGTATATTCTATAAGTGATTCAATAATTTCTGCAGAAAATTTGCGTGCATCCTCCACATCGCGACTTTGTTTAGAAGTTAAAATCGGTTTTTTAATATTTTTAATATTTTTATTTTTTATTTCAGTTCGAATTTTGGAAATAAATTTCAAATTCTTAAGAAACCTTTGAGGAAATTTACCTTTCCTAATAAGTTCATTATCAAAAGCTTTCAAAATATCATTTTCAGATTTTTTCTTCAAGAAAGCTCCAACCATTCCAAAAGTATCTTCATAAGTTTTTTCAATAGATTTTTCTTGAATTCTTTTTTCAATTTGTTCTCTTAATTTTTTAATTCTTTTAATATAATCCAATGCATCTTTAGACAACCTATCTAATTCTTTTCCATCAATATCTCCAGGTTTTAATTTCCCATGTTCATAAGCTTTCCAAACTTTTATCATTATTTCATCAAGAATATCTGCATATTTCTTTTCTATAAGTTTTTCTTTATCTACAAAAGTTTTTCTAAATGCCTTCACAGTATCATAAACATTTCCAGGAGATTGACCATATAACATTAAAAGTCCCTGGGTAGGTGTTGAAATTCCCCAAAAAAGATCCATAGTTGCAACATCAAAAATTCTTTTTTCAATAGTAGTTTTTAATTTATTCCCTGAACTCATAAACATATCAATAGCTTCTGGACTAGGTTTTATTTTTCCCATCCTAAGTAAAGATTTCCAAGGTAAAAATGCTCCCCTATCATAAAGCGGAATTCCATCACGAATAAATGTAAACATAACTGGATGTGCATCCTTTACAGCTTCCCAAAAGTCAGTCATCAAATAAATTTGTGGAGAAAGTTTATTTTTAACCCCTGCCATTGCCTCAGCTTCTGCAACATAAGAATGAATTATTCCTCTAAGTTTTTCTTTCAATTCTAAACGAGACATTCGTTTAACATCAGTATCATCAATAATTATAAATACATCAATATCAGAAGTTTTCAAAGTTTCTCCACGAACAAGCGATCCCCCGACAACATAACTCGTAACATATTTTTCAAATTTTCTCAAAACTAATGATTTATGTATTTGAGAAACTCGGATAGAACTCAGAATTCCCTTATCAAAAATTGGATAAGACATTGCAAGTGCTTCCATAATATCAAACTTAGAATCAAGTCCAAGATTCCAAATGTCAATCGGAGTAACTACATGAATCCAAAATTTATCATTAATTTTTTTAGAAAGTTCAATAACCTCTAGCTTAATTTTCCCAATATTTTTAAATTGTTTTTCAGGAATAACCATTAATAAATGTATAAGTTCTTTTTTTGAATCTTCTTCAGAAATTCCATATTCTTCTTCAATTTTTTTTGAGGCCTGAGAAGGGATTAAACCAAATGCTTCAGTAAATTTAAATTTTTTATTGAGTTCCTCCCTAAATTCTTCAATATCTTTATTAATCTTTTTTTGTTTTTCTTTCAAGGCATCATCAAGTTGATTAGAGATCGGTATTGCTCCAAGTTTAGATTTAGGTACATAATCCTTAGAAAGATTTTTTTCTACAGATTCACTTTCAGAAGAAGCTTTGTGATTTTCATCCATAATTATTATTATCAAATCCTTTATTTAAATGTTATTACTATACATCAATAAATGGCCCCGAGCAGAATCGAACTGCTGCATTCTCGGTGTAAACGAGATGGTCTACCACTAGCCTACGGGGCCAAACTTTAGCAAAGTAGGATACTCGGAACATTTTCGATGTTACTTTAGCCTACGGGGCCAAATCAATTACAATTAACACCTAATAAGTCTTTTAAATTTAACTATCTCCTGCAAAATCTTTTTCAAAATTTTCAGAGGATTTATTCACAAATCCACAACGAGAACAACAGTAATTACCTTCAACATTTTCGTAACGGATACTATTACAAACAGGACATTTTTTCATAACAAAATAAAAGTTAGCAAAATTATAAATCTTTCCAATACAAAGACTTATAAACCAAAATTCAACTTAATTAATATAAAATAATCAGATAAATCAGTCTGAGTCCTTGGGCGAAAGTCGTAGGGATTCGCGTTCAAGATTTTTCTTAAAAATTTAATATGGAAAAGTTCGAAAAATTAGGACTTTGCGAGCATGTGTTGAAAATTATTTCAGCAAAAAAGTTCAAAAAGCCAAGCGAAATTCAAGAAAAAACAATCCCGTTAATTCTTGAAGGAAAGGACATCATAGCTGGCTCAGCAACTGGTTCTGGAAAAACATTAGCTTTTGGTTCAGGAATTATAAAAAATGTTAAAAAAGGAGAAGGAATCCAAGCATTAATTTTGACACCAACAAGAGAACTAGCAGAACAGGTTGCAAATTCAATGGAAGAATTTTCATATCATAAAAAATTAGAAATAACTTCTGTATATGGTGGTGTTTCAATGATAAATCAAACAAAAAAACTCGCCTATTCAGAAATCGTTGTTGCAACACCTGGAAGATTATTAGACCATCTAAAACATAACTCTATAGATTTAAGCAAAATAGATTTTTTAGTTTTAGATGAAGCAGATAGGATGTGGGATATGGGATTTAAGGAAGATGTTGGAAAAATTGTAAAATCATGTCCAAAAGAAAAACAAACGTTATTATTTTCGGCAACAATTTCTGAAGATTTAGCAGAATTTTCAGGGAAATATATGAAATCTCCCTTGGAAATTTCAGTAGAAAGTTATGTTGATGCTTCAAAATTAAAACAAATTTATTATGATGTAAAGGATAATGAAAAGTTTTCATTGTTAGTTCATTTATTAAAAGGGGAAAGTGCACACCTAGTAATGATTTTTTGTAATACTCGGAGAAATACAGATTTTGTTGCAAAAAATTTAAAAGAAAAAGGAATAAATTCTCAAGCAATTCATGGGGGGATGGAACAAAACAAAAGAAACAGGGTCTTAAAATCTTTTGACAATTCGAAAGTCAATGTTTTAGTCTGTACTGATGTTGCAGCAAGAGGTTTAGATATTCCAAATGTTTCGCATGTTTATAACTACGATGTAACAGCAGATGCAAAAGATTACGTTCATAGAATTGGAAGAACGGCAAGAGCAGGAAAAGAAGGTATCGCAATAAATATTTTAGCAAGTAGAGATTATGATAATTTTTCAAATGTTCAAAAACACAACACATCTTTCGTAATAAAAAGAGAAATGACCCCAAAATTTGAAAAGGTTTATGTAAAATGGGATGAGCCAAAGAGAATGGGAAATTTCAGAGGAAGGTCTCAAGGAAATAGAGGAAGGTCTCAAGGAAATAGAGGAAGGTCTCAAGGAAATAGAGGAAGACCAAATAATCGCGGAAATAGCTCCGAAAATTCAAGGTTTGGAGGAAATAATTCAAGAAATTCAAGATTCGGGGGAAATAAATCCCGGAGGCCAGATTCTAGAAGGCATTCTCCAAACAAAAAAAGAACTAATTCATTTGGAAGAGAAGACAGAGGTGAAAGAAACAAAAGAGTCAAATCTAAGGATGGATTTCGTGGCGGAGGTAGAAATACCTTCAAAAGAAAAGATAGACATTAAATCGCAATAGTTCTTATAAACGAATTTTAATTCCCCAATAAATGAAAGAGAGGATACAAAAATTTATTTCGGAAAAAAAGTTATCTCCATTTAATAGTTCAAAGAGTTTTATAAAAGATTCAAAAAATTCAATTTTCAAAACAAGAGATGCAAAAAAAATACATCAAAAAGTTTTAACCAGCATTTCTTCAAACTTTATTTTTAAAGAAACAAGCAATATTTGGGAATTTTTTAATTTCACAGAAAATCTTTCAGAGATTATTCAAAGACAAGAATTTTTCAAAAATCTTTCAATAAAAAATGGAGATTTTTTAAAAGAATTGGAACTTCCCAGACAAAAATGGAAACCAAGATACGATATTATCGCAGTTACCGAAGATGAATCTACATTTATTCAATTAAATAAACTAGGGTGTACAGCCCAACTTTTAATTTCAGAAAATGATGTAATAGATTTAGAAAGATATGATATAGTTCAGGTAGTAGATTGTGACGATTTCAGAATACTTTTAGAAAGACTTCCTCAAACGGTTTTTTTAGATTCAATAGAAAATGTTTATCTAGAAAGATACTTAGAAATATTATCTGGATGGAGGAAAAATTTTAATATTTTAAAAAAATCAAAAAATTCTCAAGAAGTTGAAAAAATTTTAGAAAATTTGGTACCATTATTTGATTTATTAGATAATAAAGAAGGAAAAATAATCTCAGAAGAAGAAGTTGAAAAAATTTTAGGGGATATAAATGAAAAAATTTCGGAAAAAGTAAAGGAAATGACAATTTCTGGAGAAGGGCTTTTGAAAATGTTAGGTGAAGGAAAAATGCCCCCTGCAATTTTAGAAATTGTTCAAAAATCAATTCAAGAAAGTAATTTGGGAGAACATATTTTTAATTTACAAATTCCGGTAACAATCGACCATCAAGAATTAGATGCTCAAATAAAAAGGCAAAGTGCAACAGAATTTACAAATTTAGCAGAACGTGTAAAAAAAAGTGCAGAAGAGTTAAAACAAATACCTTTCCTCTTAGATAAACTTTCTACATCATTATTATTAGAAGATTTTTGTTGCGGGATAAGTCAATGGATTCAAGAAGGAAAAAGTTACCCTACAAGTTCGGAAAATCTTCATCTTTCAAACGCATCAAACATATTTCTTAAAAATGCACAACCGATAAGTTTTCAATTAGATTCTTTCAATAAATGCTCGATTTTAACGGGTGCAAATTCGGGTGGAAAAACAACCTTATTAGAACACCTCCTACAAAATATTTCTTTATTTCAATTAGGACTCCCAATAAATGGAGAAATTCATCTTCCGATTTTCACAGATATTTATTATTTCGCAAAAAACAAAGGTTCTGCTTCCAAGGGTGCATTTGAAACACTCTTAACTCAAATGTCAAAAATAAAACCTGGAAAGCAAACACTAATTTTAGCAGATGAAATAGAGGCAGTTACAGAACCAGGAGTAGCAGGAAAAATAATATCTGCAACAGCAGATTACTTCATCAAAAAGAATTGTTTTATGGTTCTTGCAACACATTTAGGACAAGAAATAAAAAAAAATTTGCCTAGCAATGCCAGAATTGATGGAATCGAAGCAAAGGGTTTAGATAAAAATTTTAATTTAATCATAAATCACAACCCTGTACTCGGAAGATTAGCACATTCAACCCCTGAATTAATCGTCGAAAAAATGGCAAATTCAAGCGACCAAGATTACTTCAAATATTTATACGAATTCATAAAAAAGGGAAATTCTACAAGTTTTTAAACAGAGAAAATCTATTCTTAAATGGTAAGAGTTCGTTATAGTTTTGGTTCAAGACATACTGGAAGAATTGAAAACATAAAAAAACAAAAGAAAAAGTATCCTGATGTAATGAGGGAAGTAATCGGGATTTCAGAGGTAATCTTAGAAATTTTGGATTCAAGGTATATTGAAGAAACAAGAAATAAAGAAATCGAAGAAGAAATTAAAAAACAGGGAAAGAAAATAATTTTTGTCTTAAACAAGGCAGACCTTATAGATTCAGAAAAACTTGAAAAAACTCTCCCAAAAGATTTGAAACCTTATGTGTTCGTATCTGCAAAAACAAGAAAAGGTTCAAACAATTTAAGAAACAAGATTAAAATTGAATCTAAAAGAGCAGATATTGGTGAGAAAAAAAGAGTTCATATTGGGGTAATTGGCTATCCTAACTCTGGAAAAAGTTCAATAATAAATTTAATAACTCGAAGGGGAGTAACTGGGACTTCAAGACAGGCAGGATACACAAAAGGAATGCAAAAAATAAAGATGAGTGAAGGAATTTTAATTTTAGATACTCCCGGAGTAATTCCAGAATCAAAATATTCTAGTTCTGCAAAAATGACTTTCTCGGAAGACGCAAAAGTAGGTGCACGAAGTTATAATGATGTTAAAGATCCTGAAGACATAGTCCACCACTTAATGAAAGATTTTTCAAAAAAAATAGAACAATATTACAAAATAGATTCAGAGGGGGATTCAGAAATATTAATCGAAAAATTAGGTCATGAAAGAAATTTCTTAAAGAAAAAGGGGAAGGTCGATATCGACCGAACTTCCCGAATTATTTTAAGAGATTGGCAAGAAGGAAAAATTAAAATAAAATAAATTTTTAATTATCTTCTAGCAATCCAACCTTCACCTTCAGATTCCCACGACGCACCATTCATTGCAGAATCTATCGCTCTTATGACCTTATCTCGTTCACGAGAGCCATTCTCTTCCAAGTTATCATACATAATATTCACCTCAACTATCATTTTTACCTCCTTAAACAAAAGAAGATTTTTTTCTTTATATAGAATTATGAATTCTAAGATATACTTGAAACAATAATTTCATTTATATAGAGTTTGACTTCCAAGTAGTGCTGAGTTATTAAAAAGTAGTAAGTCGCATATAATAAAAGTTATAAACAATCAACCATCTAATTTAATTATGAAATTCCCACAACCCCGTGAATATCAGCAAGGGGCAGATTATGTCCCATTAACTGGAAGTTTATTTATAGATACAAGTGCAATTTCTTGGACAGGGGCAAATAACGGAGAAAATTGGAGAGATTCACACATTATAGAAAAAAGATATAATGATTTAAATTCAATCTTTAAATTAAGGCAGGGGGGAATCTCTACAACACCTTTAGTTCTTGAAGAAATTTTAGAGGGCGTTAATTTTTTTGGGAATTTAGAAAAAGAATTTAGAAAAAGAAAAAGAAGTTTAAGGTCTTTGGGAAGGGGAGGGAAAAACAGCAAACATAAAAAACCAAAAAATTTAGCACTTCCAAAATTATATAATGAAGAAAGAAAAATTAACAAAAGAATTCTTCATAAATCAAGAAAAATATACAATTTATTAGAAAAAAATTTAACCGAAATGCCATTAAAAAAAAATTATGAAATAGAGGACTGTCTAAATTATTTCTTTGAAAAAAGTGATGGAGTCTCATTTGCAGATCAGGAATTAATTCGGGGTGCAGTTTATAATGGAAAGAATACAGGAATATTTTCAGCAGATAATTCCTTAATTAAAACCTACGTAAGAACAATAAAAGAATTAAAGATTCCCGAATGTTTTGTTTGTCAAGCTCATAAATATTCTACAAAAAAAATTCATATAGATTTTTAATTAAAAATCAGGTCTTCAAGAAAATTATAAAATAGTATAGGTTTATATATTTTATAATTATTATAAATTCAAATGAAAAAAATAAATATAATTCTAACAATAATTTTAATTTTAATTTCAACATTATTTTTTATTCGTTTATTTTCAGAAAGACAACTTGATGATTTAACAATTGGAATTGAATGCGATAAAGAATTAATAAAAAAATCGGATATTCTTTATATTGTCCCATCTTTCAATGGGATAAACATTTCGGGAGATGAAGAATGGTGTTCAGAAATTTTAACATTTAATAAAGAACTAGCAATGCATGGAGTTTATCACACTTACAAAGAATTTGAAACAACTAGAAATGAAGAATATGTTTTCGAAGGGAAAGAAATTTTCAAAAAATGTTTTGGATATAATCCTGAAAAATTTAAACCACCAAATCTTGGATGGACAGGGGAGAATAATTGGATGAAAAAAGATTTTGAAATAGATTTAAGACTCAATCAGATATTTCATAAAACCTACCATTGTAACGACACAGGAGTTTTTCCTAATTGGTTAATAGACTTATTCTAGTTATTTTTTAACTAGTTCGGCTTCATTAATATGTTTAAGCTCCCTAGGTCCTAAAAAATTACCCATAATAAAATCTACAAGAAATCCAAAATAACGCATAGCATACCACAATTTAGCCTTGGCAGTGGGAGTTATTACCTCGTGCCCCTTATCAATCTTATTCACAATTTGCCGAGCAACAACTAATGGGTCTCCCGCAGAACTATTAAACCTATCAACACAAACAATACTCCCATTTTTCTCATAACAATCATAAGCAGTTTTAGCAAACCCGGTTTTCATTCGAGCAGGTAACACTACTGTAGAAGTTATTTTAGAATTCTTCAATTCATAACGAAGAGAACGATTAAAACCATAAACTGCAGATTTCGTCGAATTATACAATGTAAAATAAGGTAAGGGTGTAAATGCAACAACAGAACCTACATGAATCAAGCGACCAAAATCTTGCTTCTTCATCTGTTCAAGAACAAGTTTACTAAGGTGGGCATAAGCAACCACATTAAGATTAATCATATTTTGGATTTCATCGGAGTCTTGTCGTTCATAAGCAATCGACCTTCCAAATCCTGCATTATTCACAAGATAATCAATTTGACCTTCAACCTTAATAACTTTTGAAATCAAACGAGTTCTAAAGTCTTTCACAGTCAAATCTCCAACAACAGGGATAATTTTACCGGAAAATTTCGAACACTCTTTTTTCAATTGTTCGAGCAAATTCTTTCTTCTTGCAGTCACATAAACAACATCTCCACGACCACAAAGAAGCATAGCAATATTCTTTCCAAGTCCAGAAGAGGCCCCAGTAACTAATGCCACCTTTTTTTTCATCTAAACCAAAAAAAAATCCAACTATTTAAATGTTTTCTAACCAAGCATTTTATAAATTAGAGTTACATAATAATAAAATGGGATTTTGGCCAGTTGTTTTGAATGTTCTAAAAAATTCGGACATAATACTTTTATTAGTTGATGCAAGAATGCCAGAAATAACTAGGAATTCTGAGATAATAGAAAAGGCATCAAAAATGAAAAAAAGGCTTACACTAGTTTTTAACAAATCAGATTTAATAAATAATAAAGAAATAAAGAAATTAAAAAAAGAATATCCTCAAGCATATTTTATTTCTGGAAAAAGAAAAACGGGGATTAAAAAATTAAAAAATTATTTGGTAAATCTTTCTGAAAATTGGAATAGTCAAACTCTCCGAGTAGGCTTAGTAGGGTATCCAAATGTTGGAAAATCTACCTTAGTTAATTTATTAGCTCCTTCGGCAAAAGCAAAAGTTTCTCCAGTTTCGGGAACAACAAAAAAAACACAATGGATAAGAGTTGAAAAAATTAGAATTATGGATTCTCCAGGCGTTATCCCATTCGAAGACAGAAAAACAAAAATGGGGATAACCTCGGCAAAAGACCCTCATAAAATAAAAAATCCTGAAAAAGTTGCAACAAGAATAATTGAATTTTTAAAAAAAAGGGATGATAAAACATTGGAAAAATTTTACAAAGTCAGAGAACAAAAAACAGATAACGAACTTTTCTTAGAAATAGGAAGGAAAATGAATTATTTAATTAAAGGCGGGGAAGTAGATGAAAATAGAACTGCAATTAAAATAATCAGAGATTGGCAAGAGGGAAAAATAAATTTAAAATAAAAATAGGGATCGAACCCCGACCGAAGTCGAGGCCTGATAAATTAACCTACAATAATAGCTTTTTAAATTTAACCAAAGCTCAATAAATTTAAATATCAACTAACTATTAAAAGAATATGGCAAAAAAAGAGAAATTCAGTCAAGACATAAAAAGAAGATGTTCGAGAAAGGCATATATTTTTTATTATTTAATGGCATTAATAATTCTTGCATCAATCGCATTTATTTATTTTAAAGAAGATTTAATTTTAAACAAAATTGTTTTAATAATTTCTTTATTATTTGTATTTTTCCTATTAAAATACACCGAAGTTCATAGGTTACTTACTTCTTACACATTAACTCCCACTGCATTAGAATTTTCAACAGGAATTGTTATGAAAAACGTTCAAAGAATAACTTATGGTTCAATTAGTGATGTGGGGGTAATTCAATCGCCTTGGCAAAGAGTCCTAAACACTGGAGATTTAATGGTCTCACAATTTGCAGAAAATTTACTAATTAAAAACATTAATAAACCTAATAAGTTTTTAGAAGAGATAACCAAAAGAATCTAATGGATCAAAAAATAAGAATCTCACCGGGAAAACCAAAAAAGACAATCAAAAAAAAGGTATATCTAATTAGTACTTTTCTCTTTATCCTATCTTTACTTTTCTTTTTTGCATTCGAAGGCGGTTCAATTACTGGAAATGCAATCGGAAATAGTGAAAGTTTGTCAGGAGAAAATTCATTTCAAATAAAAGCACAATTAGATGATTTAAACAAAGAACTATCCTTAAATCAAGAAATTTCAGAGATTGTCCTGGAAATAGAAGACTCTCAAGAAAAATTATTATTTGGGGAAAATTCATTCAATCTATCCACACAAAAAAGGTCAGAGATTATAATTACTGGATTCCGAGGGAAAATTTCTTTCAATGGGGAAAAAATAACTAATTTAAATGGGAAGGCAACAAAAATAATCATAAATGGTTTGCCATCATCTTCAACGTCAGCGAATTCAAAAATTCTTATTGAAGGGGAATTAAAATACAAATTAATAACTCTAAAAGAAATTTCATTAAGGGAATATAATGAAATGAAAAGTGGAACTATAGAGATAGACGGAGATAAATTGAAAATGGAATTAACAAACGAAAGCATAATCATTGAAAAATTCTACGGCGATTTAACAAATGGGTTAACTACAAATATCTTCGGAATAAAACGACCGCACCTAACATTAAGGGGATTTGCAAAAGATGTTGAAGTTAATAGAAAGTTTAAAGCAAGTTCGTTAAATTAATAATTCTAATAAAATATCCCCCCACCAGGAATCGAACCGGGCCACAGCGGGCTACAACCGCCTGCTCTACCAATGAGCTATGGGGGGACTAAATTTAAACGTCTTAAAGAATTTATAAAGTTTTAGCTAACTCTTTTTTTAATGATTATTCAAAATCAAAAAATTTCTCCAAAAAAGTCGTAGCATAAACTCCACTCGGTAAAGTAAAACTCAAAACAACCTTTCGAGAACCCGAAAAAACTTCATCATCTTCTACTGAAATTTCCAAATCATCAACTTTAACCACAGCTTTTCTAAAAGATCCCTTAATACGAAGATAAGGAATTTCACTAACATCAAAATCATTTAATTGAAGTCCATGATTTTCCAAAACTTCTCTTTCAATTTCTCCCAATCGCCCATCATAAAATCGAGTTTTATATCCTGCCAAAATACAACTTTCTAGACCCTTTTTAGTAAAATCAATTCCTTCATCCAACGCAATTTCCAAAACCTCATTAAAAATTTTACTTTGAACAGAATGAACAAACATCAACATATTTTTTCTTTCAGCTTTTTTAATTGCTCCTATAAAATCTCCAGGATTTCTAGAAAGATAATTCAAAGTTCCTTTTTCAAGTTTGAGATAATTCGGAAAATATCCTGCAGCAGAGTCAAAATCTTTTTCCTTCAATAATTTTTCCCTAGCAAATTTTATATCTGAACTTTCATTAATTCCTACATCAGTTAAAATTGTCCAAACAGCTTCCTCGAATTTTCGTTTAAGAATTAATTTACCAATCTTAACATTATTTTTTCTCAAAGAACCAAATCTCTGCGGACCAAAATAATTTGGAAACCATTCCAATCCACGAATTTTATTTGAAATTTTAATCGCATCTTTTTTATCCAAATCCCTAATAATTATCCTAAAATGATTACCCTTCAAATAACCTATTTTAATTTTTCTTTTAGCCCATTTAAAATTTTTAAGAAAAATATTTGGATGATTAAATTTTTTTAAAAGTTCTAAATTTGGTTGAAAAATAGAAACTCTCTGAGAGGTAATTGCACGTTTATCTTTTGAACCAGAATAACCAATTGAATCGTTCCACTTTCCAATTTTACTAGCCAAATCTTTAATAGCCTGAAAATGATCTATATCTTTCTTCTCCATTTCACACCACAAAAAATCTTTTGGTGAATTAAAATCTAAATTTCCAAAATCAGGGGTTTTATCAGAATTAAAAATTTTAGAAACCTTACAATCCCATTTATCTCCAATTTCCTCGACAATAAAATCTTCAACAAGATATTTAAATTTTCCAATGACTTTTTCAATTTCTTTCATAAAATAAACAGAAAAAAAGGGTATAAAAGTCTTTCAAAGATAAAAAAATTAATTTTTAGAAGAAAAGTATTATAAAGTTTCAAAAACAAAAGAGTTTATGAAAAAAACAAATATCTTAAGTAGAAATATTACTGGGGCAATTATCACAACATTAGGAATTTATATTTTCATAAAAAACTTTTCAAAAAACTATAATGTAGCATTACTTTACGGAATACCTCTAATGACAATAGGAATTTTTATTTTCTTTAATAAAAAAGAAGATAAAATTGAAAAAATAAAAGGAGGTAAACTTAAATGAAAAACATAATTGTTACAACAGGAAATGAAATTCCTGGAAAAAAGATAATCGAAATATTAGGAATTGTTAAAGGGAGTACTGTTAGGGCAAGGAATCTTGGAAGGGATATCGGTGCAAATATTAAAAGTATCGTTGGAGGAGAAATAAAAACTTACACAGAAATGACAATGAACGCAAGGGATGAAGCCTATAATCGAATGGTAAACGAAGCAATTGATATGAAAGCAAACGCAATTATAGGAGTTAAATTTACAACTTCAATGATAATGCAAGGAGCTTCAGAAATGCTAACATACGGAACAGCAGTAAAAATAAATTAAATTTTAACCCTTTATTTGTTCATTCATAAAAAAAACTTTATTTGATTCAACTTCATGAATCTGTCCATTTTTTTCAAAAACTGCAAGAGTGCTTGGAAGAGAAAATTTTCCTACAACTCCGACTTTAGAATAAACAATATAATTGAATACTCTTTCTTCACCAGCATTTAAATCTCCAATATTCCAATGAATTCTTCTATTAACCGCATCAATTTTATCGGGTTTAATCATCCCAAATTTATTATAAATTTTAACAATCGCAGGAACCCTATCAATCACAGAAACATTTTCAACATTATTTCTAGCCATCACAGAAAGTTTTATTTTCAAAGCAAATTCCCCATTTTTCGTTTTAACTGGAGAAACACTCTTCTTGACTTCAATTTTTGTTTTCGCATATCTTTCATAACCCATCAATGCAAATCCTAAAAGAATAAAAATAAAAAATGGAATAATGTAACTAGTTTTAGCCTTAATAACAAAATTTTCAGTAGGGCCAAGTCTTTCTTTAATCCAAGTATATTCTACAAAAAATCCCTTTCTATCCACTATAGAAGGTTCAATATTAAAATTAGTAAATAACCTAGAAAAAATATTTTTCTTAATTTTAATTTCTACAGTTTCTAAAACATTTCCAGCGTTCACCTTCATAACCGTTTGAGTTCTGATTAAAATACCTGAAACATCTTCCGCAGTAGAAATTCCCTTTTTCTCCCCAAGATACAAATTACCATCTACCCTTTTTGTTCCATCATCAGTATCAAAAAAAGTTTCGATAATATAAACTCCAGCCTTAGTTTTTTTCATGAGGTCTCCACCAACATTTACAGAAAACTCTCTCTTTTCAAAAGGTTCCAAATCAAAAACTTCTTCAACATCAAACAAAATAGAAGAAAACTTCGCAGAAAGATTTTCTAATTTAACATTTTCTTTATTTTTCACATAAAATTTTAAAGTATCTAAATCAGGATTTATTGCCTCAGAACTAATTTCCAAAACATCTTCTAATTCCAAAATATTAATTGTAAATTGTTCATTAAATTTTTCAACTCCTCGTTGATTTAAAGTATAAACAAAAGTATAATATCCCAAAACATCCAAATTTTTAACAGTTTTCAAAACAAAATCTTTTTCGATAGAACCTTCATTTATATTAAAATTAGCAGAAGGTTCAATAAAAACATCTGCAAGAGAATACAAATTATAAACTCCGGAGGATGCATTTTCAACATTCAAAGCAAAATCAATTTCACTACTAATTCCCCTAACAACAACATTTGAATCATAATCTACCGAAAATTCTAAAGAAGAAACTGGAAAAGCCATGGTCAAAACCATTAATAAAAATATAATTTTTTTCATAAAAAGGAAAGCAAGGATTATCTTATAAAGATTATTGTGATTAAATCTTAGTTATTTTTTCAACAATAAAAAAGATTTAATTTGATTCACATATTCTTGAGCATCACTTTCTAATCGACCTTCATATTCATCAATAGTAGTTTTAATAATATATTTATCATAAATTCCTCTTAAAAATTTCCAAATTGGCTTATTCCCCCACTTATCTTCATAATCCCTTTCCAAATCAGCACTAACAACAATTTTAACTTCACCTTTATTAGTTTTTATCTTAACACCCTCTTGTTCAACCTCTGCGTCATTCATACCCAAAATATGCCATTTAACCGAGATAGTATTTTTGAAATAATCAGAAACTTTTTTAGCACCTTCCCACGTAATTAATATTTCTTTTCCAAATCCCGAAAGTTTTTCAGTATATTCACTTTCAGCAACGTGATATCCATTATCCTTTAACCAATCAAAACAAAAAATATACAAATCATTGTAATTCCAATAACCTTTTTGTTTTATAGATTGTTTTAATACATTACTTTTTTGTGCCATTATATTATTTTTATATTTAGGTACTTAATTTGCACCACCTTTTATAATAATTAAATTATAATTATCTATTTAAATGTTACGAGAAAGAAAAATTATCTTTTACTAAAGCAAGTTTCACAAATAGCTTGAACATCGTCGCTGTTTAAGATAGCAAAAACCCCGCATTCTTCACAAATTCCTTCTTTTCCAAAGGAATTAACATCTCTTCTTTTGAGTTTTTCAGTTTCTTCACGAATTTGAATAGTCTGAGCAATCATCTGAAAAAGTCCAGGGTCCATCCTAAAAATATCTTTATCCGTCAAGATTCCAATTAATTTTCCCCTTTCAACAACAGGTAATCTTCTTACTTTTTTCTTTTTAAGACGACGCATAGCTTCAGTAACATCTGCAAAAGGTTTTATCGTAACAACTCTTTTTTTCATTAAATCCTTGGCCAAAATATTTTTCAAATCTTTTTTAGATTTTTTAACAACTGCCCAAACAATATCTTTTTCAGTAAGAATACCTTTTAATTTATCGGAACCTTTTTCCTTTATCAACAAATTTCCTACCCGTTTTTTAACCATAGTTTTAGCACAAACAATTAAATTAGTTTCGGGAGTAACAAAAACTAAATTTCGTGTCATAATATCGCCAACTTTTATTCCAGTATCCATACAAAAAAAAGGAGTCTATTCTTTAAATAATTTTATAACTTTTTTTGGGTAGTAATAATCAATAAGTTCTTGGGGCATTAACCCTTCTCATAACTTCAGCTGCCTGAGATCTAAAATTTTGATCTAAATGCATAAACGAGACTCCAGGATGACTGCTATTTCTAAAAGCTTTCGCAGCCCACAACAAACCATTAAATTCGGAACTTAAATCATTTTGGCTACCATCTACCTGTTCAGGGTCTCCAACTATCAATAATTTACTTCCACTCCCAACCCTTTCAACAAGTTGTTTCATTTCATAAGGAGTATAATTTTGAGCTTCATCAATGAATATAACTTTATTCGTAAAAGTTCTCCCCCTTCCAAATTGTAAATGTTCAATTTCAATAGCATTCGATTTTTCAGGAAGGCAATACAATCCAATCTTATGATTTTTTCTTATCTCAAAACCACTATCCAAACTTCGTTGAGGATGATAAAGCATTTCTTTAAACGGCATTTTTTGTTGATTAATTCCACAAAGATCATGAGCATCCTCAAAACTTCGCATTATAGGATAGATTTTTTCAAACGCAGTTCCTGGGAGAAAACCAATATCTCTCATTTTTCCACCAATAAGATTATTCGGTTTAAAAAATATAATTTTTTCTTTAAGATTTCCCTTTCCTCTTTTTTGATTTTCATTTCCTAAAATCATTTCAAGAGCAGCAGCATAAGCAACAACAGATTTTCCTGAACCAGAACCACCAGTAATAAATGAAACTTCTACATCACTTCTTTTAGCCAAATTAAAAGCGAGCAATTGTTCAAGGTTTTTAGGGTAAAAGCCAGTCAATTTTGATTTAACATTTTTAGGATTTCGATCAACAGGAAATAATTTAAATTTTCCAAAACCAACATGTCGTGTATGTTCCTTATTTGGTTTTAAATTTTGATTAATCAAATAAACTAATTGGTTATTCACACAAACATACTGATTATTAAAAATATCTTCATCCCCCCAATTATTAACTTCCATAAGTTTTTCAAGATTAATATTCTTTAATTCACCATAATTTCCTTCTAATAATCCTGATTTAAGAAATTCAGAAGAATACCTTAAAAAATCTGGGAAATCAACAGATTTACCTTCTCTTTTAAGTTTTGAAGTTTTAGAAGGAGAACGAGTAATATAAATAGAATTTTCTGGAGGGGATTCTCCTGAAATTCGGCCATAAGAAGGAAGTTGAGCAATCCCTCCTTCACCAATAATTTTATTTGTAAAATCTAAAAAAGATCCAATCTCATAACAAAGTGGATGTTTCCTATCTCCTGCAACCTTTTCCAACTCTAAAAAATCAATATAAACTATATTTTTATTTGAAGCCAATTTTTTTAAGCCATCTTCTCCAGAAGATGCCAAAACATCTAATTCCACCTTATAATTTTTAAAACCCATCAATCCCTATAGAATTTTTTTAACAAATTAAATTCCCTATTCCTCGCTCTTTTATATTTAGCACCAAAATGTTTTTCATCAGAATCTGGAAATTCAATATCTCCCAACAATTCAGATAATTTCTTTCCAAAATTAATCTCATCAACATTATAACTAGTTTTTTCAGAACCTTCTAATGGAGAAAGATTTTGATTTTTCAAATCCTCATAAAAATTTTCAAAATTCATTTCAGTGACATTAAAACCTATTCGATAAAACAATGCATAAATTTCTTCAGTTTCAGTATCTGAAGTTGAAGTTGGCAAGGCTCGATTAAGCCTATCTAAAAGAGATAACGTCCTAGCCATCAACTAAATTTGAAAAAAAGATTAATAAAGATTTAGATGATTTATTATATCATTTCTCTTCACAACATAAAATTATTTTAATTAAAACGTATTTTAGATAACAATAATTATTATAAACAGAATAATTCTTCTCAAAATATGACTGAAAAAATTTTCTCGGAAGAAGACAATCGAATGATTGGAAAAGATGCCCAAAGAAATAATATTTTAGCTGCAAGAGTAATTGCAGAAACTGTAAAAACAACTCTTGGGCCAAAAGGGATGGATAAGATGCTAGTGGACAGGGTAGGAAATGTTACTGTAACAAACGATGGAGTTACAATTTTAGAACAAATGGAAGTAGAACATCCAACTGCAAAGATGATTATAGAAATTTCAAAAACACAAGAAAAAGAGGTAGGAGATGGGACAACAACTGCAGTAATGTTGGCAGGGAAATTATTAGAAAATGCAGAAAAATTATTAGATCAAAAAATTCATCCAACTATTATCACTAGAGGTTACAGATGGGCCGAAGAACAATCTCAAAAAATACTAAAAGAAATTTCAGTTGAAATTGATTCGCGAGAAGAATTAATAAAAATTGCTCAAACTGCAATGACAGGAAAGGGGGCAGAACATTTAAAAGAAAAATTTGGAGAAATAATTGTAAATGCTATTGAAATCATTGCAGAGAATGGGAATGTAGAATTAGAAAATATAAAAATTGAAAAGAAAAAAGGAAAATCATTAGAAAAAACAGAGCTGATAAAGGGAATTGTTTTAGATTTAGAAAAAACTTCAAAAGAAATGCCTTCAAAAATAAAAGAGGCAAAAATCGCATTAATAGAAGAGGCTTTAGAAATAAGAACTCCTGAAATGGATGCAAAAATATCTGTATCCTCTCCTGAACAATTACAAAATTTCCTAAATCAAGAAGAAGTAATTTTAAAATCAAAAGTAGAAAAAATAAAAGAATCTGGAGCAAATGTAGTTTTTGTTCAAAGAGGAATTGATGAACTAATTTCATTTTATCTAGCAAAAGAAGGAATTTATGCAGTAAAAAGAATTTCAAAAAAAGATTTAGAATCTATATCCAAGGCAACAGGTGGAAAGATAATTTCAAAATTAAACGAATTGCATAATGAAGATTTGGGGTTTGCAAATTCAGTAGAAGAAAAAAGAACAGGTGAAGAATCGATGACATATATTACAGGATGTAAAAATCCGAAAGCATTAACTATTTTAATAAGAGGAGGGACAGACCACATTATTTCAGAAATAGAAAGGGCAATGGACGATGCATTAGGAGGAGTTTCAACTACTCTAAAAGATTCAAAAATTGTTGCAGGAGGTGGGGCAATAGAAATGGAACTATCAAAAAGAATAAGAGAATTTGCATCGACATTAAAGGGAAGAGAAAGATTAGCTGTCGAGGAATTTGCCTCTGCAATGGAATTTATTCCAAGGACACTGGCAGAAAATGCGGGAATGGACCCTTTAGATGTTTTAACAGAACTCAAAACAAACCATGATGAAAACAATCAAAACATCGGATTAAATTTACTAACTGGGAAAATCGAGGACACATTAAGAGCAGGAGTAATAGAACCTCTAAAAATAAAAACGCAAGCAATTTCATCAGCAAGTGAAGTGTCGATAATGATTTTAAGAATTGATGATGTAATCGCAGCAAAAAAAAATGAAGGAAATTCAGGGAACTTAAATTCAATGAAAGGTT
Organism: Candidatus Woesearchaeota archaeon; assembly: GCA_964613185.1. Taxonomy (GTDB): domain Archaea; phylum Nanobdellota; class Nanobdellia; order Pacearchaeales; family GW2011-AR1; genus JAGVXH01. The sequence goes on along the minus strand of CAZTIP010000002.1, from coordinate 43,128 downwards.
ATGATTAATTTTAAATAATTTTAAAAATAAAATCAAAAATGCGCGAGCCTCGGCAGTAAACTGCATACCCTTCGGGCAATTCGAACAATCAAATCAAAAATGCGCGAGCCGGGATTCGAACCCGGGTCACAACGTTGGCAACGTCATATTCTGCCACTAAACTACCCACGCGGTTTTTGTTTTAACATGGGTTGTTTTTGAAACGATTTTACATCGTGTAACTGGACTACCCCCACTAAACAAAACAAATAGAAATCAAACATTTAAAAATATTTATATTCACTTAAAAAACCCTTTCAAATCAATTCCATTACTAACTTCTTCACGATATTTTTTAACATCTTCATCACCTATCTTATTAAATAAAATTTTAGATTTTCCGAAAGAATGTTCATTTCCAAAATCCATTAAAACTGAATTCCAAATTCCATGATCAAGTGGACTTCCTTCAAGTCCTAATTGTTTCCAAACCTCTAAGGAAACCTTAGGGAGAAAAGGGGCAGAAAAAACAGAAACAGCTTTTAACAATAATGCTCCTGTATAATAAATATCATTTGCTCGTTGGGAATCTTCTTTTATAACTTTCCAAGGTTCAGCATCATTAATATATTTATTTCCGGCACTACACAAATTTAAAACTTCAAGATAGGCTTTTCTCAATTCGGAATTTTCAAGATAAACTTCAATTTTTTTCTTCGTTTCAGAAATTAACTTAATCAATTTAGAATCCATTTCAGTTATTTTGGATTTAGAAGGCTTAGATAATTTCCCATCAAAATTTACATTCACAAATTTAATAATTCTATTAACATAATTTCCATAATTTCCGATTAAATCTGCATTTGTTCGTTCTCGAAAATCTTTCCATTTAAACTCAGAGTCATTAGATTCGGGCATTATCAGAGTCAAATAAGACCTCCAAATATCTGGACTAAGTTCAAGTTGAGGTAATTTTTCACAAAAAACTCCGACCTGTTTACTTTTAGAAAATTTCTTACCTTCATAATTTAAAAATTGTAATCCAACAACTTTCGAAGGAAGATTAACTTTTTCACTTCCCATAATTACTGCCGGCCAAAAAATAGTATGAAATGGGATGTTATCCTTGCCTAAAAAATTGTAAACTTTTCCATTTCCTGTCCAAAATTTTTTCCAATCTTCTCTAATCTCTTTTGTAAAAGAAACATAACCAATAGGTGCATCAAACCAAACATAAAAAACTTTATTCCTATAATTCTTCAGAGGAATTTTAACACCATGATGCAAATCCCTTGTAATCCCCCTTTCCTTCAAACCTTCTTTAATCCATCCAAGAGCAAGATTTTTTACCTGAGATCTCCATTCTTTTTGAGAACTAATCCATGATTTCAATTTAGGAGATAATTTATCTAAAGATAAAAAAAGATGATTTGTTTCTTTAATTTCTAATTTCCCTCCAGAAATTTTGGAACGAGGGTTCAAAAGTTCAAGGGAATCCAAAATAGAAGTACACTTCTCACACTGATCCCCATTTGCATCTGAATATCCGCATTTAGGACATTCTCCGACGATATATCTATCTGCCAAAAATCTTTTTTCATTAGAAGAATAAAAAACTTTCGAAATTCTTTCTTTAACAAAACCATTCGTATTGAGTTTATCAAAAAAATCCTTTACCATATCATGATGAATTTTTTTTGTAGTTCTAGAAAAATTATCGTAAGAAATTCCAAACCAATCATAAATTTTTTTATGTTCTTTGTAAAGTCTCGTAGAAAAAATTTTCAAATCAATACCAATTTGACTTGCGGCAATTTCAGAAGCAGAACCATTTTCATCAGTCCCCCCTATAAAAAGAGTTTCGTAACCCTTAGAACGACAATATCTTGCAAAAATATCTGCAGGTAAATGAGATCCGGCAATATGTCCAAGATGAGGTACATTATTTATGTAAGGCAACGCTGCAGTTATCAATCTTTTTTCTTTAACAGCCATAGAACTCAAATCACAAAACGATTATTTAAAACTTCCCAAAAAAATAAAATTACGAACAAACGGCACTAGTTTGATCCCAACCACCATTAGCACTAGTAACTAAATCTCCAGTATCTTCCCAAACATTTCCACAAGTATATGGATTACAATTAGAAGATAATAATCCATACCGATAATTTCTTCCAAACTGAGTATTTTTAATAGCTATATTGGTAGGACACCCATAATTATCACTATTAACATAATAACTGTAAGTCCCTCCATTACACCAATTTGAATCAAAAGTCATATTATCAATAGCTGAATTACGAGTTTTCATAAGGCTACATGAAACACTTAGACTTTGACCAGGGTTTGAACCATAAGGAGTATCAATATGATTACATCTAAAAATTGAATTAGCTCCTGAAAAAATGGTTTGAACTTCAGATCCACCATTAAAGGTAATTGGAGGATGTATCCAATTTTCCTCAACAATTACATTAGATCCGGGCCTCAAGGCAGTACTTTTTAAAGTATGCATTTCAGTTCTCCTTAAAATAAAATCACTCCCATAAACTGCTGCACTCATTCCACCAAATATCTCTCCATCTTCAAGAGTTACACTTCCTCCGTCGATAGATTTAACACAATACGATGCACCTGTATACCCATCACCACATTCAATTACAAAATCTCTAATAATGACATTATCTGCCTTGATAGTTACTCCTCCATTAATATAAACACCTTCAAGAACCGTATTATCCTGAGTTATTGTTAAGCCTCCCATTTGAGTCAATTGACTTTTAGGTGTCAAAGGCCCAGTATTACTCGGCCCAGGTTTTCCATTTGGACATCCCAAAATTCCACTTTCACTATTATCTTCAGAACTACTACAATCGCTATCTCCCAGAACACTTCCATCAGTGCAAGTCCCTCCAGACCAATCGCAAAATCCATCTCCATCGTTATCTAAACCGTCAGAACATTCAGTAGCCTCACTATTATCATTCCAAGAACTACACATCAAATCATTTCCATCAATTAAACCATCCTCATCATTATCTGAACCATCAGAACATTGATAACCTAAATCGCCATTAGTCTCGTCAGTATCATAACCATCAACACAACCAGGGTCTGCCAAATCAGTCCATCCATCTCCGTCGTTATCTAATCCATCAGAGCAAACATAAGTTCCACAATCAGAAGAACAACTAAATGGATTTTCACCAGCATCACAAACAGAATCTCCACAAGTCGAACCACTCGAAGAAGTCCCAGCCAAACTTGCAATTTCATCATCAGTCAAAACTCTATCATAAATTCTCAAATCATCCATCAATCCATCGTAATAATCAGTCCCTCCTGGATTAGCACCAATCCAAACCTCGATAGAATCATCAACATCAATAGTTCCTGTTTTCACTTGCATCGCAACTTGCGAACCATCAACATAAATTCTAACCTCGGAACCATCATAAACCATCACCCCGTGAGTCCAAATTCCCGTCGACAAACTTCCCCCTTTCAAAGTAGAAGTAGAACCTAAAGTTTTCAAACGATTTCTTAATTGTCCATTATTCAAACTCATCATCCACCAATGGTTATCATCCTGAACACCATTTGCCTTAGAAATAAACCTCCCCCAATCATTAACATCATTAGCCTTAAACCAGAAAGCAATCGTCGCTTGATTTCCATTAAGTGCAATATTTGAAGGCAAGGAAACATAACTAGAAATGCCATCTAAGCCCAAAGAATAACTTCCAATCTTAGCATCAGCATCAAAAGTTCCCCCATTATTTACCCCATCATAACCACTTCCAGAAGAATCCAAAACATCATTCTCAAAATCATAATATGCGATTAAATTTTGATCCCCCCCTTGATTATTCTCCGTATTTTCACTATCATCATTCAAATCAGAACAACCAGTATCATCTGGATAATCAATCAAAGTATCATTATCATTATCAACCCCATCATTACATTGCGAATATTCGTCATTATCTATGGGAGAACTACACATTAAATCATAACCGTCAATTAAACCATCCTCATCATTATCTGAACCATCAGAACATTGATAACCTGTATCTCCATTAACTTCACTAACCACATTAACATCATTACATCCAGGGTCTCCCAAATCTACCCACCCGTCTCCGTCGTTATCTACCAAATCATTACATTCCCCTGTTTCAGAAACGTCATTCCAAATCAAACAGATAGGGTCATAACCGTCAATTAAACCATCTCCGTCGTTATCTGAACCGTCCGAGCATTCGAAAGAAGTAAAATCGTTAGACTCATTCCCATCTCCTAAACTATCACAACCAGGATCATCAGGGAAATCAAACCACCCATCTCCGTCGTTATCTAATTCATCAGAACAATCAGCATCTTCACTATCATCATTCAAATCAGAACAACCAGTATCATCAGGATAATCAATCAATGTATCATTATCATTATCTAACAAATCATTACATTCAGCAAATTCAGAACTATCATTCCAAATCAAACAGATAGGGTCATAACCGTCAATTAAACCATCCAAATCATCATCAACACCATTTGAACATTCAAAAGAAGTAAAATCATTAGACTCATTATTATCATTAGAATCTAAACATCCAATATCTGCAGGAAAATCAACCCAACCATCACCATCATTATCTAAACCATCATTACAATTAGTTAAACTTTCATTATCATCAAAATAATCAAAGCATCCAGAATCATTAGAATAATCTGTCAAATTATCCCCATCATTATCTAATCCATCATAACATTCAAATAAACCAAACTCTGTTTCCACGTCGTCAAATCCATCAATACATGCAGTATCATTTGGAAAATCAATCAATCCATCAGCATCATTATCCAATCCATCACTACACCTAAAAGTTCCACAATCTACCGAGCAACTAAACGGGTCTTCTCCAGAATCACAAACCCCATTACCGCAGGGAGAACCACCTCCCGAAGAACCGCCGCCAGAACTTCCCCCGCCTCCAGAAGAACCACCAGAAGAACCTCCACCGCCGCCAGAACTTGTAGATTCCAAGTTATCATTTCCATCAACACAACCACTATCCAAATTATCTACATCACCATCACCGTCGTTATCAACACCGTCATTACATTGAGTCACACAATCCGAAGGGCAACTAATCCCATCCTCCTCTGCATTATCATCACAATAAGTATTCCCACAAAGAGAATCGTCCCCGTCATTAGAAGAACTTGAAGAAGAACTATCAAAAAAATCTGGGCCTAAAGGGTCATCAATGTTCCTCAAAACATCTTCATAATCCCAAAAAATAAAAAACGAAAACAACGCTATCAAAAACAAATAAACAACTAACATCCCTCTCCATTTCATAATAAATAAAAAATTAGAAAGTATTTAAAGATTATTGAAATCAGCATCACAATTCTTAAATACTCACTCGTCACTAAAACAAAATGAAGAGATTGGTTATTGATACAGAAACTACTGGACTTTCCCCAAAATATAATAAAACGCTTACAGTTGGAATGCTCCTAATAGATATAAATGATCAACATCTGAAAATCTTAGATGAAAATCACATTTTTATAAAACATGAAAATTATAATACTAGTGCAGAAGCAATAAAGGTAAATAAAATAAATATTAACGAACACCATAAAATCGCAGTGAATCCAAAAATAGCATGTGGAAAAATAAATTCATTTTTGGAAAAGAATATCCTTCATGAAACTCCTTTAGTAGGTCACAATATTCAATTTGACAAGGGATTTCTTAATTCATTATTTGATCAAGGAGAATCAATTCCTAAATTTCATAACGAATCTTTTGATACAATGCATTTATGGAGAAATTTACAAAGGTCGGGAAAGGTTCCTTCAAGTCTCCGGGCAAATCTTCAATCAATTTCAAATTTTTTTGATATAGACTATTCAAAAGCTCACGATGCATTAGCAGATTGCCATATAACTTCAAAAGTTTATCATAAGATGTTAAATCTATAATTTATTTCTCCATCAAAACCCTTAAAAACCCACACAAATACAAAATACCATGGCATTTAAAATGAATATTTCTCACAAGGGAAAAACCTACAAGGTAGAAAAAGAGGATGAAAAATTAGTTGGGCTTTCAATCGGTGAAAAAATAGACGGAAAAGAAATTGAAGAAGCTTTAGAAGGTTATGAATTGGAAATTACAGGAACCTCCGACAAAGCAGGTTTCGCAGGACTTTTAGAAATTGATGGGCCAAATTTAAAAAAAGTTCTTTTAGGATATGGAAAAGGGATGAAAAAAAAGCCAAAAGGAACAAGGGGCGGAAACACAAAACCAAAAGGACTCAGATTAAGAAAAACAGTTAGAGGAAAGGAAATTTCCCCAAGCACGATTCAAATTAATATGAAAGTATTAAAAGAAGGTTCAAAGAAATTTTCAGAACTTTTTGCAAAAGAAGAATCTTCAGAAACAGAAGAAAAAAAAGAATAATTTTCTAGAAAATATTTAAAAAGAAACTTTTCCTAAATAACTTATGGTGATGTCAAGAATTTTAGAAAATCTAGTTGGATTTCTAGGTGGAGAATCAAACACCATTTTTGTTTTACTTTTTTTCACAACAATAATTGTAATTTACTCTGTTTTCATATTCTACTTCTATCAATTTCTAGCTAAGAAGAATATTATAGAATTAAATTTAAATCAATATAATCGTAATGAAAATCCAACACTTGTAAAATTCTTTGCAGTAATTTTCTATATAATTGAATACATAATTTTTCTACCAATAGTAACATTTTTTTGGTTTTCAATTTTAGCAGTTTTAATTCTTATTTTAGCTGAGGGGATTGAAGTGAATACAGTACTTCTAATAACCACTGCACTCGTTGCATCAGTTAGAACAACATCCTATGTTAGCAAAAATTTGGCGAAAGATTTAGCAAAAATGGTTCCATTCACATTATTAGCAATAGCATTAACAAAACCTGGATTTTTTCAAATATCTATGTTAATTTCAAGATTAAGAGAAATTCCAGCATTATTTTCAAATATACCTCTTTATTTGGTATTTATTGTTTCAATAGAACTGACGATGAGAATTATAGATTTTGCAAGCGGAATTTTTGAAGATAAAAATAATGGAAATTCAAGAAATAATTCTGAAGAATAGTTATAGTCCTAACGAAAACCCTTTAAACCCAATTTATTACTTTAATTTATGGATGAAAAAATAGACATTTCTAAATTAGAAACCTTAAATGTAGGTATAGTGGGTCATATCGATCACGGAAAAACAACTCTTTTACAGAGACTTTCTGGAAAGTGGGCAGATACACATTCAGAGGAATTAAAGAGAGGGATTACAATAAAACTAGGTTACGCAGATACAATAGTTAGAGAAAATTCTTCAAAAGATTCAAAAGAAAAATTTACAATAGATTCAAATTCAAAAGAAAAGCCAGTAAAATATTTGACTTTTGTAGATGCTCCAGGACATGAAATGTTAATGGCGACAATGCTTTCAGGAGCTGCAATAGTAGATGCAGCAATTTTAGTTGTCGCAGCAAACGAAGGAATTAAACCTCAAACAAAAGAACATTTAGTAGCATTAGAAGCAAAAAAAATCAAAAAAATAATTATTGCTCAAAACAAAATTGATTTAATTTCAAAAGAAAAAGCAATAGAAAACCACAATGAAATAAAAAAACTAATCAAAGGAACTATCGCAGAAAACGCTCCTATAATTCCAATTTCAGCACAACAAGGAATTAATTTGGATAAAATTCTCGAAGAGTTATGTAAAATAAAGATAACATCTCCAGAAAAATCAGAAGAACCAGTTTTTTTTATAGCTAGAAGTTTTGACGTAAATAAACCCGGGACAGAAATTCAAAAGTTACACGGAGGAATTTTGGGAGGAGCATTAAAAAGAGGAATTTTGAAAATTGGAGATACAATAGAAATAAAACCAGGATATTCCTACAAAAAACAAAATCAACATCATTACAAAACAGTTAAATCAAAGATAGTTTCAATGCAAAAAGGAAAATATCCGGTAACAGAGGCAACACCTGGAGGGAGTCTCGCAATTGAAACAGAATTAGATCCAAGTTTAACAAAAGCAGATTCACTTTCAGGAGGAATAGCCTCTAAAAACGGATTTCTTCCAGAGATAACTGAAGACATAAAAATAAAATTTACTCTTTTTGAAAAAGTATTGGGAACTGAAAAACATGAAAAAATTAAAGAATTAAAAATAAACGAAATGTTAATGCTAAGTATCAATACTTCAATAACGGTTGGGAAAATCTCAAAGATAAATAAAGACAATATAGAATTGAAATTAAAGATTCCGGTAGTTCCACTTAAAGGGGAGTCATTAGGAATCGCAAGAAATATTGATGGGCACTGGAGATTAATTGGTTTTGGTGAAATAATTTAATATAAAAATATTAACTAAGAAACATAAAGTCTTTTTAATTTTTCAATAGCATTAATTTTAATTTTATTAATATTCCCCCTTCCAACCCCATATTCACAAGAATTATCTAAACTAAGTGAATTTGAAATTTCCCTTGAAGTTTTATTTTCAAAATAATGCATCTTTAAAATTTTCTGCTCAAATAAATTCAGACTTCCAAAAATTTCTTCAAAATCCATCCGAGCATCACTTTCAAATTCACGAGATTCTACAACTCCGCCATAAGATAACAATCTTTCTTCAAATTCATTATTAGAAGTTCTTATTCTTGAATCAACCTTAAATTTTCTAAACAAAAATTTACTGAGGCAATGATATGCATAGGTAAAAAATTTAACTTTCCCAGGATCATAATAATTCAAAACATTTGAGAGTTCCAGGATTCCTTCTTGAAAAAAATCAGAAAACGGAACCTTACGAGAATTATAATTTCCACGACGATAAAGGAGAGGAATTAAATTTGAATATCCTTCAATAATTTTATTTCTAAATTTTATCCCCTCACAATTCATAAAAATTAATCGTTTATGATCTTTGGAAAAATTTTTATTCAAAAAATAACTTGAAGAATTAAACTTAACCACTCTTTCAATTCCATTTTCAGAAAAGTTTTCCTCAAAAGATTCAATTCCCCCAATGTTATCAACATTTCCAATCCAATTAGCCAAAGTTTCATCCTTAAAAGGAAATTTTCTAAATATTGCAACTTTATTTTCAAGAATAATTTCGGAATTTTTATTCGCAGAAACAGGGCTTATAACTTTATTCTTTTCAAAATTATCAAATAATTCACTTTCACGATTTTCAAAATCTAAGCGATTTGAAGAATATGGCAATTTTACATCAAAAAAAGAATCTAAACCCATAATAAAACAAACAAAAATCAATTTAATAATCTTTATATAATCAAAGAACATAAATAATTAATGGATTGGTTAAAAAAATTAGGTGGAAAAAAAACAGATTACAAATATTTAGGAAAAGAATCCTTAAAAGATAGTTTAAAAAACGCCATTCCAAGAGAATTAATCCCGTCAAGTTTAACTGGGAAGATTATGGGGTATATTTTTTTAATAGTAATCTTAATCTCCCTATTTCAGTTTTCAACAGGTTCATTTATAGGAAAGGATTTGACAAAAAAGGTAAATGTGGGGATTCCTAAACCATTTTTAGAATTTGATTTATTAAATCCATCAAATTCCCCATTAAATAAAAAAGGATTAATTATAGATTTATTTGCATATCTTTTTTTAGCTTATGCAATTGAAATTTTTGTAAATTTATTAAAAGACACTCACCTATTCGATTCAAAAAAAGATAAAGATAAAATTCCAGAAATTTTCAAAACTAAAAAGAAAGAAAATATTCAAGAAAAAATCACAAAAAAAGCTTTTGAAAAAACAGGAGTTAAAGATCTTCTCAATAAAAAAAGGGGAACTCATACCTCAAATTTAAATAATTCTTCAAAAGAAAAAAATCAGATTAAAAAAACAACACAAAAAAATTCAGGAAAACCAAATAAAAATTCAATTGATAATTTTCAAGAAAAATCAAAAATAGAATATTCAGAAATTTAATCTAAATAAAATTAACTTACTCACTTTCTTTTTCCTCAAAATGTTCATCTGTAGGAACTCTGGTTAATCCACTAACCTTATCGCCTTCCTTCAAGTTAATAACTTTAACCCCCTGGGTAGCTCGTCCCATAATTCTAAGAGTTTTTACAGGAGTCCTAATAAAAATTCCTTTTTCAGTAGACATAATGATATTATCTGTATCTGTTACAGACTGAGAAGTAACAATTCTCCCAGTTTTTTCAGTAACCTTCATATTAATTACCCCCTTTCCTGCACGTCCAGTCAATCTATAAGCCTCAATTTCGCTTCTTTTCCCATATCCCTTTCTAGTAATCGTCAAAACAGAAAATCCAGGAACATCTTTTTCAGGAAGAACTTCTACAGAAACAACCTTGTCCTTTTCTCCAAGTTTAATTCCTGCAACCCCATAAGAAGCACGACCCATAGAACGAACATCACTTTCCTTAAATCTAATTGCTTGTCCATTTTTAGAAACTAAAAGAATTTCCTGATTTTCTTTAAGAGGTTTAACATCTATCAAAATATCTGAAGTTTCAACAACTTTAATTGCCTTAATTCCGCCCTTACGAGGCTTACTAAATTGAGACAATTCAATTTTTTTAACAATTCCCTTCTCGGTAACCATTATTAAATAATCTTCAAATTTTTTTACGGGTAAAACAGAGGTAACTTTTTCATCCTTAAGTGAAAGAAGATTAATAATCGCTTTACCCTTAGAACTCTTAGCAGAAGCAGGAACTTCATAAGCTTTCAACCAATGAACTTTCCCCTTATCTGTAAAAAACAACATATAATCATGAGTTGAACAAGTCAAAAGTTCTTTAACAAAATCATCTTCAGTCAAATCAGAACCTATTGCTCCTTTTCCACCCCTTTTTTGTTCCCTATATTCTTTCAAATCAATTCTCTTAATATATCCCTTATCAGTAATCGTAACAACAACATCCTTTTTATCCACAATATCCTTTTCCTCAAATTCCTTAATAGAACTAACAAGTTTAGTCCTACGATTATCCCCATAAGTTTCTTTCAACTCTTCTAAATCTTTTTTGATAATTTTCAAAATTTCTTTTTCATCTCCTAAAATCCGGTTAAGAGTTTCAATCAGAGTTTTCAAATTACTCTTTTCATTTCGAAGTTTTTCAAATTCTAAAGAAGTAATTTGGTGTAATCTCATATCCAAAATAGCTTCAGTTTGTTTATCCGTAAGGTTAAATTTAGTTTTCAACCCTTCAGCGGCTTCAATTTTAGATCTTGCAGAACGAATTAATTTAACAACCTCATCAATATTAGATTGAGCAATTAATAATCCTTCAACAATATGTAATCTCTTCTCAGCCTTATTCAAATCAAATTCTTTAGTTTTTCTTATAACTTTTTGCCGATGCCCAACATAAACTTTGATATATTCTCTCAAGGAAAGAAGTTTAGGAATTCTATCTACCAAGGCTAACATATTTACATTAAAACTATTTCTCAATTGGGTAAATTTATACAGTCGATTCAATGTAAATTTAAATTCGCTTCCTTTTCGAAGTTCGATAACAATTCTAACTTTTCCCTTAGAAGATTCATCTCGAATATCAGAAATATCGGGGAATTTTTTATCCCTCGCCAAAATCGCAATCTGTTCAACCAAATTAGCTTTATTCACTTGATAGGGAATTTCAGTAATAATTATTTTGACCTTACCATTAGCTTTTTTAGGTTCTTCAATAATTGTTTTTCCATCAATAATCAATCTTCCTTTTCCTTCAGTATAAATTCTTTTTAATTCTCCACTCACCATTCCGCCAGTAGGGAAATCAGGAGCTTTAATAGAATCAATTAATTCATTGTCTCCACATTCAGGATTATTCAAATAAGTTAAAATAGCATCACAAACATTGTTTAAATTATGAGGAGGTATATTTGTAGCCATACCCACTGCAATTCCGCTCCCCCCATTCAATAATAAATTTGGAAGTTTTCCGGGCATAACTACCGGTTCCTTAAGACTATTATCAAAATTATTCATCATTTCAACAGTATTTTTATCAATTTCCCTCAATAATTCCTCGCTAATTTTTTCCATTTTTGCTTCAGTATATCTTGAAGCGGCAGCATTATCTCCGTCCATAGATCCAAAATTTCCCTGTCCAATAACTAATGGATATCTTAAAGAAAATGGTTGTGCCATTCGAACCATAGAATCATAAATAGCCATATCCCCATGAGGGTGATATTTACCCATCGTATCTCCAACAATTCTCGCAGATTTCTTAGTTTGTTTATTATGATAAACCCCCATTTCATTCATCGCCCAGAGAATTCTTCTATGGACAGGTTTCAATCCGTCTTCAGCAGAAGGTAAAGCACGGGCAACAATAACAGACATTGCGTAATTCAAATAAGCTTCACGCATCTCAGAAGAAATTTCAGCATCCATCAATTCCTTAGCCATCACATTTTCACGAATTTCTTTTCTTTTAATTTCAAAATTTTCAGATTCTTTTAAGGCCTCATCCATATTTTCAATATCTTTAACTTCCCCATTTTCAATAATCTCTCCCTCAGGTGTCATTTTATTTTTTCCTCCGTTTAGTTTTATTTTTCTTAGTATTCGTCATAGGAATTTTTTTCTTTTTCTTAGAAACATTTTTCTTTTTTAATTTATTAATTGAGATATCTAAATTTTCTTGAGTAGTTTGTAAAATTGGAAAACTTGGCATTTCAAAATTACATCCAATACATTTCATCTTAGGAGATACTCCAAAAAAATTCTTTAATCCAAAAACATATTTTACTTCAAATCCCTTACAATTAGGACAAAACTTTACATTGATTTTATCATTTTTAAGAATTTTATTTTTTTTAATTATTTTTTCAGATTTAACCATTTACAAATCAACCTCCGCTTTATCTGCATTCTCTTCAATAAATTGTTTTCTAGGTGCAACAACATCACCCATCAATAATGAAAATGTTTCATCAGCTTCAACAGCATCTTCAATAGAAACTTGTTTCAATCTTCGAGTTTTAGGGTTCATAGTAGTATCCCATAATTGCTCATCATTCATTTCACCAAGACCTTTAAATCGGCTAACTTCTCCCTTTCCACCAAGTTCTTCCAATTTATTTTTTAATTCATCTCCTGAATAAACATAATGGTCCTTTGAACCTTTTTTAATTTTAAAGAAAGGTGCAACTGCAATAAAAACATGTCCTGCCTCAATTAAATGAGGAGTATACCTAAAAAATAAAGTTAGTAAAAGTGCCTTAATATGTTGTCCATCCACATCTGCATCCGTCATAATAATAATTTTGTTATATCTCAATTTTTCAATATCAAAACTTTCACCAACTCCAGTGCCCATTGCAGTAATTAGATTAGAAATTTGTTCTGAGCCCAAAGCTCTCGCAGTATTTGATTTTTCAACATTCAAAACTTTTCCACGCAAAGGTAAAATAGCTTGAGTTTCTCTATCTCTTCCACCCTTTGCAGTTCCACCTGCAGAATCTCCTTCAACCACATAAAGTTCGGTAAATTCTTTTTTCCTACTAGAACAATCTGCCAACTTTCCAGGAAGGCCACTTCCAACAGTCAATGCATTTTTTCTACGAACCAAATCCTTTGCCTTCTTAGCTGCCTCTCTTGCCTTCAATGCAGAAGTTGCTTTTATAAGAATAGATTTAGCAACAGAAGGATTTTCTTCTAAAAAATCGGTTAAAGCAGACGTAGCCATTGAATCTACAGTTCCCTTAATATCTCCATTACCTAATTTTGTTTTTGTTTGTCCTTCAAATTGAGGCTCTTCCATTTTCAAGGAAATAACTGCAGTAATTCCTTCACGAACATCATCACCAGTAAGTTTTTGTCCTTTTTTTAAAATTCCTTTCTTAGTTCCATAATCATTAACAACTCTTGTTAATGCAGACTTCAATCCAGCAACATGAGTTCCTCCTTCAATAGTATTTATAGTATTTACAAATCCCTGAATATTTTCATTAAAGGAATCTGTATATTGAATAGAAACTTCTGCAACAGTATTCCCATCAGTTTTTTTAAAATAAATTGGTTTAACATGAATTGGTTTTCGAGTTTTATTTAACCATTTAACAAATTCTATCAAACCACCTTCATAATGAAAAATTTCTTGTTTTTCTTTATTTCCCCTCAAATCTGTAAAAATAATCTTAAGTCCAGCATTCAAAAAACAGGTTTCTCTAAATCTTGTAGCCAAAGTTTTATAATCAAAATCAATAGTTGAAAAAATAGATTCATCAGGGAAAAAAGTAACTTTAGTTCCATGTTCTTTAGAATCTGCCTTTCCAAGAATTTTCATATCTGCCTTTGGAATTCCAATACCATAACTTTGAGAATAAATATTTCCATCCTTTCTAACTTCTACAGTCATATCCTTAGAAAGTGCAGAAACAACAGAAATTCCAACCCCATGAAGACCTCCAGAAACTGCATAAGCCTTATTATCAAATTTTCCACCGGCATGAAGTTTGGTCACAATAATCTCCATGGCAGGTCTTTTGTAAACTGGATGAGGGTCAATCGGCATACCCCTTCCATCATCAGAAACAGTCATAGAATTATCTTTATTAATTGTGACATTGATAGTTCCACAAATTCCAGCCATATGTTCATCAACAGAATTATCTACAACTTCGTAAACCATATGATGTAACCCATACTTATCTGTAGAGCCAATATACATTCCAGGTCTTTTTCTAACAGCTTCTAAACCTTCTAAAACCGTAATATCTTTTGCAGAATAATTTTTTTCATCCATATATTTTAAGCCTCTTAATCAGAAAAAATAAAACTTACTTTATAAACATTTCCTTCGAAAAATCTAAATTTCTCGTCGACAAATCACAAAATAGAAAAATAGTCTGCAAAAAAGAAATAAAAAAATTTACTTCTTAGATTCCATTCTCAATTTGTAAGAAGCTTCTTTTTTTGCTTTTTCTGCCTTAACCACATCAGATTTTCGAATCCATTTAACCTTCTTATTTTGTCTCCCCATCTCAGAATTTTTCCTACACTTAGAAGAACAGTAATGTTTTATCGAACCTTCCTTTTGAACAACAGTAGTTCCTTTAGGAAATTCATAATTATTTTTGCAAAAAGAACAAACAGGCATTTTAATTTTGCGAACCTCTTCTCGCACCCTTACGGGATGTTCTAGCTTCAATTTCAGTTTCTCGAAGCATCAAAATTTCTTTAATTTTAATTGGTCCACGAACATTTCTTCTCATAGATTTTCCACGATTTTTACCTTGTAAAATTTTACATTTAACTTGGCTAATTTCTCCACGAGTTCCAGCCCTCCCAAGAATTTCTTCAACAATTGCAGGAACCGGACCTTCACCTGTAAGTTTCTCCGAACCTTTAGATCCTCCTTGTTTCTTTTCTTGTTTAATCTGTGTCTTAGCCATTTCCTATTTCAGAGAAATTATTTGAAAAGGGTTCTCGTGCCCTTTGGGTACCATATTCAATATTTAATCTAGAAAGAACTTAATCAAGTTCTGCTTCGCCCAATTCAATAACTGCGATTGCGGCAGTAGGTCTATTAATCCCTACCGAAATTCCAAGTTTTTCCCTTGAGTCAACTTCTGCAAACTTAATTTCTTTTTCCTTACATAAAATAGGCAAGTGCATTGTCAATTCTTTAGGATCAATGTCAGATGAAACAACAACAAATTTCGCTACTCCTCGCTCTACAGCCTTAGTAACTTCATTAATGCCCTTGTCAACCTTTCCGGTCTTCGCCGCTTTCTCAACAATATCGTATACTGATTTCATTTTTTCTTAATTAATTTAGTTCAAAGAATAAACCCTCTGGATTATCCTTCATTGGTATAATTTAGGTGAAACTTTGATTTATAAAACTATCGGCATAAAAATAATATTAATCTCAACTTTAATCGATTAATTTTTAGTACTTATTTTAGTTCCCATAACTTAGATTTTTTAAATTCTCGGTTATATTTATTTGCAAATTCGTGTGAACACTCAGGACCACAATCAATTTCTTCTAATCTTTTTGAATAACGATGATAAATTGCAGTTTCCATAGGACCAATTTGCGAATGATAAATTTGTTCAACTTTCATAAGAACTTCTCTTTTTTTCTCAGTATACTTTCCATAAAGAATAATGGTATCAAAAAGATTAGATTTATCAGATGCAGGGAGAAATTTAGAAACCTCCTCGGCAGAGATTGCATACATCGTTTTATTTCCTCCCTCATCATGGAGAAATTTATTTAGGGGAGGGCGTTTTGGAGAAACGCATCCAAGAATGCTTGAACCAAGTAAGGCAAGAGGCAATTTTAAATTCATAGACTATAAAAATAAAGATTATTTAAAAAGATTATTATAACCTTCACTTCCAAACAACTTCAACCTCGTCAGTTCTCTCTCGTGGAGAAATATCTACCTTATCAAAATCTTTTTCAAACAATCCAGCTTTATACATTTTCAACCCCAAATAACCAATCATTCCAGCATTATCAACAAGTAAATTTTTCGGGGGACAAAAAAACTTAACCCCTCGTTCTTCACACATTATTTTGCACATTTCTTGCAAACGTGAATTGCATGCAACCCCTCCACCAAGCAACAATTCCTTTTTTCCGGTATGTGCCAAAGCCCTTTCAGAAGCCTCAACCAACATTGCAAAAACAGTTTCTTGCATAGAATAAGATAACTCATTTATAGAAATTCCCTTATCAAGCAAATGTTTCAATTTGGTTTGTAAGCCAGAAAAAGAAACATCCATTCCTTTAATTGAATAAGGGAGTTCGATCAATTCCCCATTAGATTTTTTTGCCAATTTTTCAATTTTAGGACCTCCAGGGAACCCTAATCCTGCAAATCGGGCAAAAGTATCAATAAAATTTCCAACCCCTAAATCGAGAGTTTCTCCGAATACCCTATACTTTCCAGATTCATAAGAAATGATTTGAGTATTCGCACCAGAAGCATAAAGTAAAACGGGATTTTTAGCACCTGTAATCTCGCCAATTTCTAAATGGGCAATACAATGATTTACAGAAACAATAGGAATTCCCAATCTTTTCGCAGTTTCTTTAGAAAATTTCATTCCCTCCAAAAGACACGGTGCCAAACCAGGAGCATTAGAAAAAGCAATAACTTCAATATCGATTTCATTAATTTTAGCCTCATTTAAAGCCTTTTCAAAAAGTAAAGAGGAAACTTTTTCATGATGTTTTCTAACTTCCAAAGGAATCATTCCACCTTCATCAGTAACGTAACTATCTGTAATATTTGAAAGAATTTTCCCATCAAAATCCAAAACCGCAACTCCGAAAGTATGTGCAGTAGATTCAATTCCTAAAATATATTTCATAAGATAAAAAATAAAAACATCTTTAAAAAAATTCCGATAACTTCAAAAAAACTTCAAAAAAATAAAAATTCCACAAACTTATAAATACTAGCCACTCTTTTTCATCCTATGATTTCAGAAAAAGAAAAAAAATTAATAGATTTTATAAAATTAGTCTCACCAGGGACACCACTCAGAAAAGTAATTAATGATTTATTAAGGTCAGGACTTGGAGGATTAATTATTTTTAATTCTCAAGAACTTCAATCTTCAAAAATATTCGAGGGCGGATTTAAAATAAATTCCAGATTCACGCCTGAAAAATTGTTTGAACTTTGTAAAATGGATGGGGGAATAATTTTATCTAACGATATTAAAAGGATTTTATATGCAAATGTTTTGATGCATCCAGACACTTCAATCCATACAAATGAAACAGGTACAAGACACAAGGCATCAGAAAGGACTGCAAAACAAGCAAACACTTTTGTAATTGCAGTATCAGAAAGAAAAAAGAAAACAACTCTTTATTATGGAAATTCAAAATATTATCTAAAAACAACAGATGAATTATTGAGAAACACAAGTGCGACAATAAATATTTTAGAAAAACAAAGAGAAAATTTAGAAAAATCGAAAAACAATTTAAATATTTTAGAAATGTCAGAATTAGTTTCAGTAAATGATGTTTGCAAAGTTATTCAAAGAGCCGAAATGATTTTAAAAACTTCTGAATCCGTCCGAAGAAATTTTACAGAATTAGGGAAAGAAGGAAATGTAATGAATATGAGATTTAGAGAATTAATTAGAGGGGTTGAAAAAACTCTTGAAGGAGTTTTAAGAGACTACGCAATTTTAACATTAAAAAAATCAAAAAAGATTTTAACAAACATTACTTTTGAAGGATTATTAGATTTAGAATCGATTGCAAGATTAACTCTCGAAAAAAGTTTAGAAGAAAATATCTCTCCACGAGGTTACAGATTTTTATCCCACCTAACAATTTCAAAAAAAGAAATTTCGCAAATAGTAAATCGGTTTGAAAATATAAAAAATATTCTTGATTCAGATTCATTAAAGTTTGAAGATATTTTAAAAAATCGTTCAAGCATAATCGTTGAAGAAATAATCAATTTAAGGGAACAAATTCTAAATGGGAAAATAGTATGCTAATGATTTCAAAAGAAAAACTTACAGAATTAAGAGAAAATTTAGAGAACGCTCAAAACCCCCTATTCTTTTTTGACAATGACACTGACGGACTCTGTGCTTTTTTAATTTTAAGGAGAGCGCTTGGAAGAGGAAAAGGAGTTGCAATTAAATCATTCCCGGATTTAAAAGAACAATATTTAAGAAAAGTAGATGAATTAAATCCAGATACGGTTGTCATTTTAGACAAAGCAGAAACAAGCAAGGAATTTATAGAAGATGTAGATAAAAAAAATATTCCAATAATTTGGATAGACCATCACAAAACAAATACTAAAAAAGAATTAATAGAAAAAACAAATTATTATAATTCTCTCCCTTCTGCCGAACCAACAACTTATATTGCTCAAAAGGTCTTTAACAAAAAAGAAGATTTATGGTTAGCAATGATTGGATGCATTGGAGATGTTTACATGCCTGAATTCGCAAAAGATTTTGAAAAAGAATATCCAGAATTATTCAACTCAAAAAAAACTCCTTTTGAAGCTCTGCATTCCACTGAAATTGGAAAGATGGTTTTAATGTTGAATTTTGGATTGATGGATTCAATAACTAATGTAGTAAGGTTAATGAAATATCTTTTCAAGGCAAAAAACGCATATGATTTATTAGAGGAAAATCAATACACCGGACAATTTCATAAAAGATATAATGAATTAAATGAATTCTATAAAAAACAAATTGAAAAAGCAGAAAGAAATTTAGAAAAAAATTCAAAGATATTATTTTTTTCATATTCTGGAGAAACGAGTATGTCCTCCCAAATTTCCAATAAATTATCATTTATGCACCCTGATAAATTAGTTGTAGTGGCATTCAAAAGACCTTCCAAGGCAAATATTTCAATTAGAGGAAAGAATGCTCTTAAAATAACCGAAAAGATAGTTGAAAAAATAGAAGGTTCAACAGGTGGAGGACATGAAGAAGCAACTGGTGCAATGATTCCAATGGAGGAATTTGATAATTTTAAAAATTATATTAAAGAGATTTCTAAAACTTCATAATTTTACCCCTTCAAAGTTACATCAAACAGATAAGTTTAAAAGTAATAAAAACCTTTATCAAATATGATTATAAGCCAATATGTACTCGATGAAATTGACAAAAAAGCAATTAAAATTGAATCTCTTCCAAGAACAGATTTAACTTCATTAGTTAGAATAGATTTAGAGGAAGAAGCAGTTGCACATTCATATCTTTTAGAAGAAGAAAAAAAGTTAGACGAAACAAATAGGATAGTTATTGGAGGTTTAGAAGATGCTTGGAGATATGCTTCATCAAATTTAGACGAAAAATTAAATGACCAATTAATAATAAAAACCGCACATCTTATTGATTCAAGAAATAATTCTAGAAATTATAGAACTGAAAATTTAACAATCGGGGGAATTTGCGATCCATTGCTTCCATTAAATTTTAAAAAAATTCCGAGAGATATGTCTAAATTAATTTCAACAATAAATTATTCAAACGAGATTCATCCAGTAGAAAAGGCAGGATTAGTACATTTACATTTAGCTAGGATACATCCATTCCTAGATGGAAATGGAAGAACTGCTAGACTTTTGCAAAACATTTTACTTCAAAATAAAGGATATACTCCTGCAACAATTAAAAAAGAAGAAAGAGATTTTTATCAAGAAATTTTAAGAAATGCAATGAGGGGTTATAAGGAAAGAGAAGGAGATACAAGTTTTCAAGAGGCATGGGAATCTCCATTAAAAGTTTCAAACGAAGAATCCTTATTTTACGAATTTATTGCAAGTAAAATTAATCTCAGTTTAGAAGATCAATTGAAAAGAATCCGAACATTACCTGTATATATATTCAAATCAAAAAATAAAAATCCTTCTCCAGAAGAGATAAGAAACATTAGAGATGATTTCCGGAAATATATGGATAAAAATGAAATAAGAGGAATTGCAAAAATAATTGATGAAGAAGGGACCTTAGATGTTAGCGGATATATAAATAAAGAAACTATAGATAAAATAATTTCTAAAGGACATAATTATTCATTAGAATCTTCAAAGAATCAATATTTAAATTCTAATCCACCAACATTAAGAATAATGAAAGAGAGAAAAAAATAAATGGAATCTAAAGAAAAAGAAAATATTGCAAGAGAAAATATTCTTAGAGAAAGTGAGGAAGCAGAAGGAATTTCGGTAAAGGGTTATGATTTTAACAAGGGGATAAATTATGAAAAAATAATTGATAGTTACGCAACCTCGGGGGCACAAGCAACAAATCTTTCAAAAGCAATTCAAATAATCAAAGAGATGAGAGAAAATAATTCATTTATTTATTTGGGATATACTTCAAATATGGTGACGGGAGGACTAAGAGAAATTTTCAGATTTCTAGTCCAACACAAATTAATTGATGCAATTGTAACAACAGCGGGAGGAATTGAAGAAGATATAATAAAATGTTTGGGGGATTTCAAAATTGGTTCATTTAACAAATCAGGGAAAGAATTAAGAAATTCTGGAATAAATCGAGCAGGAAATATTTTAATTCCAAATTCAAGATATTGTAGATTTGAAGATTTTGTAATCCCATTATTAGAAAAACAAAACGAAAAACAAAAAGAAACTGGAGAAATTATAACTCCAAAAAAATTAATTCACTTATTGGGGAAAGCAATTAAAAATGAAAACTCAATTTATTACTGGGCTGAAAAAAATAAAATTCCTGTATTCTGTCCCGCAATAACTGACGGTTCAATAGGAGATATGATTTATTTTTTCAAATCAAAACACCCTGAATTTAAAGTAGATGTTTCAGAAGATATTGTGGAAATCAATAATTCAACAATCGGAAAAGAAAAAACAGGGATGATAATTTTGGGAGGCGGAGTGATAAAACATCACATTTGTAATGCCAATATGTTTAGAAATGGGGCAGATTATGCAGTTTATATCAACAATGCTCAAGAATTTGATGGTTCTGACGCCGGAGCAAGACCAGACGAAGCAGTATCTTGGGGAAAAATTACAAAGGAAGCAAAAACAATCAAAGTTCATGGAGACGCTTCAATTCTCTTTCCTTTAATTGTTGCTAAAACTTTTGCAAAAGGTATTTTCAAAAATAATTAAAAAATAAAATTAATTTTTAAGTTTAGAAAGTCTTTCCTGAATATAAAAAGCTCTTTTAGCAATTTCAACAGAATGGTTTGATTTTCTACCCTCTAAAATTTCAAACATTTCTTTTGCTTTTTCAATTTTGTCCATTTTTCCTCCAATCATTTATCTAACCTCACACCTTTTTCCTCCAGCAAACGCATAACCGCTTTATCAATAAAGTTTCGTTTAGACGGAAACTCTACTTTAATTTTCCTATCAGAAATATAATGTTGAACTTTTTTATCCAACCATTTACTAACTTTAACTGCCGTATCTTTTCTCTTTAAGGTTACCATAAGCATACTAATGGTAACCATTAGTATATAAATGTTTTGGAAAATTCAAATTTCTCAAAAATAATTTTAAAAGATAAATTTCCAATTGATAAAATTCAAATTACCAAGCAACATTTTTTGGTTCCCGTCGAACATATTGAAATTCGTTTTGTAATTCATAAACTTCTATGCTAGTATCAATTTGGTCATCAAAATATCTAATTTGATATTCCCTATCATTTTCAGGATTAAAAACTTCGATAACCATCTCTTTCATTTCCCCATGATCTTGTAAAACATATTGAGAGTCTACTTTCATCTCTTTCCCATTAATAAAAAATAAATCTCCCTTAATCAAATCACCCAACTGTTTTGATTGTTTCTCAATAGGAATTACCATAAAATAAAAAACATTAAAGGATTTATAAAGATTTAGAAAACTCAATAACTCTTCCCTGCATAAACCACGACACCAGCCTTCTTTCCACAAAATTCACATTTTCCTTTAGCTTTTTCCACAACATCATGACGAACACCCATAATTCTAGCAGATAATTCTTTCTCAACATATTCTGCACAACCTTTTCCAGCTTCATCAGCAGAACAAAAATTAAATTTCGCGACATTTCCAGAATTAAAAGCTTTTTTTATAGATGCCTTATTCGAACATTCAATTATCCTATTCTCAAAAAATTCGTCAGCTCGAGATTTCAAACGAGCATCAAATTCCGCACCCAAATTTTTAATATCTTCAACCAAATCTTCAAACTTAATGGAAACTTTTTCTTTAGTATCTCTAATAAAAACTGTAACCTCGCCAGAATTCAATTCATTTTCTCCAAGTTCAATTCTAAACGGGACTCCCTTCATTTCCCACTTAAAAAATTTCTCTCCAGGTCGTTTATTTGAATCATCAACTTCAATATCAATATTTTCTCTAAAAAAATCATCCCCAATTTTTTCCAAAAATTCATCAATTTTTTTCTTTATTTTTGAATCTTCAGAATACATCGGAACAATCACAACTTGAACAGGAGACAAAGTATAAGGCAAAATTAACCCATTATCATCTCCATGAACTGAAATTACAGAAGCCATAATTCTCGACATCGCAGGACCATAACAGGTTTGCCAAACATGTTTTTCCTTTTCTTTTTCATCTACAAATTTTACATCAAAAGCTTTAGAGAAGTGTTGCCCAAGCATATGGGTTGAAGGTTGTTGAAGAACTTTCCCATCCGGCATAATTGAATCACTTCCAACAGTATATTCTGCCCCCGGGAATTTATCCCATTGAGGTCTTCTCATAGGCAAAAACGGAACACCAAAAACATTATGCATAACTGCATCCGTCATTTCAATATCCTCTAAAACCTGTGCTTCTGCCTCTTTCTTAGTAGCAAATGCATTATGAGATTCAATCCAATGAAATTCCCTTGAACGAATCAACGGACGAGTCGCTTTAGTTTCATAACGAAAAATATTCGCCCTCTGATAAATTTTAACAGGTAAATCTCGATAACTTCTAATCCATTGACTATACATTTCATAAAAAGCAGTTTCACTGGTTGGTCTCAAAGCCAACTTTTCGTCACCTTGTTTATTCTCCAACCAAAAAACTTCCGGAGCAAATCCCTCCACATGTCCAGCTTCTTTCTTAAAATTTCCTTCAGGAATCAAAGTAGGAAAAACTGCAGGATTATGTCCGGTTCGATTTAATGCAGAAGAATAAATCCGATACATATTTTCCATAATTCTTGCACCCCACGGACGAATCACAACAAACCCCTTAACACCATAACGAATATCAGTAACCTCGGCCTTACTCAAAATCTCAGAATACCACTCTGAAAAGTTCTCAGATTTAGAAATATTGAATGTCGTTTTTTTCTTACCCATCAACAAAAAAGGGAATAAGGTTATTTAAAACTAATGAAAAAAGAAATTAGATAATTTTATAAGTTCTTTCCAAGTCACATTAATATTAAAGAGCTCGTAGTTTAAGGTAGCAAATCATTGCTTCAAGAAAACAACTTGCTCAAATGAGCTCGTAGTTTAATGGACAGAATAACAGGTTTCGGCCCTGTTGATGGGGGTTCGATTCCCTCCGAGCTCGTTCATCGAACCTTTGGGTTTAACAACGCAGTGAGCAAAGCGAGACCGATGTTAGCGAGTGTCTCAGACACGAAGCCGATTCCCTCCGAGCTCGTGAGGAGTTCGAAGACCCATCAAAATGGAGGGGAGTGAATTGTCTGAATTTTCTCAAAGAAGTGATTAGAAAATTTTAGAGTGATTTACGAGGAGATTTCATGCGGTCTCGTTTGATTCAAAAATTTTAAATTAGCAAAATTGTATAGAAGTAATATCCCAACTAGAACTCCCTGAAGAATCTAATTTTGTCCATTTGGTCAAATCCTGTTCCAGATTTCCATCATCCATAATTTTTAATCCTTGTGTAGAATGAACATTAAAAAGAAGAGTATTTATAGAATCCCCATTATCTCCTCCAGAAAATGAAATCCCATTAACATTATTATCTCTAAATTTTGTCAAATAAAATTTTTGAACACTGCTTATCGAAAAATCTTGAGAATAAATTCCATAAGATGTCACTCTATTTCCTATAATATCTTTGGCACTTACCTTAACAATACAACCTGCCTTTAAACATTTTTGAGGAACCTCAATAGTTTCTTCAGAATTTGAACCCAAACTGACAAAAGTACATTTCAAATCATCTATTTGAGATTGATGGGAATAATCTGCAGTCTCAACATCATCCCCAAAATCATTCAAAGTACGAGTCTGGGACCCTCCAAAAGTAGTAGTAACTTCAATCTCTCCTCCGCTGTGCCCCATTACAGGAGCATTATTTCCACCATAAGCCCCTACCAAAAATAAACTCATAGATAAAAAAACTGCCATAAATAAAAAATACCCAAAGGACTTTTTAACATTAAATTTCACTTCCATTTTTGTTTATCGAAAATGTTCGGAAGTTTTTCAAACTTACTTCCATTTTCTAAAAAATAAAAGAACTTCCACTTTATAAATATTCTCACTCCTCAAAAATTCTTTTCATTGCCCCTCTTCTTTTTTCAACACCCAAACATTTCTGACAAACCTTTGAACCATCCAACGATTCTCCAAAATATTTTGAATTCGTCAAACAGTGACATCTTAAACAAGCTCGGAGACATCTAACACATCTTTTTTCTCCACTAACTCCGTCAGTCCTAAAATGGTCTGCACAAACAGATTTCCCACAACCAAAACAGATTTTTGAACAATTTTTACACATCAATTTCCCACAAGAAGAACAAGACTTCTTCAAACATTTTTCACAAAATTTATTTCCACAATCTCCGCACCCACCAAAACAATTCTCACAAGTAATATGCCCATTAGAACAAAGATTAATTTCCTCAACAGAAACATCACAAGACTCACATTTTAAATTATTCAATTTCTTAATTAAAGGGTCATAAGTCATTTCAATAAATCTTTTAGAATTTTTCCCTTTCAAAAATAAATTAAACAAAAAAACCGGATAATAAATAATAGTCGTATTAACTAAATTATTATTAATATTCAAGCTATATTTGTGTCTCGCACCTTTAATAGTAAATTCTTGTTCTTTTAATATTCTCTCCTTAGCATCATCATCACCCACCTTAACTATTCCTTTTTGCAATCTCTCCAATCGTTGTCTCAAAACTTCGGCATCTTCTCCATCAGACGTTCTCAATTGCAATTCAACCTCTTTAATTTTCCCTAAACGTTCAGATAAATCTCCTCCAAGTTCTCCAATCAAATGACCATAATGTTTTCTAATTCGTTCAACTTCTTCCCCCAATTTTTCCTCAAGAATTTTTCCAACTTCTTCAGTTTTAATTTTCAAAAGATTTTTCAAGAAATTTCTTGCCAAAGAATAATCATTTTCCAAATTTTTTGAAGTCGCTTCATTCCCCATCCCTTCAATAATTTTATATCCTTCCAAATTTCCCTCAACAACAGAATTTTCATGAACATAAATTTCATTAACAACTTTCTCAGATTCATTCAAATATTGAAACGAAGTCATAAAAGTAAAACGAGAAATAAAATTATTTTTATGTTTTTTAACCAAGTTATCTATTTCACAATTTTTCAAAGAAATAACCTTCTCAATTTCTTTCAAGGGGTCAACATCAAAATCTATTTTAAGTAATGTAGTCTTTCCAGAATTTTCCAAATATTTCATCATCGCAGAAAAAAACTGACTTCCCTTTCCAACAAACTCTCCGCCTTCAAAATCTTTTTCAAAACTCAGCCTATAAGGGGCAGATTTACCAAAAATATCCTCAAAACTTTTAGGGACATTACTCACAACTAAAATATCTCCTTCAAAAGTAAGAGAACTTTTTAAATTTTCAAAAAATTCCTTAGTAAATTTTTCAATCTGTTCAACCATCAAAAATTTGAGACTATTAAGTTTAAAGGGATTATTGTGTTAAAATGTGATTATTCAAAGAGGTTTATCTAAAAAATTCTCATTATTTTTTTTGTCTTCTTCATAATCTTTCATTCCTTTTGAAACAACCCCTGCAATTTCATCAACTTCCTTACTAAACAAATCTAAATTTCCTTTTGAATCAATAAATGAATTCATCAAACGTTCTTCAATTTTATTCTTTCCAGAATCTCCTTCACCATCTAATCCCAGATTAAAAAGGATAATTGGCAATTCTCCAATCACCATCCCAACACAACACATTTTATTGATAATCAAATCAACAACATGTTCTTCCATAGTTCCTTTCGTCGCAAAAGAATAAATATACATATCTCTCTTTTGTCCAATCCTGTCCAACCTTCCAATTCTTTGTTCAACGGACATGGGATTCCAAGGCAAATCATAATTAATCAGATTACGACAAAACTGAAAATTCAAACCTTCTGCACCTGTATCTGTAGAAATCAAAATATCTGCCTCTCCTTTTTTAAAAGAATCAATTCTCCGAGATTTTTCTTCTCTATCAAGACCACCCATAAATTCAATAATTTTTAAATTAAGAGGTTTCAATTTATTCACAATATATCTTAAAGTAGTCGGATGACGTGTATAAATCAAAATCTTTTCGTCATCACTTCGATTAGAAATTTCTTCTACAAGTTCAACCAATTTTTCAATTTTAGAATCCTTATCTAAATTTTTATAATCTTCCAAAATTCCCTGGGCAAATTTTCTAGTAACTTCATGATAAATCTCACTATCTGCAATTTTTTGTAAACTTTCAATAGCCGACATAGAAGAACTTGTAACTTTGGGCAAGATAGCAAAAACAATCAAACGCCCATTAATCTCATTTCCATCAGCACGAAAATAATTTTCTTTCAAAAGCCTACAGGTATTTTCATAAATCATTTTTTCTTTAGCTGTCATTTCAATTGTAACAATTTTCGGAATACGAGATTTATAATCAATTCCAGTTTCATCACGACGACGACGAACCATAACTTCCCCCAGTAAACTTTTCAACTCATCTGGATTGAGGGGATGCCTCTTATTTCCTTTATACAAAAATTTTCTACGGAATTCCTTAATTGTTCCAAGATGCCCCCTCTTCAAAAGATGTAAAAGATTATACAATTCCAACAAATCATTTTGAAAGGGGGTTGCAGTCAAAAGTAAAAATCTTTTTTTTCTAAGTCTGTCAACAAATTTCCAACGAACAGTATTTCTTTCTTTCAATTTATGAGCTTCATCAACAATAACCAAATCCCACGAAACATCATGAGCATTTTTATGTTTAAATGAAGAAATTTTTCTATCAAAGATTTTAACTCTGTCTAGGGAAGCAATCGCAAAATCGCAAGAATTCCAATCTTCTACAGACTCTATAATTTTAAAATCAACACCAAATTTCTCATTCATTTCCGCAACCCATTGATCAACTAAAGAAGGTGGAGACAAAATCAAAACTTTCTTCAAAAAACCCCTCACAATCCCCTCTTTAATCACCATTCCAGTAGTTATAGTTTTGCCAAGACCAACCTCGTCTGCCAACAAAGCAGTAGCATTCAAATCTTTCAAAAGTCTAATTGCACCAGTTCTTTGATAAGGTAAATCATAACTCAAATTTTTAGAGATTTCTCCATAAGAAATAAGTTCCGTAATTTCCTTATCCTCTGTAATTTCATCAACATCCATTTTTAACTTAAACATTTCAGAAGATTCAAAATTTCCTTTTCCAATATTATCAAAAAGTCCTTCTGCATCATCTTCAAAATTTTCATTAACTATTATTTCAACCATTTCAAAATAATATTAACAATACACTTTAAAAAAATAATTATATTAAAGAAACATCAAAATTTATAAATTACCATAGATTAAATTAGGAAGGTGATACCATGAATAAAAAATTTTGGGCAACAACTTTTACGTTATCAGGTGCAATTATGGGTGCGGGAATTTTAGGACTTCCATTCGTATTTGCTAAATCTGGATTTTTAATAGGGTTATTTTGGTTGATTTTTTTAGGAATAATAATGATTTTTCTAAATTTAACTCTCGGAGAAATAACGTTAAGAACAAAAAGTATTCATCAACTTCCAGGATACGCAGAAAAATATTTGGGAAAAGGAGGAAGGAATCTCATGTTTTTCGCAGTAATTTTCGGAATTTATTCGGCATTGTTAGCTTATTTATTAGGGGAAGGAGAAAGTCTTTCAAATATTTTTCCAGGAAACATAAATCCTATTTTTTTTGGAATAATCTTTTGGGGAATAATGACTTTTTTATTACAAAGAGGAATAAATCAATTAAAAAAAATTGAAATTTATGGGGTTGGAATCATAATTTTAATAATTCTTGGAATGTTCATTCAATTTTTTCCACAAATTCAAATAGAAAATTTAACAACAATAAATTCAAAAAATTTCACATTTCCATTCGGAGTAATTCTCTTTGCACTTTTAGGTTTCACTTCAATTCCGGAATTAAGACAAGAAATTAAAGGTCAAGAAAAATTATTAAAAAAAGCAATTTTATTAGGAACTTTAATTCCAATCACGCTCTATATTCTTTTTGTTTCAATATTCATTGGAGTTTTAGGAAACGAAATAAACGAAATCGCAACACTCTCTTTTGGACCAATAATCACCATTTTAGGAATTTTTACAATGTTAACTTCTTATTTTGTTCTTTCTTTTTCATTAAAAGATATTTTTAAATATGATTTAAAATTACAAAAAAAATCCGGAATGTTTTTCACAACAGGGATTCCCTTAATTTTTTATATTTTAGTTTCTAACTTCGAATTAATAAGTTTTACAAGAATTCTTGGAATCGGAGGGACAATCTCAGGAGGTTTTACCGCAATATTAATTCTTTTAATACATCGAAAATCAAAAAAATCAAAGAGAAATAATAGTCCTCCAGAAATAAATATCCCAACAAGTGTTAAATTAATCATTTTATTTTCTCTAATTTTCTTAACTGGAATTATTTTGGAATTTATCAATTAGCAAAGATTTAAAAATGATAATTCAATTAAAAATATAGAGTAAAGAATTCATGGAACAAATCACATTTCTAAAGACATTAATCAAGCAAACTTATAATATAAATAACTTAGGGGGAAAATATGAAGATTTACGTAGGTAATTTGCCATGGAGCATTGACAGCGACGGTTTAAAAAAACTTTTCGCAGATTCAGGTCTTGAAGTAGAAGAAGCTAATGTAATTTCAGATAAATATTCTGGAAGATCAAAAGGTTTCGGTTTTGTAACAATTTCAGATGATGCAGCTGCAGAAAAAGCAATTTCAGACTTTAATGGAAAATCAGTTGAAGGAAGAGATTTAAAAGTTTCTGAAGCAAAACCAATGGAAGAAAGACCACCAAGAAACTAAATAGTTTCAAATTTCAATTTTTATTTTTTTATTTTTATTAAACAAAACTATTAAATAGTCAGAAAACTATTTTATAAAAAGAGGTAAATTATGGCAGTAAAAGTATATTCAACACCAAATTGTCCTTGGTGTAAAAAGATGAAAGCATTCTTAAAAGAAAATAAGATTAAATTTAAAGATATCGATGTGAGCAGTGATGAAAATGCATCAAAAGAGATGGTTAAAATATCTGGACAAATGGGAGTTCCAGTTATAGATGCAAATGGAACAATTATTTCTGGTTTTGACGAAGTTAAATTAAGAAAAGCATTAAAAATTTAATATGGGAAATAATTCTCAAAATTACGACTTCTTAATCATAGGTGCAGGTGGAACTGGATTAGCAGCTGCAATGTATTCTGCAAGACTTGGAATGAAAACAATTGTTTTTGGAAAAAGTCAAGGTTCAGAATTACCAATCGGAGGAGTTATTACAACGACAAATCTCGTAGAAAATTATCCAGGATTTATAAAATTAACAGGGACAGAGTTAGCAGAAAAAATTGAAAAGCACGCAAGGTCTTATGATTTAGTAACAATAAAGGAAGAAAAGGTAATTGAGGTAAAAAAAATAAAAAAATGTTTTGAAGTTAAAACTGAGAAAGAGACTTATATTTCAAAGTCAATTTTATTTGCAACAGGAACAAAATGGAAGAAGTTAGATGTTCCAGGTTCAAAAGAATTTGAAAATAAAGGTGTAAATTATTGTGCACTTTGTGATGGACCATTATTCAAAAATAAAATTGTTGGATTGGTGGGAGGTTCAGATTCTGCTGCAAAGGATGCATTAGTTTTGTCAGAACATGCAAAAAAAGTTTATATAATTTATAGAGGGGAAAAGATTCATCCGGAACCAGTAAATCTTCAAAGAATTGAATCAAATAAAAAAATAGAAATAATAAATAATACAAATGTTACAGAAATAAAAGGAGAAAAATTTTTAACAAATGTAATTTTAGATAAGGAATATAAAAAATCTAAAATTTTAAAATTAGATGGATTGTTTGTAGCTATAGGCCACATTATTCTTTCTGATTTGGCAAAAAAATTAAAGATAAAGGTAAATGAAAAGGGGGAAATAATCACAGATAAATCTGCCAAAACAAATCTTTCAGGAGCTTATGCCGCAGGAGATGTTTCTAACGGAGATTTTAAACAATTAATAACGGGAGTCGCAGAAGGTTGTACTTCTGCACATTCGGCATACGAATATATCAATAAAGAGGGAATAAAATTTTGTTAAAATTAAAAATTTTAAAGGACAAAAAGATTAAAGAAATAAAGACCAATTTTTAAAAAACCTCTCCCAACTAAAAAAACCTCAACCCAATATCTTTCTTAATCAAGTAATCTGCAAATTCATAAGCTCTAAAAGAATTATTTTTAAAATAAATTGCTAATTTTCCACGTCCAAAATAACTCCCATCATAAGAGTTTTTATTAAAAGAATTCATTCCAAAAGATTCGGGATTTCTCCAAATCGGGATTCCACTATTAATCTCAATACGATTAAGGAAATCATTAAAAATATCAATTTGTTTATCAGAATTCGTTAAAGGTAGACATTTTACAATTTCTTCAGTGGACATTTCCTTGCAGGGAATTAAATCATTAACGGGTTGATAAATTAAAATTTGAGAAAAATTGGAATCATTTCGGGGCCCAATCAAAACTCCTAAATCTTTTCCATATAGCCTAATCTTTTCGACCATGAAAATAGAAGGGAACAACAGATTATAAATTTAACTAAAATTATTTTTTACCAGAAATTCTCTTTAAATTTCTAGCAAGAATCGCCCGTTGTTCAAGTTTCTTCGTAACTTTAATCTTTCGAAGACCAATTTTTACAGGATTAGTAATCATATCTCCTGCTTTTGCATTAATAATCTTATTCAACAAAGACATTGGAATTTTAACACCCTTAGCAATTCCTAAATCAATATGTAATTTTCCTGGACGATGTATTGCCTGTTGAATCCACCTCTTCACCATAAAAAAATAAGGTAAAAGTCTTATTTAAACATTTCGAAAATAATTTTACCAAAAACTTATAACCCAAAATTTTCTTAATTATTTATGTTAACAAAATCAAATTACTTAATTGGGTTACAATGTCCAAAATTTTTATGGATAACAAAAAACGATAAAAAAAGAATTCCTGCATATGATGAAATGACCCTGGCAAGGTTTAAATCAGGAGAACTATTAGGAGTTTTAGCAACAAAAGTTTTTGAAGAGGGAATAGATTTATCAAAACTAGATTTTAAAGAAAATTTAAACGAAACGAAAAAGGCAATCAAAAAAAGAAAGCCAATATTTGAACCAAGTTTTTTAGTGGAAAATTTATTTTCAAGAGCAGATATTTTAATTCCAGTTGGAAAAAATGAATGGGATGTTATAGAAGTTAAAAGTGCAACAAAGGTAAAAACCATAAATCTTCAAGATGTAGCTTTTCAAAAATATGTTTACGAAAAATCCGGACTTAAAATAAGAAATTGTTTTTTAATGCATTTAAATAATCAATATGTAAAAAATGGAAAAATTGAACCAAAAGAACTTTTTATCCAAACAAATATTACTGAAAAAATAGAAGAATTTTCCAAAGATTTAGAAAAAAATATAAAAAAAATGTTTGAAATAATTGAAGGAGAAGAACCCGAGTTTTCCATCGATGATTTAGCAACTATTGAATATGAAAATATGTGTAAGGAAGAATTTCTAAAAAATTTGCCAGAAAATAATATTTTCCAATTCAATAGAATATCTAAGAAAAGGGGGATTGAACTCTATAAAAAGGGAATAGTAAAAATAAAAGATGTTCCTGAAAATGAGAAATTAAATGATAAACAAAAAATTCAAAAAAAAGTATCTGAAAAGAAAGGAGAAATTCATTTAAACAAAGAAGAAATAAAAAATTTTATAAATAATTTAACTTACCCAATTTATTATTTAGATTTTGAAACCATAAGTCCTGCAATCCCAAAGTTCGATGGAATGAAACCTTATCAAAAGATTCCTTTTCAATTTTCATTACACGTTCAAGAAAAACAAAACGGAAATTTAAAACATATTTCATTTTTAGCCGATGGAACTTCAGATCCAAGGTCAAAACTTTTACAATCATTAAAAGATAACTTAGGAACAAAGGGAAGTATTTTGGTATACCATCAGAGATTTGAAAAAAATGTTCTCAACGAATGTTCAATTTCATTTCCTGAATTTAAAGAATGGAATGAAAAAAATATCCTTCCAAGAATAAAAGATTTATTAGATATATTCAGAGATTTTTCATATTACAATCCAAAACAAAAAGGTTCTGCATCCCTAAAAGCAGTTTTACCAGTTTTATCGGATTTAAGATACGATAATTTAGAGATTAAAAAAGGAGATTTAGCAAGTTTTGAATATGAACGAGTTACTTATGGAAATGTAAGCGAAAACGAAAAAAAGAAAGTAAGAGATGCACTGGAAAAATATTGCGAATTAGATACTTTGGCAGAAGTAGAAATTTTAAAAAAATTAATCAGTTTAATCAAATAACTCAACCAAACAAAGATTTTTATAATCTTATTTTAATCCTATAAAATGACAACCTACTCGCATTCACGAATTTCTACTTATGAAAATTGCCCTTACCAATACAAATTAAAATACATTGACAAAATAAAACCCGACATTCCAACAACAATCGAAGCTTTTATGGGGAATATAGTTCATGAAACTCTCGAAGAATTATACAAAGAAAAAAAATTAGGAAAAATAATAAACAAACAAGATTTAATAAAATTCTACAATGACTTATGGGACAAACAATACACTGAAGATATTTTAATAGTAAAGGCCGACCAAGGATTAACTGCAAAAGACTACAAAAGAAAAGGGGAAAATTTCGTATCAAATTATTATGAACGAATGTTCCCATTTGAAGAAATGATAATTCTAGGACTAGAAACTGAAGACAAATTAACACTATCTGACGGAAATCAGTGGCACGTTAGAATAGATAAATTAGGAAAAGACAATGAAGGAAATTATTTTGTTTGTGATTATAAAACAAACGCAAGAATGAAAAATCAAAAAGAAGCTGACGAAGACAGACAACTAGCCCTCTATTCTATTTGGGTAAAACAACATTTCAACGATGTAAAATCTGTAAAATTAATTTGGCACATGTTAGCCTTCAACACAGACGCAAAATCAGAAAGAACAGAAGAACAATTAGTTCAACTTCACAAGGACACAGTAAGTAAAATAAAAGAAATAGAAACAACAAAAGAATTCCCAATCAACGTTACAGGACTTTGCAATTATTGCGGATTCAAATCAATTTGCCCAAAGTTCGGAGGAAACAAAGAAGAAAAAATCATCAAACAAGTTGAAATGATGATTGGAGAAAGAACACTGGATGAATGGATTTGAGATAAATCACAATAATCTTTAAATAGAATTCCAAATTAAATTAATATGAATAAAAAAATATTAATTTTTGGAATGATTACATTACTAATTTTTACAACTTCTTTTGGAACTTCTGCCATAAATCAAACATCTTCAGGGGAAGTTAATTATCTAAGAATTATTGTCGGAAAATTAGTTGAATTGATAGACGTCCAAAAAAATATTCTTGAACAATTAAAAATAATTTCTAAAGAAGATTGTAAATGGGAAAAATATTCAGCCACATATACCAGTAATTTTCAATCATCAGGGAATACTTACCCATTAATAATAGGAGATAATCAATCAGATTATATTGCAATTCCGGAAAATCAAATGGCTAAAGAAATCAATGTTACAAATGTTTATGGAAAAATTATGTGGTCAAGTCAAGGGACTAATGAAAGTATAATTAGTGTGAATAATATAGATTGTATAAGGGAATCAGGAACTAACGGATCTACGTCAAATTATATTCTAAAAAGATTTAATCCAAGCTGTTATTCATCATTTAAACCAGGATTAAACAAATTCTTTTTAGATAATGAAGGGAGAGATGGGGGATTCATTGGATTAAAAAGTTTAGTTATTGAAATGGATATTAAACCTGCTAATTGTTAATATTTCTAAAATTAAAAGTAGATTGAAGACAATCTAATAGATTAAAAAAATTTAGAAAGATTATATTCGATGATTATTTAATGGAAAAATTTTTAAAGTAACCGTTTGTAGAAATTTATATGAATGAAGAATTCAAAAATCAAGAAGGAATAAATTTAGTTGACGAATATTCTGAGATAAGTACAAAATTTAAAGAACTTAAGAAGAAACAAGAAGAATTAAAGGGAAAGTTGATAGAATTTGCAAGGGAAAATGAAAAAGAATTAATATCTGGAACATTAATGAATGCTAAATTTAAAAAAATAGAAAGTATCATCCTTCCAGAAGATAAAATGGGATTAATAAAATTGATGAAAGAGAAAGGTATTTATGAGGATTATTCTATGTTAAGTTACTCTAGAATAAATAGTAAATATTTGAAAGGGGAAATTGAAGAAACTATAAAAAATACATTAGAAATAAAAAAAGATATAAAGCTTAGTTTAAGTAAAAAATAAGAAATATGGAAAAAATAAATAATGTCTTAATTAATGAAAAAACGAAAGAGATAATAATAAAAAATCTTAAAATATCCAATCCAGATACATATAATTTTTTAAAAGATAAAGATGATTTAGAAGATTGGGTAAAAAAAGCGTTAATCATCGGGTCAGTAGGATTAAAACAAATGGTTTTGACTGAAAATGTAGATTTTGTTGAAAAAGAATTTAATAATTTTATAGTTAAAGCAAAAGAAGCCTTTGAAAATCAAGCAAAAAATATTAATGAAAAACTGGAAACGACATTTAGTTTAGAAAATACTAACAGCCCATTATTTCAAATGAAAGAACTTATTGATGAATATTTCAATAAAGATAATGGTCAAATAAAGCTCATTATTGATGATACTTTCAATATTGACAATAAGAAAAGTGCATTATCCCTTTTAATTGAAGAATTAAAAGAAAATTCAGAGATGGATGAAAAGAAAATTGAAGAATTATTAAATCCAAATAAAACTGATTCTCCTGCAAGGCAATTAAAAGAACAAATTTTGGAAAAATTAAATGAAATAAGGGATAAAGAAATTAAAGACATACGGGATGAATTACTTAAAAAGAGTGCAATAGAAATTGAAAAGCAAAAAGGAACTCAAAAAGGATTTGAATTTGAGGAATCTGTTTATTCAAATCTACAATCATTAGCAAGTTATTATGAAGACAATATTAGTCTTATTGGGGAAACCTCTGGAATTGTAGGGAAGAAGGGAGATGTATTAATTGAACTTGAAAATAAAAAAAATGTAATTATTGAATGTAAGGATAGTTCAAGTTACACTGCAAAAAAATGTATCGAAGAAATAAAGGGTGCAATGCATAATCGAAAAGCGGAATATGGAATTTTTATTTTCAAAAAAAGGGATTCCATGCCAAAAGAAATTTGTCCGATTAAAATAACAGATAAATATCTCATTACATATTATGACGAAG
Source organism: Candidatus Woesearchaeota archaeon (assembly GCA_964613185.1). GTDB lineage: Archaea > Nanobdellota > Nanobdellia > Pacearchaeales > GW2011-AR1 > JAGVXH01. The sequence goes on along the minus strand of CAZTIP010000002.1, from coordinate 6,656 downwards.
ACAATTTATATTTTGCATATAGGATTGCAAGACTTTTTGTTCTCCGAGCAGAAGAATGTTCAGAAGATAAAGTAAATTTTGAAAAGATCTCTTCAGAATTAAATTCCTTAGAAGAAAATTTTAAAAATATTGATACGATTAGGAAAAAGGTTACTACAATCATTAATTCAGGAGAATATATTCAGAGTAATATGAAAATATTAAGAGAAAGTATTGAAGAAAGTGTAAAAAAAATAAAAAAATCATTGGGCGAAAAATATTCTGACATAAATAATTAATCAATCCATAACCATCCCCAACCCACTCAATTCTTTTCAAAAACCCTCAAAGCCTTCTTTAATTGAAATGCCCCATTATCTTTCCAATCAACAAATTTCAAAAAATCTTGAGGGTCAATAAATTTTCTCAAAGGGATTGCATTAACTGCAGGGTCAATTGTTTGCTCCTTAACTTTTTCAACTTCGGCAACATACCTTAAAATATGGTGAGTTTTTCTTTCACAATTTTCCCCGATAGGTGTAACTCTAAAACCTCCCACCCGTTTTATATTCTTAATATCTAAATCTGCTTCTTCATCAACTTCACGAATTAATGTTTCTTCAAAATTTTTATCACAATCTTCGGGATGACCTCCGGGCAAACACCAATAACCCTTATCGCAATCAATAATGCATAATTTCCCATCACTATCAAAAACAAATCCATATGCTTGAACAACATTATCTAATTTCTCAAAATCAGTATCATCCAACCACTCCATCAAATATTTCTGACCAGCCCATTCAATTTCAGATTTCATCAATCACCCTCCAACAACTTTTTCAAAATTTTCGTCGCTTCACGATAATCTGCCCTTCTTTCACTTAATCTCATTACTTGTCCAATCAAATAATTAAGTCCTTCAACCTTCCCAGATTTATATTCATTCACCACATGAGAATTTTCCGAGATAACCTGCTTAGCAATATTTTCAACAGCAAGAGAATCAATATTTTCAATTTCCCCTTTATGTTCTTTCAAAGAAAAAGATTTCGGAACAAAATCATTCATTATCTGCTTCCCTTTCAAAACCGTAATTTTTCCCGACTCAACAAAACCAATCAATTCAGCTAAATGTTCTGGTTTAATTTCAACATCAGCATCATCTAAACTTTTTTTATTATAATTCAAAACTCTCAACAACTCAACAGTAACCCACGACAAATTTTTCCTCATGTCAATCCCTAGTTCAGATAATTCTTCAAAAAATTCAACAAGCTCTAAATTTTTAGTCAAAATCTCAGCATTTTTTTTATCGACAGAAAATTTCTTCAATAGTTTATCAAGTTTTTCTTCAGGCATTTCAGGCAAATTTTCCTTTATTTCCAAAACAAGTTTTTTGTCAATTTTTAAAACAGGTAAATCAGGGTCAGAAATAAATCTATAATCTGCCGCACCCTCTTTATTTCTCATTTTAATTGTCTTTCCAAGTTTTTCATCAAAAGCGAGAGTCTCTCTTTTCTGAACAATCCCTTCCTCATGATTTTCAAGTTGACGAACAATTTCATATTCAATCGCTTTACGAATTTTTTCAAGAGAATTCAAATTTTTCATTTCAACACGTTCCCCATAAGTTGAAACATTGACATCTACTTTAATTCCAGCATTCTTACGAATTGCCCCTACATAAGATAAGGACAAAATAAGAGATTTAAGCCAAACAACTACTTGTTCGGAATTAGAAAATTCAGGTTCAGTAACAATTTCAATTAATGGAAGTCCGCTTCGATTATAATTAATTTTTCCAGTATCTGGATTCCACTGGGCGGGGTCTTCTTCTAAATGTGCCTCGGTGATATTTATACCATTAAATTTGCCTCCGAGAGAACAAGGAACAGTGTGAGCCCCAGAAATAGTAGTTTGGTAACCCTTAGGATTATCTGCCCAATCATAATGTTTTCTCTGCCAAATCCAATCTCCATAATTAATTTTAGAACCAAGAATCAAAGAAATTTCAATCAATTTTTTTACTGCCTCCTCATTCGGCAACATAGGTTTGCTTCCAGGTTGACCTGTACAAATCGGACAAACGTTAAAATTCGGAAAATTCTCAAATTCTTCTCTCGAAGTCCTACATTTACAAAATAATTTTTCAACAGTATCCAAATAACCATGAATTTCCAAACCAATCTTCAAAGGAAATGTTTTCTTGGTATTTTCTCCCTTATTAACCATCAAATAAAAAAACTCCAAACCTTTTTATATCTTCTCAAATTAACAAATATATGAAAATAAAAAAATTCAATGTTGGAGAAAAAGTAATTCTTCAAACAAAATCAAAATCATGGGAAGGACACATATTAGAATCTCATGATTCGGAAATAGTTCTTTTAAAATTAAATTCGGGATACAACATCGGAATAAGAGAACGAGAAATATTGGATGCTCAGATTATTGAGAAAACGAAAACGAAAACGAAACAGGTTTTCAATCCAGAGATAAAAGAAAATTTAAAAAATATCGCAATGATAATTACTGGGGGAACAATTTCTTCAAGATTAGATTCAAAAACAGGAGCAGTTATTTCGACGGATGCAGAAGATATTTTAAACATTGCACCAGAGATAAGGAAAATTTGCAATCTCGTAAAGATAGAATCTCCTTTCATGAAATTATCTGAAGAAATGGATCCAAAAGATTGGAAAAAAATAGCAGAGACTGCAGAAAAATTATTAAACGATGAATCAATTGACGGGTTAATTATAAGTCACGGAACAGATACTCTTTCGTATACCGCTTCAGCACTTTCATTTTTTTTAAGAGACTTAAATAAACCAATTGCACTAACATATTCTCAAAGGTCCGTCGATAGAAGTTCAACAGATGCCCATTTAAATTTAATTTGTGCAGCAAAATATGCAATAAATGATATTGCAGAAATCGCAATAATTGGGCACAAAGATTCCAGTGATGAAAAATGTTTAGCAATGCCTGCAACAAAAACAAGAAAAATGCACTCATCAAAAAGAGATGCATTCAAACCAATAAATTCGAAACCAATTGCAGAAATTGATAAAGAGAATTTTAAAATTTTAAAAGAATTTAACGCAAGAAACAACAAAAAAATAAAATTAGATGCAAAATATCTCAACAAAGTTGCAACAATAAAAATTCACCCTGGAAAAAACCCTGCAATAATAGATTACTATATGGAAAAAGGTTACAAAGGATTAATTTTAGAATTAACAGGACTTGGAAATATTCCAGGAAAAAATTCAGAAAACAATTGGTTACCAAAGATAAAAAATGCAATTCAAAATGGGGTAACAATCTGTGCAACACCTCAAACAATTTATGGAAGGTTAAATCCAAACGTTTATTCAACAGGAAGAAATCTTCAAAAAACAAAGATAATATTTTTAGAAGATATGTTAACCGAAACAGCACTAATAAAACTAGGTTGGGTTCTCGCACATTCAAAATGGGATGTCAAGGAAAAAATGTTAGAAAATATTTCCGGAGAATTTAACGACAAAATAGAATTCTAAAAATAAACCTTCTAATCAGAAGTTAAAAAATTTAAAAACATTTATATAATATTTAATCCTTAATAAGATATGAAAACTTCAGAGATTCTAAAAGCAATAATCCCATTATTAATTTTAGTAATCACAATTCAATTTTTTGCATTTCCAACAGTTGAAGCAACCAACGCGGGAGACAATAAAGAATCTTGTAATGAAAAGGGGTTTCCCCCAACAATTGTAAAGGGGAAAGGTTATGCAGTTTCTACATTAGGAGATGGAAAAGCAACCTTGGGAGATTTAGGAGGGTGGTTATGTGTAAATACAATAGATAATAAAAAAAGAGAAGAATTAAAAAAAGAGGCAATAGGAAAATGTGAAAAAGAAATCAAAAAAGGCATTGTTAAAAATTATGGTAAATGTTCAACTATCTGTGAAAATCAAAAACCTCAATGCTCCACAAAATATACTTCTGAAATAAAAAATGAATGCACTGCAAATTGTGAATATTTTAGTTACGGCCCACTTGCATCATTTTGTGGATTAATAAACTCAATAGAATGTACTGCGGAAGGAAGTGCAGAAACCGAGTGTAATTGCGAAAACTTTGTAAAATGATATCTACTAAAAAAATTATAACTCTAAACGTTATTTTATTATTAACTTTCTTGATGATAATAACATTTTCAAGTGCAGAAACTTCAGCAACAAAATGCGAAACAAAATCAAAAAATTATACAATTTTTGGCAAGGGTTTTGTAAATTGGATTTTAACAAATAATTCATGGAATCCTCACGAATGGAACTTTAAAGAAAATGAAGCAAAAAACAATTGCGAACTGGATTTAAAAACAGAAAGCTCTTTAAAGATGTTAGATTGTACAAGTTTTTGTAATCAGTGGGAATGTAAATCTGATTATTCTAACCTCCCATTAAAATGCGAAAAACCAACTGCAAAAGTAACAAAAAACTTAATGGGCAAGGCAATCTCAGTCCTTTTCAATTCAAAAGGTTCTGTAAAAACTAAATGCGATTGTAAATCAAAGAAAAAAACAATATCTTAAAATGGAATATAAAACAAAACAAAAACTTCTTCAAAAAATTGGAATATCTGCAACACTCGTAGGAGCAGGATTATTTGGATTGGTAACTGGAGAAAGGATAGCTACCGAGAAATATAAGAACCAATTAGATGATTCAAACAAACGTATTTGGTGGGAAGTGGAAGAAAATAGAAGAGAAACTCCAGGATATAATGCGGAGATGGAAATCAGAGAAGACATACTAACTAATTTAAAATATTTAAGAGAAAATACTGCCCCATATTTTGAATCTGAAGAAAGAGTAGATTATGCTCATAAAGTTCTTGAAAGTTTAGCAAAAAAGATTTATTTAAAAAATGGGGATAAGATATTTGAAGGGGATAAAAACACGCACCTCCCTCCTTCAATAAATGAAGCAAAACAAAATTATTTATTTAGCAATTCAGATTCGGAAGAAGAAATGAAAAAAAATTATCAAATCCGTAAAAATTCTCGAGAAGGAACTCTGGAAAATATACTTTGGGAAAATAATCTTACCAAAGAAGAAGTTAAAGAAATTTTAGAAAAAAATTAAAACTTTTAATTAGTGCATATTTCTTAAATAATCTCCTTAATTAAACCCCATGCATCAAAGTATCTGGACCGCTCACATAAATATTTTCCCAAGGACGTCCACCAAATTTATTATTAATCACATTCTTAAATTGAGATTCGGAAGGCCACTGTGTAGAAAATCTTTCATATGCACCAATATGTTGTTCTTTGTTTAAACCTCCTAAATTTTGATAAGGCCAAGAATTTTCATCTAAAATATATTTTGCATGGTCAAAAGCAACACGATTTAAACCTCTCCCATCAGAAGTAGAATAATCATATAAATTAAATCCTGCATGTCGGGCAATTTCAGCAGTTAAGGACATTGAATGAATTGCATAAATAGAATAATGCAACCCTTTAGTTCGTTGATATTCTTTAATCATAATTAAATCTCCATTTTTATAAGACATTTGACTTGGAATTAAATCCATATAAGATTGAACAGCATTGTTAACTAAATTAGAATCTTCAAGTAATTGTCCTGCAGAAATTAGAACTACATTTTTCCAATTTTCATAATTATTTGTTCTAACCCATGTTGCAGTGGAAACAAAATCCGAAACCCATTGTAAAATATCCTGTTTTTGTGTAGGGTTCCACCCAGAATAATCATAAATAAAATCTATTCCAGCAAAGCATGCAGGAAGATTAATAGATAATTCAATATAGGATTGACTATTCGAATACTTTGGAGTCATATAATCATTAGAATCCAACATCCAAACATTCAATAAACTTATCGCCTTTTGAGCATATTTATCATCTCTTGTCAATTGCCATGCAAGTCCCAAATCTCGAACAGAGTCACATAATTTCCCAACAGCAACATAATCTCCCCTATCTGCACAGTTCGAAATGTATCCGTCGCAACAATTTTTCCCACAAGGATTACCTGATTTACATGCAGGGTCATTCCACCCACAATAAGGGGCTTCAGTTTTATAATCATTTTTTGTATTCCCCTGATATGTTACACTTTGGGGAGGCAAATTTAAAGCAGAATCTGCATCTCCTTTCCATTTTGAATATGCACTTTTCCAAGGCTCTTTTCCAGCAGCAATATTTTGTTTAATCATTGAAATTTCCCCAGAATCCAAGAAGATATTTGGATGAGGATTATCACAATCACTTGAACAACTATTTTCATCTTCACCAGAATCACAAATCCCATCCCCACAAAAACAATCAGAGGAACAAGTATTTGAATTTTCATTATAAGTTTGACAAATGCCGTCACCACAAGAATCTCCGGAAGAACAACTTCCCCATCTAGAACAATCACTTCCACAAGTTTGACTTCCAGAATATCCTGAAGAAGTTGTACATGATTGGGAATTTCCAGGTTCACAAACTTCTCCTCCAGTTATACATCCATCTCCGCAAACACTTCCACAATCACTAAAACAATTACAAGAATTCTCAAAACCATTACAAACCCCATCATTATTACAAGAACCCGCCAAACTTGCAATTTCATCATCAGTCAAAACTCTATCATAAATTCTCAAATCAT
>CAZTIP010000001.1:0-216187 GCA_964613185.1 Candidatus Woesearchaeota archaeon | reverse complement strand
TAACATCGCGATTAAACAACCCGAAGGGCTCGAGCGGAGCGATAGCGACCTCGAGAGTTCAAAATCTTTGATTTTGAATTTGGGAAAATCCTGCAAGGATTTTCTGTTTAAGCCCTGTTATGTCTGGGTGAGCGATAGCGAAAGTCTGCAAGACGTCCCCGAGGATTTTTTGTGTAACAAAAAACCGCAGAGTTGGGTTTGAGTTTTATTATATTGATTACTGCGAAGCAGACTATTTTGCAGGGCACGCGCGCTTTTTTGTTTCTTTTTTTCTAAAAAAGAAAATAGAAATAATCTTTGGGGTGGCAGACTCGCTTTTGCTTCTTTTTTTAAAAGAAGAAAATTATTAGCCTAAAATTAATTATTCTATAAATTTTGATTTCAAAAATAAAATAAATTCTTCTGAATCAAACATGTCTTCTGGAAGCTCATTTAAACCAAACCACGAATGTTTATCCGATTCCTTATTTATATTTATTTTTTCATCTTCTTTTATCGAAATCCCGTAAAAAAAATGAATAGGGTGGTGATCATCTCTGACATTAGGAATTTCTTTTATATGCAATAATTTTAAATCATCTCCATTAAATTTAACCCCTACCTCTTCAAGAGATTCTCTCAAAATTGCATCTTTTGAGCATTCTCCAGGATCAACTTTTCCTCCAATATTTCCCCATGAAACTCCCCAAAAATTTCTTTTCTGAATATTTCGTTTTAACAGCAAAATTTTTGAATGATCCTCATTAAAGGTAATTAGAAAAACAGCACGTCCAGTATCCTTAATTTTTTCAAAATCTCCTTCTTTGTTTAATGCCATATTATTTCTCCCAGTTCATTAAGTTGTTCTTTGTTTAAAATTGTTTCCTCTGATTGACTAATTCTAAGTTTTTTCATCCCATTAAAAACAATAATCCGGTAATGATCATAACTTGCAATTGGGACATACCTAGACTTACTTATACTCTTTATAATGAATCTATTATTATATTCTCCGCCCATGGCTTTTTCCAACAAACAAAATTCCTTAATTAATTTTGATGCAGATATTTCTGAAGCATCTAAATGTTCAATAATAAATTTTAAATAAATTCTTATTCTATTTGTTTCTGGCATTTCTACAATTTCTAATTTTTCTAAATTAATCAAGTCCCCTAGACTACCTATTTTCCCACTATTTATTATATCCTTGTACTTATTCTTTTTTGCCATATTTGTGCTCCATTACAATTTTTTTATTTTTTGCTGATTCAATCGACATCAACACACCGTAAAGAGAATTTTTAATGTTATCGGGGGATATTTCCATACTATTTCCATTTTTAATGTTATCAAAAAAAGTTTTCCACATCACAGTAAAGGAGCCATTCCAATCCTCGTTTATGCCGGGGTTTGCCAATATATTTTTTTCAGTGACTTCTTTTTTATTGTCTATATATTCGACCAATCCATTTTCATCCAAGCTCAAAGTTTTATTATTAAATCTATAATAATGATCCCCCATATAAGAAGTGTTAGAGATTATATTATTATGCTCTAGGATTACTATGCCTTTTGCTCCATTTTCAAGTTCTACATTAACTAATGCTGTATCTAATCCCTTAATTATTCCCGAATTACTATCCGCTTGACAACATGATTTTACTATTTTTTCCCCAGTTAAATATGCTAATAAATCAAATATATGCATTCCATTGTCAGCAATAACATAATCTTCATACTCCGATCTCCACCCATCCAATGGGCGAATTTTATGGATATGTTTCCTAAATTTTATTTCGAAATATTTCAATGTGCCTTGCGTTTTTTCAAAAAACTTTTTAGCTTCCCTAATTTGAGGAAAATATCTATAGCTTTGACCAACAAATATTCTATTATCGCTCTTTGGCATCTTTAATATATTTAAATATTCTTCTTTGTCAATTACTAATGGTTTTTCGCAAAAAATTGGCTTATCTGTATCTCTCATGAGTTTTTCTATTAATCCATAATGAGTCTTTGGGGGAGTTAATATCGCGAAAGAATTAATATCTTCATCTCCTATCATTCTCTCAAGCGAATTATATATTTTTAATTCGGGAAATTGATTTTTTAATTTTTTACAAGCATTCTTATCCGTATCAAACACCCCATGCAATTTCCCCTCACCACTTGCCTTTATTGCTGCACAATGCAAGTCTGAAATACTTCCTGCCCCAATAATTCCTACATTGTATTTTTTATTCATTTTTCTTCTCCAATATATAAAATCGATAATAAGGATCTTCTTGCATGCCAAATTCTTTTTTTATTTTAAAAAATTTTTCTAAATGTTTTTGTATAATTTTTTTAGAGAAATTTCTTTTTCCAATCTCCCAATAATGCCCTTTATAAAAAATATGTTTTACTGGCTTTGGAATTGTTAAATTAAAATTTATTCTAAATCTATGAAATATAGAAAAATTTCCTCTAAAATGAATTCCAGAATGAGGAAGAGATAGGATCACATATTTTTTTGAAATATCTCTAATTTGTTTCAAAACAGAATCAAATTTTTTGAAAGGCAAATGTTCTAAAATTTGAGAACATAAAACAATATCAAATGAATTTTTCTTGAAATATTTTCTTACATTCTCAACAGAATCCACTGTATCTGGACTTAATTTTTTATTTATATCAAATGTGTGAACTTTTACGTATTTATTAAGATAATCAGAAACAACCTTATTTCCTATCCCAATTTCTAAAACTTTTTCGGGATTTAATTTTAAAACTTGATCTATTTGAGTATGATATTGAATCCACCTTATTCTATCATCATACTCATTATGATAAGAATATTTCTTTTTACATTCGTCATACTTATTTTCCATAGTCATTAAATATTTGTAAGAGATCACTTCTAGCTCTTTTCAAATCCTCGTTTTTAATTACATGTCCCCTTGCTCCAGTTAATTTAAGATAATGGTAAAAATTCTCCCGATTTTTATCTAAATCCATTATAACTTGTTCATAGGTTTTGTTTCTGTTTCTAGAATCTTTTAATCTTCTTTCTAAAACTGCTTCGGGAGTTCCATCAATCAATACAAATATTTTTCTTTCAATCTTACTTAACTCTCTTAATCCTTCGTCTTCTATACCTTGATAAAATTTGTGATGACCCGTCATGCCATTTATTGCGGCGTAATGAGTATCTAAAAAAGGAAACTCATATTTTTTTATTTCATCAATTATGGCTTCCGATATTTCTGATAAGCCTCCACCATTTAATTTTCTTGCAATAGAACCTGTATGTATTTTGGTTTTACCATATAGGAGATCTGGAGTTATCAAAGTTGTTTTTCCAATTCCACTACAACCTCCAACAATAAAAAGCTCTTTTGTTCTCATTTTAATTCTCTGATAAATTTATTTATTTCATCCATTTTGAATTTTTCAAGTATAACTTTTTTATTTTTTTGGTAAATATGTTTTGTAAAAAATCCTATATAAAAATCAAAATATTCATTATTTGAAAAAATATCATAGTTTATATTCTCTAAAGAGTCAAACCACTTATTTCCTCTTCCCCTCTTTTCTTCATAAATTTTTATATTTTCTTCTTCAACTAAAATCAGAATTGCTTCTGAAATTTTACCAATAAATTTTTGAAGTCCTTTAATCGAGATGCATGGCATTTTGTGATAAAAATGAGTATCTAGTATTACATCTCCATGCTCCAAATGATTTAATATGGATTGTATAAAAACTGGCTCTAAATATCTACAATAATCGTCAATAGAAATTTCTCCTAAATTTCCGAAGCTTAAATTTTTTGCAAGATTGTGTATAAGTGCCCCAGTATTAATTACCTTAGCATTTGGATATGCTTCAATAAATTTATTTGTTATATAAAACTTATTAACTCCTCTCGCACTTCCAATAAAAAATAATTTATTTTTATTTTTTAATTCTAGTGTTTTCTTATTCATCTGTTTCTCCCTGCAAAAACCAAATCTGTTTTTGGATCAAAATTTTCTTTAGTTAAGTATCCCCTTACTGCCTCATTGGCTATTGAACTTCTATTCCCCGAAGGGGAAGTGTGAATCGTTCCCCTATCATTAGGAAATAATCCAGAATCCCTTACCAAATGACCATAATTAATGTAAAGATCAAGTATTTCCTTCAAGGTTTTTGGTTTTCCCGTTTTACTCAAAGGAGATTTTGGTGAAGGGAAATAGGATGTGATATTGGGCAAGACCCCCATCTCTAAAAAATGTTTAGATGCTTCAAGTAACGATTCATTTGATTCCCATGGGCCTGCAAGAAATTGTATGGTTGAATTTCCTTCTCCCCATAATCGCACCCCTTCTTTTAGGGCATTCTCATAGTGCTTTTTGCCTATTTCATATTTTCCAGGACATATTCTTTTCAAAGCGTGATCATCCCAAACATCGATATTAAAACTAATTACATCAACTCCCGTTTCATGTAATTTTTTTAAAAGACCTAAGTCTTTAGGAGGAGTTAGTGAAAATGGGCCAGAAAAGGCATCTGTGGGAAGATTGTCTCTAATAGCTTGCCCTATTTTAGCATAATGTTCACATTCTTCATTCGTATCCTCAAAAGTCCCGCCGGTTACTGCAAAAAAATCAAAATCCTTTCCTGCAAGAGAGACAGTTTCTCCAATATCTTCAAGATGAGAATATATAGGTAAATTACTTGTGTTTTTCGTGCCTGAAATATTACAATATTTACAAGGAACTTTTTTGTTAAAAAATGAACATTGTCGCCTTGAGGCAATTGCTAAAGTATCCACCCCTATCCCCTGCCCTACCTCCATCATTTGAGTTCCCCTTGAAGTAGTTTTGCCATAATGAACCGGTTTTTTTGTAAATTCAACAGGCATTAATGGCTCTTCAACAAAATCTGAAAATAAATAATGACTATCTCCCATTCTTCTTAGCGAAAAATACGAATCTGGATTTCTAACAAGCTTTGTAGTTATTCCATTATAAAGTGTAAACTCATTTGGGACTCTTTGTTTATCCTCATTATTTTTTGAATTAATTAGATATAATCCATCAATATTTTCTTTAATAGAATCGCCTATCCCTTCAACTGGATCCACATCTCTTATCCCAACAATCCTTGTTGCAAGTTTAAGGATAGTTGCCTTTTTACTCATATCTTCTTTATTTTTACTCATTAGAAATTACCTCCAAGAATTTTCTTTCTACATCCTCCACGGAAATAGAATTAAAATAATCTTTATGATTTTCACGATCATACCAATTAAATGGAATATCTTTTCCGCTATCAATCCAAAAAGAATTTTTATAAACACATCTCATTTTTGGATTTGTGGGTCCAAATATTCCTAGAGTTTTTTTCTCAAAGGCTCCACCAATATGCAAAACTCCACTATCATGACAAATTATTGCTTCAGAAATACTCACAATAACAAATAATTCTCTAAGGGTAAGATTATTTAAAAAAATTATGTCTTTGTCGTTCCATTTTAAATTTTTGTCAATAACAATTAAATGAAAATTTAATTTTTTTAATTTTTTTATTAACGCCTTCCATTTTTCCAATTTCCAATCTCTTGTTGGATTTGCGGATTTTATTGCAAGCAAAATTATTCTTTTTTGATCTAAATGGTTCTTTTTAACGAAATTTTCTCCCCATTTTTTCTCTTTTTCTGATAAGTTAATTTTTATTTTGCTATTTTTATTTGAAATATTAAATGCATCTTTAAAAATTTCAATTTTTGTTTTATTTATTAAGGGTTGGTAAATTTGTTCATAATTGAATTCATAATCAGTTAAGTCAAATATTTCATTGTAGGAATTATCTTTAATATTTTCATTTAAGTCAATAATGTTATCTATAAAATTAAGATTTAAAAAAAGATCATTAAAATTTTTTGGAATCATTAAATCTAACACTCCTTTTTTAGCAATACATTCAAGGGCGGGAATCATCATTAGCATATCACCGATGCTTCCAAAGGCTCTTTTTACTAAAATTTTTCTCATATATTTTTTACATAATTTTAATATATAAAGATAGTTATTCCAATTAATTAAACTTTTAAGTTTAATTATAGAAATGTTTTTATAGTTATTTATTTTATTAAAATAATGAAATTGCTAAAAAATTTAGAAATAAATCAAGCAAAGTTTGATTCAATCATTAATTTACGGAAAACTCAAAAAAGGAAACCAATCTTATTGGCTTTTTTAACACCTTCTTTTAAGTTATTTGACTTATATCGATTGTCTAAACTGGAACAATTCTCAAAAAATGACTTTTTCTTAGTTTTAATCATTCAGGATAATAATAAAACTAATACTTTAAATTTTGAACAAATCCTAAATAATTGTATTAAAAAAAATAAAATTATCTATAAATATTCGGATATATATTCACAAATAGTAAAAGAGGAAAATTTTAGAAAAATTCTTTCAGATTATAAATTAAATGAATTAGCATCTAAAATTAACAACTCAAAAAAATCAAAACGATTTAATAAAAACATACTCTCTTTTTTAGATATGGAAAGTTTTTTGGTTCAGAATTACATTTCAAGCAGGTCATATAGATTATCGGATTTTGATTTTGATTTCTTCCTAACTACAGACTATAAAGATTTATTTTTTAAATATTTAAATTTAGATAAAAAAATTTCACTATCTAAAATAAAAATAAAAGAAATTCCATATAATTTTGATTTTTTAGAAGAGATTGATTCATTTGAAAATAAAATTAATAAGTTAAATATTGACTTAAAAAATAAAAATGAAATGAATGATATTATCTCGCAAATTTTAAAATCTTTTGAATACGATGAGCAATTTAAGAATTTTCAGGAAGCTTTATTTTTTTTGAAAGAAAATATATTCAAAAAAAGCTCAACAGATGAAATTTATTTTAATAAAGAAAACTATTCCTTGGGAATTTATGCATTAAATAATAGTTTGCGAAGAAAAATTCTCGGGGTTCTTAAAAAAGGAGGGAAACTAAAAGCAGAGGCAATAAAAAGGGAAATTAATTCCAATCTTCCTAAAAAATACAGCCTCCCAAGCATAATAAAAAATCTTGATATTCTTGTTGGTGCTGGAATTTTAACTAAACAAGAAAGATTTTACGAATTGGAATGTAAAAGAATTATAATGAACATTCCGATAGATTTCGAAAATTCCTGAACAAAATCGTTGATTTTGTGAAACTATCTGTTTTTCTTGCAAAGAAAAACCTGCGAGTCTGCCTTTGGGGGGAAGATTATTTCTAATATAAATTTCAAAACTGAAAGTTTTGACCATCTGTCCTGAAAGGACTAAGCGCGTGCCCGTCTTTAAAACTCAAGGTCAATTAGACATAACATAAGATTATCAATAGTTTATTATTGATAATCTTCTAATAGGGGTGTAAACAATAATTATAAAAAGTTCGGATTATTTAGTTTGAGATGCAGGGATTACTCGCCAAATTAAAAAGGGAGCTTGAGATCCGTAATTTTTCAAAAAAGACCGTTCAAAGCTATATCTATTCTGTTGAAAAATTTCTTAAATATTCAAAAGAAATTGGGTTAAATGAAAATTCTGTAAAAGACTATGTCCAAGAAAATTTAATCAGGAAAAATCCAAATAGTGTTAGGAAGGACCTTTTTTCAATAAAGTTCTTTTTTGGAAATGTTTTAGGTAAAAAAATTGAAATCCCCAACCCTAAGAAAAATAATCCGTTGCCTTTTATTTTGTCAATTGAAGAAGTCAAAAAGATGATTGAAATTACATCCAATATTAAACATAAATTAATCATCAAACTTCTTTATGGAACTGGACTCCGAGTGAGTGAAATTGTTAATTTAAAAAAGGTGGGGATTGAGTTTGATGAAGATTTAATTCATGTCATGTTAGCTAAAGGTAAGAAAGACAGGTTTGTCAAAATTCCAGAATCTATAAAGGAAGATTTGGAATCATTTTGTAGGATGAATGCAGGAAAATATTTGTTTGAATCGAATCGTGGTGGGAGGCTCACTAAAGATACAATTCAAAAAATTGTTTCTAACTCTGCTAAAAAAGCCAAAATAAAAAAACGAGTTTATCCTCATTTACTTCGGCATTCTTTTGCTACTCACCTTTTAGAACAGGGAACCGATTTAAGAATCATCCAAAAACTTCTTGGGCATTCAGATATTAAGACTACCCAAATTTATACTCGGATTTCTCAAGCTTCAATTAAAAATATAAAGAGTCCTTTAGATAATATTTAATGGTTGATGGAAAAGCTACTTTAATTATTACAGAAAAACCTCAGGCTGCTGCGAAAATTGCTGCGGCTCTTAGTGGTGCAACTGACGAAAAAATTACTACGAAAGATAAGGTCGCTTATTATGAATTTTATAAGGGTAGTCGTCGGTATCTTGTTGGTTGTGCTGTCGGTCATCTTTTTGGAATTCAACAAATTGCTAAACGAGGACCTTTCCCGAACTTTGAGGTCAAATGGCAACCTTCTCACCAAAAAAAGGCAGGTGCATTTAGTAAAAAATATTTGAATGTTCTTAAAAAATTGGCTAAAGAATCTGATGAGTTTATTGTGGCGACTGACTTTGATGTTGAGGGAGAAGTTATTGGGTGGAATGTTGTTCGTTTTGTTTGTAAAAAGAAGGATGCCAAAAGGATGAAGTTTTCTTCATTAACTAAGGAATCTCTTGAGGAGAGTTTTGATAATCTTATGCCTTCGATTAATTGGGGGGCTGCCATCGCTGGAGAAACTCGCCACTATGTGGATTGGTTTTATGGTGTCAATTTGTCTCGTGGTTTAATGAAGGCACTTTCTTCTACTGGCACTTTTAGAATTTTATCTATCGGAAGAGTACAAGGTCCTGCTTTAAATATTGTTTCTGAAAAAGAGAGAGAAATCGAAAGTTTTATCTCTAAACCTTATTGGCAAGTTTTTTTGCAAGTTAAAGATATTAAGGGTCAGAAGTTGGAAGTTAAACATCCAAAAGATATTTTTAATGAGGGTGAACTTTTACGCTTTAAACATCTTCAGGGAAAATCTGGAACTGTGAATACAAAAATTACAGATACCGAAGTTCCCGCGCCCATACCATTTGACCTGACTACACTTCAAACAGAAGCATATAAACACCATGGGTATACTCCTGCTCAAACTTTAAAAATTGCTCAAAAACTTTATTTGTCTGGAGTTATTTCTTATCCTAGAACTTCAAGTCAAAAATATCCTGCTGAAATTGGATATGATAAAATAATCAAACGATTAAAAAAATATACTACTTTGGTTAAATATGGCGTTAATAAAAAACCTACTGAAGGTAAAAAAGAAGACCCTGCACATCCCGCAATTTATCCTACTGGTGAAATGAAGAAAATTTCTGAAACTGATAAAAAAATTTATGATTTAATTGTCAAAAGATTTATTTCTTGTTTTTGTGAATCTGCGAAAGTTGAAGATAAAAAAGTTTCTGTAGATGTTGGGGGTTTGAAATTTGGGGCAAAGGGAGTTCAAATAAAAGATAAGGGTTGGATCCATGTTTATCCTTCTTCTATTAAGGAATCTAAAGTCCCTACAATGAATGGAAATGTTGAAGTTTTGGAAATTCGAACAGAGGAAAAAGAAACGAAACCTCCAAGGAGATATTCTGCCGCATCCCTTATGAAAGAACTTGAAAAAAAAGGACTCGGAACAAAATCTACTCGTTCGGGGATTATTGAGACCCTTTATTCCCGAGGGTATATTCGTGAAAAAAGTATTGAAGTTACCGAACTTGGAATGAGAATGAATGAAACTCTTGAAAAATATTCTCCGATAATTTTAGATGAAAATCTAACTCGTGAAATGACTGAAGAACTTGATAAAATTGAAGTTGCTAAAAAGGATTTTGAAAAAATGGAGAAAAAAATTTTGGATGTTGCTAAAAAATCAGTTACAAAAATAGCAGAAGGAATGGACAAAAATCTTGAAGCGATGGGAAAAAGTTTGGCTGATGCGAATGCAATTGTCTGGGAACAGGAAAAGGAAGCGAATACAATGAATAAATGTCCAAAATGTAGTGAGGGGAATCTTCGAGTGATGTATGGTAAAAGATTTAGTAGGTATTTTGTTTCTTGTGATGCCTATCCTAATTGTAAAACTATTTTTTCCTTGCCCTCTAAAGGGATGATGAAACCTGCCAGATTAAGTAAGAAAAAGGCTGAAGAAATTAATTTACGGCACGGGAAAGGAACTATTGGGGAAGAGGTTGAAGAAGGTGATTTAGAAAATTGTGCTGAATGTAATTTTCCAATGATTTTAAGTTTTCAAAAAGGTAGGGCTCCATGGAAATTTTGTTTTAATCCTGAATGTTCATCTAATGAAGAAGCCCAAAAAAAGAAGGCAGAGTTTAAAGCTAAATTGGCTTCAGGTGAAATAGAAATTGGAAAAGATGGGAAAATTATTGACCATGGAAAAGAAATTAAGAAAATTAGGAAAAAGAAAAAAGCGGTGAAGAAAAAGGTTAGAAAGAAAATTAAAACATCCCCTTCTTCTTAATTCCAGAGTTAATTATCTCAAAAGCGAAACTTTTTATTGGAAGACTTCGGTGTTTTTTTAGAATTATTTTTCTCCTTCCCTTAAAATTTTCTAATTCTATTAAACATTTACTCCAATATTTTAATAAATCTCCCCCCACCATTGAAACTTTTTTATTGGATTGTCCATCTTCTGCATTTTTATTAAACGAAGAGTATACTTGATTTGTTACAACTACTGGAATGTTTTGTTTTCTAGATATTTCATTAAGTGCTCTTAATTGTTTTGCTAATTTCCGATTTACTTCTGAAATTCTTTCGCTATTTTTTGATTCGATTGCATCTCCCAATTCTAACCGATAAAGCATTGCAATACTATCAATAATTATTAAGGATACTTCTTCTTTTTTTATGTGTCCCAATAATTTCTCAAATGATTTTTCTTGTTCTTTAAACGAGGTTGGTTTTAAAAGTAAAATATTTTGTAAAGATTTTTCTATTTCTTCTTTTTCTCCTTGGTGAATTTGTTTGAATCTTTCTACTGAAAACCCTCCTTCAGTATCTACAAAGATTATTTTCTTACCTTTTTTTGCCTGAGATGTTGCAACAATCATGCAGAGGTTAGATTTCCCTGAACCTCCTGGCCCATAAATTGTTGTAATTATATCCGTTTCATATCCTCCAAAAAGAAATCTGTTTAAATCATAAGATCCTGCAGAAATTTTATTTTCACTTACCACCTTTCAAAAAACTTTTGGAAAGTTAAAAAGATTTATATAGTAAAAAGTTCTTTTTATTTAATGAAAAAAATGGTGAATGAGCGTGTTGAACTTCTTTGGAGAGTTTTAGTTACTTTTGTTACAGGGATTGTTCTTGGAATTTGGAGGTGGGTGATTATCGTTTCTGCAATTGTTCACTGGTTTGTAGTTTTGATTTCTGGAAAGAGAGATAAGGATTTGGCTAAATTTTGTGAATATTGGAATAGCGAGACTTATAGATATATAAAATACATTACATTTGTTACAAACGAAAAACCTTTTCCATTTAATCCATTAAAGGTTTTGAGTAAATTTGAAAAGTAATATTTCTTAAAAACTTTTTTGTTTTTCTTTATGAAATACGATTAAGGTTACTATCGCAAAGATTATAGAAAACTGACAATATACTGAAGGAAATGCATAATTAAGTTTTGGAAAAATAAAAAGAAGTATTATCGCAGGAATCATTGAAATTATTATTCCAAATATTTCATATTTGTCTATCCCCTTATCTACTTTATTTTTTGAATTTAGATAGTGTTTATAGAAAAGATATATTGTAAAACCTATAAATCCAAAATAATAAATCATGTAAATTAGAGGCAATAAACTTATGGAACTTTCAAAAAGAACATTTCTTACAGAGATGTGGTAACTTTCGCAAATAGCTTTTATTATAAAATTTTCTTTTGAGATTGCATAAATTGAAAATATTACTGGAAGTAAGAAAATTAAAAATGTTTTGTGTTTCTTTTTTACAACTCTTAAACAAAATTCTAAACCTATTGCAGGTAAAAATGTATAAGTGATAAATCCTATTTTTGCCCAAAGAAGCGGACTTTGAGAAGTGCAAATCATAAATTCAGTAAGTTGATAAATTCCTAAAAAATAAATCAGTATAGCAACGACCTTGCTTATTGAAGATTTTTTATAATGAAAAATTATAAATGTTGCTATAATGAATTCTATTATTGCTGTCAGAATTGAAATTGTTGGAGTTAAACACATAGAAAATCTTAGAAAAATAAATATAAAAACCTAGGCATTACTTTAATTTTTTGAATTCTTCAACGGCACCATCAAGTTCTTTTCCTATTTTTTCTATTGCACCTTTTAAAAGTTTTTTTGGATTCTCTCCTTCAATGTGAAGAACTGGATTTTCTGTGGGGTGTGCCCTTTTCCAAACTGCTAATTTTGCACCCTCTTTATTCAAATAAACTCTCAAAACTTCTGCGATTGTCAAACTAGATAATTCAATATCTATTGAGATTTTATCTTCATTTAAAATTTTTACTTCCATATTATTAATTGAGAATTTTGGTTTTTAAGTTTATTGGTAACTATTCTTCGACTAAACTTACTTCATCTTTTCTAATTCTTTTTACATGATCTACAAACCCCTCTATTTTTTGCTCATGACTAACAAGAATTATTTGTTCTGCTTTTAATTGGTCAAAAATGTCCCTCATTTTATCTATTTGTTCTGTTGCGAAACCATCTGTTGGTTCGTCAAGGATTACCAAATCTTTTGTCTTTATTTGGGAGAGCATTGAATTTAAAACCTGATTTAATGATAGCCTATAAGCTAATGCAACTGCAGTTCTTTCACCCCCAGATAAAAAATCATATTCTATCTCGTAATCTTTGTTTGTAATTATTGGTGTGAAATCTTCGTCAAGTCTAACCGATAGGGAATCTGAAACTAACATTGAAAACCACTCCATAAATATTGATGAAAATTCATTCCTTAATTTTACCATAACATTTTTTTCTGTTAAATCTATTAGTGAAATAAATTCTCCCCGAATCCATTCATGTAATCCTTTCAAATAAATTGTTTGTTTGTTTATATCCTCTTTTTTATTTATATCTTCCATCAATTCCCCTAATCTTAATTTGATTAATTCTAATTCTTTTTCTTTTGTTGCAAGAATTATTTCTTTAGATCTTAAAATTTTACTTACATCTTCGTAATCTTCTTTATTCTTTTTAAAAATTTCTGAGGATTTCTCAAAAGTTTTATTTTTTTCCATCAAATTTTTTAAATTTTTTTTCAATTCAATTATTTCGTTTGAAGTTCGTTCTAAAACAAAAATATCACTTTTTATTTTTATTTCAATTGATTTTTGGTGTTCAAATTTTATCTTATCTTGTTGAAGTTTATTTTTATCAAATTCATACCCTGCAACTAATTCTTTTTCTTTTTCGATTTCTTTTATTAGTAAATTTTTTTCGTTTATTTTTTGTTCAAAATCTCGATCTAATTCCTCTATATCGAAAGTCGTTCTCTTTGAAATTTTATTTTTGTGTTCTTCATGAACATTTTGAAAACATGTTGGGCAGTTTTCCAGGGACATTATTTTATCTCTCAATTTTAACGGAATTTCTCTCTTTGAATTTATCACCGAAATTTTAGAATTTACCTCTAAGAATTCTGAATTTTTTTCTTCGATAATTTTTTTATGCTTCTCAAATAACTGCAAAACTGCTCTAAATCTTTCTTCAGAAAAATCAACCTTTTCTTTTATTTGATTTTTCGATAAAATCAAATCCCGCTTCATCCTACTTTCTGAATCTTTTTTTGCTTGTAATATCAACTCGATTTTAGAAATTTCTGAAAGATTTTTCCTTTCTTCTTCGATAATTTCCCTTATAGAATCTAACCCTTCTTCTGCTATTTTTTTCTTTTCTAAAATTATTTTTGTTTCTATTCTTAAATTATTTGTTTCCTTAGATAATAAAATCTTCTTTTCATTTTCTGATGTTAATTTTTCTTTTATTAAATTTAATTCTCCAATTAATATATCGTTAATTTTTATTTTTTCTTTTATTTTTTGGGATAATATTTGTACATTATCCTTAATCCTTTTGTACCTGTCAATTCCAAAAATGTGTCTTAAAGTATCTAATCTTATTTCTGGTTTTTCTTGAATAATTTCCTTCATTTCTTCCTGAGGCGTATAAACCGTAAATTTATATAATAAATTTGATTTTTTTACAAATTCTTTTGGATAGTTTAGCAATCTAATTACTCTGTCTTTCATTTCTGAAGTTGATAGTTCTTCTTTTTTATCCCCATAATAAATCGTATTTGAATCCTGGGTTATTCCTCCGTTTTTTGATTTTTTTATTGTCCTCTCTAAAATTATTATTTCTCCGTCGAGATCAATTTCTAAAAGTGCGTATGCGTTGTCTTCTCCCTGCCTTAAAATTGATGACCCTTTTTGTCCAGGTTGTAATCCAAATAATGCAAATTGTAGTCCTAAAAGAATTGAGGTTTTTCCCGCACCAATTTCTCCTGAAAGTAGGGTGGATCCTTTTGGAAATTTTAATTCCAATTCTTCGTAACTACGAATATTTTTTAACCTTAATCTCTTGATGATCATTATAATTCCTTTATCTCAAAAATATTCTTTAATTCTGAAATTAATCTATCTTCAAAAGTTGTAGATTTTTCATCTTCGTTTTTTTCAATTGAAAGAGTATTCATCAATTGAGGAAGATACTTATTGAAACTTATATTTGGATTTTTCTCCGAATATTCTCTAAAAACTTCTCCTTCTATTCTTTCTACATCTTTAACCTCTGCCGATTCTATTTGAAATTCTGAATCTCTTAATTTTAATTTTGAAAGATTTCTTAAAAAAGAATATGCGTTTTTTTTCCTTGCAAACTCCTCTATTTCATTAAACTTAATATCTCCTGTTTTTCCTTGATCTAAAATCCCTTTTAATCTTAATAAAACTATTTTTTCATTTAAATTTAGTTTGTCTAATTCTGAAATAATTTCTTGTGTTGCCGTTAATCCGTTTTTTAATTGAATTTCTACGTATGCTATTTCTTTTAATGGAATTTTAATTGTTTTTGTTTTTGTTTTTTGTCCTTCCATTTCTACAATAACAAAACTTCCACATTTCAAATCACTTAATTCCTGAAAATTTGCAGGAAATGTTGGCCCCGGATATACATATCTTGAATTTGCTAATTCTCCTTCAAACCTTTGATGAATGTGCCCCATTGCATAATAATTTGCCAAAGGTAATTTTTCTTTTTCTATTGAATCCATTGGGATTGTTCCGACCACATCTTTAATTGTTGTATGAATCATAAAAATTGTTGATTGGTTAATTGAATCAAAATAAACTTTCCTTAAATCTTCAACTTCCATCCCAGATTTCTTTCCAGGATACCCATATATTGCAATATCCTTGTGAAATGTTGGAATTAATCTTATTTTTCCCTCGTCTTCTATCTCGTAATTTTCCACATTTTTACAAAACCCTGATTTTTCTAAAACATCTAAAAATGTTTTTCCTGATGCAGAAAAATCGTGACTTCCCGCAATTAAATACACTGGAATTTTTGCATCATTTATTTTTTTAAATTCTGCGAATGAATCTTTTAAAATTTCTATTGACGGATACGCAGAATCAAATAAATCTCCAGCTAATAAAATAAAATCTACTTTTTCTGAAATGCATCGCTCTATAATTTTCTGGAAAGATTGAAAATTTAGTTTTTGTAACTCTTCTTGTCTCCAACATCCTAGATGACAATCTGCAAGGTGTGCGAATTTTACCATTTTATCTCTTTAATTTTGAAAACTTGATTGGATATATAAAGATAGTTGTGTTTTAGTTTTGAAATTGACTTACTTACTTTATTTCAAGAATTAATAATTCTTCCATCCATAATTTTTTCTTTTTGACAACTCTTGCCCCTAGAGATTCTATTTTTTTTAATGGAGTTAAACTTGAAACTAAAAGGAATATTTTCCCATTTTTTTTTAAATTCTTTTTTGCCTGTTTTATGAATTCTACAGAAACTTCATCCCCCTTTTTTCCCCCCGTTGTTGCTACCCTTGATTCTTTTGGCTCCTTTGAATCTTCAGGCAAATAAGGTGCATTAAAAGTTATTAAATCAAATTTCTGAGTTATTTTTGAGAATAAATTTGATTTGAGTGTATTGAAACCTTTTTTCTTTAAACTTTTTATTGCATCTTCATTTATATCTGCAGCTAAAATATTTTCTTTTTTTAGAAATTTTGAAGTTGTTTCTGAAAGAATTCCTGAACCTGCCCCCATATCCAAATAAGTTTGTTTTTTGTTTTTTGTTTTTTTAAAATATTCTTTTAGAAATTCTGAAAAAAAATATGAATCTTCTGCAGGTTGATAAATATTTTTCATTTTACCCAAACCATCTATCCCAATATAATCCTAAAATGGCCGAACCAATTAAAATTAAAATTGATAAAATTACAGTAATTATCCAAATTAATCTTTTGGGTTTTATTATAGGTTTTTTTACTGGGATGGTTTTTTGATTTGTTGGTTGTTGGATGGTTTTTTGTAGAGGGGTGTTTTGATTTATTGGAGTGGGTTGTTTTTTTGAAAATAAACTCCTTAATCTTGAGAAATTATTTTTTTGTTTTATTAGTGGTTTTTTTACAGGTAGAATTTTTGGAATTATTTTTTCACGGTTTATTATAGGAGAGTTATTTTTTTTTGTAAGGGATTTTGTTTTTTTTGAAAATAATTTTTTTAATCCGAATAATCTTCCATTTGGTTTTTCTTTTTTAGAAATTTTTTGTTCTTGTTTTTTTTCTTCACCTTCATGAATTATTTTTAATTTTTTGCTTGCTTCAATAACTTCTGCGCTGTTATATCCTGCATTTTTTAAACTCTGGATTGCATCTTCTAAAGTTTCTCCCCTCTCTAAAGCGTTTTTTAAACCGCCAGTCAATTCCATAATTTTATTTTTATCTAAAGAATTCATATCGATAAAACATCTCCATCACTCATCAAATGGAAATTTTTCTTTATTTTATACCCCATTTTTTTCACTAAATCTTCCATCGGACCAGTTTTATCAAAACCCCCATGACAAGGAATTATGTGCTGTGGAGAGATTATCCTTAAAATTTCTTTCAAATCTGCTGAACCCCCATGACCTGAAACATGAACATCTCTAAAAATTCTTGGATTGTGCTTTTTTAATCTTGTTTCCATTTCTTCAAATTGTTCAATATTTACTGGAGAGGGAATTATGCTTGATGAAAAAATGATGTTATCTTTTTTTGATAAATTGAAAGGTAATTGTTTTCTTGAAAGTCTTTCTAAAATTGAACCCGGTTCTCCCTGATGCCCTGTACAGACAATTAAATAATCCTTCCGATTTCTTTCTGTTTTTGAAAATGTTTTCTCTACCTGTCTTCTATATTTTGCAATTCTTATTCCTTCAAGAAATTTTGCTGCCCCGGCCCTTTTTGCTGCAGTCGCATATTTATCCATGCTTCTTCCTAACAAAACAACTTCCCTATCTAACTTTTTTCCAAAATCTGTAATACTTTTTAATCGAGAAATGTGAGATGCAAAAGTGGTTACAATAATCCCCTGACTTTTATCCTTTATCCCCAATAAGGTCTTTTCTAACATTTTTCTTGCCTCATTTTCTGAAGGTGTTTTTTTATCCGAACCAGAATATAAAGAATCTACAATAAAAATTAAAACCCCTTCCTTTCCTAATTCCTTTAATCTTTTGTAATTTGGTTTTAAATCTGCTACGGGAGTTTCATCCATTTTGAAATCTCCCGAAAACATAATTATTCCTTTTGGCGTGTGAATTGCAATCATGGAACATTGGATTGTTGAATGAGTAATATGAACGAAATCTATTTTGTACTTTCTTTTTTTTCCTTGAACATAAAATGTTGTGTTTGATTTTATTTTGTGGGTTTTGTTTTTTAAAATTATATCATTGTCGTTTAATAAAGATTCTAAAACTCCTATAGTAAATGGGGTTCCATAAATTGGTGCATTGTATTTATCCGAAATAAATGGAACTGCTCCCACGTGATCTAAATGTGCATGACTAATAAACTGCGCACAAACTTTGTTTCTAATTTTATTGATAACAGAATCATCAGGGATTGCACTAATAGATTTTAATCTTTTTTCTGTCATTACCTTGTCCCTTTCTTCCATTGAAACTATCGCAGGTAAAAAAAATCCTTCGTCAAAAATAAATGCGTCTTCTTCATACTCAATCACCATCATATTTTTTCCAACTTCCGAAAAACCACCCACAGTATGTATCTTCACCATCATATTTTTGAAATTTAACAAGTTTTTAAAGATTTGGTGTTGTCGTCTTTTGAAGATTACAAATTTAATTTAAAAATTTTTATTTTCCATTTTACTTATTTTAGAAATATTTTTAATAGATGTTTTACTCTTTTTATTATGAAAAAAATGGGTTTTATGAAATGGCTTAATTGGTTAATTCTTTTGTTTATTGTTGGGCTTTTTCTTTTTTTGAGGGCATATCAGAATGGTTAAAAAAATTAAAAAATTAAAACTTAAACCTGCGGTTAAGGATAAGCGGAGATATTTTTTAGTTAAGAGTTCTAATTCTGCTGTAGAAAATTCTATTTTGGAATATTTGGGAATTCTTGGTTTTGCTAAATCTGCCTATATGAAAGTTTCTACAAAAAATCATCCCGGTTTTTTAGTCGGGAGTTGTTTAAGGGAATCTCTCAATAATGTTCGGGCGGCACTGGGTTTCTCTGGAATTGAAATTAAGAAAGTTAGTGGTACCTTGAAAGGTTTGAGAAATTGATTTTCCTTTTAGAAAACCTTAAAAATAGAGTATAGCAAAACTTATTAAGATAAATTTATTGTTAAAAAATGGAAGTAAGTTTGAAAAACTTTCGAACATTTCCGATAAACAAAAATGGAAGACATGCAACATCAACAAATGGGATATGACCGAGCCGCGACAATGTTCTCGCCTAATGGACATATTTTGCAAGTAGAATATGCGGAAAAAACAATTCGTCTTGGCTCTGCATCTATTGGAATGATTTCAGCGGAAGGTGTTGTAATCGTTTCTGATAGAAGACAAAAAGATGAACTTGTTATTGAAGAATCTGCAAATAAAATTAATGAAATTGATGAGCATATAATTTGTGTTTCTGCAGGCATTAGTTCTGATGCGCGAATTCTTGTTGAAAAAGCGAGAGTCCTTGCACAACAACATCGAATAAATTATGATTCTTCACCGAATACCGAATCTATTGTTAGAGATATTGCCGATGTAAAACAACAATTTACTCAATACGGGGGAGGAAGGCCATTTGGAGTTTCTCTGATGTTTGCAGGAGTTAATGGAGATTCTTCACTTTATGTAACTGATATTACTGGAAATTACCTTAAATATCGTGCCTGTGCTATAGGAGAATCTGATGAAAAAATTAGAAGTCTTTTGAAAGAAAAATATTCAGATAATCTTTCTTCAATTGATGCAGTTTCTTTAGCTCTAAATATTTTTAAAGAGATTCAAGGAGATAATTTTAATTTAAATCGATTTGATGTTGCTATCTTGAATAAGAAAGGAATTAATAAGTTAGGAAAAGAAGAATTGAAAGAAATTAAGTTTGATTAAAATAATATAAGAATACTAATTAGATAAGACAAAAATGACACAAACAACTGCGAGGGTTACTAAAGGAGGAAAGCATTTTGAAATTTTAGTGGATTTAGAAGAAGCTATGAAATTTCGTAGAGACGAATCTGAAGGAAATCTCGGTTCTGCTGTTTTGACAGATTCTATCTTCCATAATTTAAAATCTGGTGAATTGGCTGGTGCGAATGATTTGGAAGTAGCTTTTGGAACTTCAAATGTTGAGGAGGTTTCTGAGAAAATTATCAAAGAAGGGGAAGTTGTTAGAACTGCAGAATCTATGCGAGCTGAACAAGATAAAAAATATAAACAGGTTGTTGATTTCTTTTCTAAAAATGCAGTTTCTCCAGAAGGAAGACCTTATACTCCTGAAAGGATTATGAAAGCACTTGGAGAAGCACATGTCAATGTTAAAAATAAACCTATTGAATCTCAAGTTAATGAAATAATTGACCAATTAGGTAAAATTCTCCCCATTAAAATTGAAATTAAAAAAGTTAAACTTCTCATCCCTGCAATTCATACTGGAAAAGCATACGGTTCAATTAAAGAATTTATGGTCGATGAAGAGTGGAAATCTAACGGGGATTTAAAAGCTATTGTTGAAGTTCCTGCAGGTTTGATTTTTGATTTTTATGATAAAATTAATAATGTTAGTCATGGCTCTATTTTTAGTGAAGAATTAAAAGCCTGATTTGGGAAAACTTTTTTCCCGAAAACTTTAAAAACCCTTTCTCATAAAAAATACTACACGAGAAGAAAATTGGGCGTCAATGGATGCTATTGAAATTATAGATTTCTCGAAAAATATAATATGGAAAAAGAAAGACAGATGGTAATTCCTGGAGAAACAATCGTTTCAGGTAATGAATTTTTACCTGGCGACGGTGCCTATAGGAGTGGGACAGATGTTGTTGCTGAACGTTATGGAGTTTCGAATATTTCTGATAAACATGTTAGGGTAATCCCAATTTCTGGCGCTTATTATCCTCGAAGAGGAAATACTATTATCGGAACTATTGCTGATATCACTTTTAATGGTTGGTTAATAGATTTTGGAGGTGCTCAAAATGCATTCCTCCCAGTTTCCGAAGTGCCTAGATACATTAATCGAAATGAACTTAGAGAATATTTAGATTTTGGAGATTCTGTAGTTGTTAAGGTATGGGATGTTAAATCACGAGGAGTTGATGCCTCTATGAAAATGCGAGGTTTTGGAAAAATTGAGGGCGGAGTTATTATTAATGTTAGCCCTAATAAAGTTCCTAGAATTATTGGAAAAGAAGGAAGTATGGTTAAAATGATAAAAGATTCTACAGGTTGCAATCTTACTGTTGGTCAAAATGGAAAGGTTTGGATTTCTGGAGATTCTTCAGATAAGGAATTGAATACTATGAAAATTGTTAATTTTATTGTTGAAAACTCTACGATTACCGGATTAACTGAAAAGGTTGAAAGTTATATCAAAGAACTTGGAATGGATGTAAATTTAGTGGAAATTGTTAGTGAGGATACGGATAAAAATGAAGAAGATGTTGATAATGAGGAGGAAAATAATTAATATGGCAGGAGATAAAGGTGTTTATACTAAGAGAAATGATGGAAGAAAATTTGATGAAGTTAGAGAAATGTCTGCCGAAGTAGGGATTGTTAATTCTGCGGATGGATCTGCATCCTTCAATACCGGACATACAAAAGCAATCGCCGTTGTTCGAGGTCCCCGAACTCTTCATCCACAACACATGCAAAACCCCCAAAAAGGAATTTTAAGAATTAGTTATGGTATGATGCCTTTTTCTGTTACAGATAGAATTCGTCCAGGGCCAAATAGACGAAGTGAAGAAATCTCAAAAGTTACTGAATGGGCATTAAATAGTGTTGTTGATTTATCTGAATTTCCAAATACGGTTGTAGATGTTTTTATTCAAATTCCTCAGGCAGACGCAGGAACTCGGGTTGCTGGAATAAATGCTGCATCTCTTGCACTTGCACATGCTGGAATTCCCATGAAAGAAATGGTTTCTGCTATTGGTGTTGGAAAAATTGATAAAACCTTAGTTGTTGATTTAGATAAATATGAGGACTCTGATTTTCACGAAGCTGAAGGTTCAACAGATATTCCTGTAGCCGTAACTTCTAGAACAAAAAATATTTCCCTTTTACAACTTGATGGAAAAATTTCCGTGCCTGAGTTTAAAGATTGTATTAAAAATGCAAAGATTGCGTGTGAAGAAATTTTAAAAGTTCAAATGGATGCTCTTAAAAATGTTGGAGGGAATAAATAATATGGCAACTAGAAGAATTATTCCGGCACTTCAAAGAGATAAAATATTAAAATATTTATCTGAAGGTAAAAGATTTGATGGACGTTCTGTTGGAAAATATAGAGATTTAGTTGTTGAATCGGGAGTTAGTAAAAATGCTGAATCTGCTGTTAAGGTTAAACTCGGAAAAACAGAAGTTCTTGTTGGAGTAAAACTTGGTCTTGCAGTTCCTTATCCGGATTCTCCAGATGAAGGAACTTTTATGGTTTCTGCTGAAATGCATCCTATGGCCTCAGGTTATTTTGAATCTGGCCGTCCAGGAATTAATGCAATTGAACTTTCAAGAGTAATTGATAGAGGAATTCGGGAAAGTGGACTTATCGATGTTAAAAAATTATGCATCTCTGAAGGTGAAAAGGTTTGGCAAGTATTCGTGGATATCGTTGCTCTTAATGATGATGGAAATATGTTTGATGCTGCGGGTCTTGGTGCAATTATCGCTTTAGGAAATGCTAAAATGCCAATTTATAATGAAAAAGAAGATAAGATTGATTTTGAATTGACTAAGGATTCTTTGCCGTTAAACAAGGATGCCCTTTCTTTTAGTATGACTTTCCATAAACTTGGGGATACAATTGTTGCAGATGTTACTGAAGAAGAGGAAGCAATTTCAGATTTCAGGTTAACTATCGCTATGGGGGATAATAATGGTGAACCGAGGATCACTGCAATGCAAAAAGGTGGCGAAGGAGTTATTACTGATGAAGATATGGAAACTATTCTTGATCTTGCCTCAAATACTTGGAAAGAACTTTTCCCTGTTGTTAAAAAACATGTTTTCGAATAAATAATATAATGGAAAAAAAAGAATTTTCAAAATATGAAAGAGCGAGAATTATAGGTGCTCGAGGTTTGCAAGTTTCTATGGATGCCCCACTTTTACTTGAAATGGATGAAAAATCTTTAGAAGAAATTAATTATGATCCCTTGAAAATTGCTGAAAAGGAATTAGATTCGGGAGTTCTTCCAATTTCTGTGAATAAACCAATGCCTCAAAGAAGAGAAGAGGATATTGAAAAGGTTAAGATTGAGGAAAGTAAAATTACTGATGCAGAAAAAGAAAAAGTTGAACTTGAAGAAGAAAAAGCAATTGCAGAAAGCGGGGAAATTATGAAACTCTCTAGCGAAGAAGAAAATTCTCAAGATGAATCTCTTTCTCCTGAAAAACCTTCTCAGGAAATTGAAGCTTAGATAAGATTTATTAATGTTCTTTTTATTTAATATTTATGTTTGTTAAAGAAATTGTGCCAAGCATTATAAAAAATTCAAGAGGTGAAAAAACTATTGGTCTTAAATTGGAAACCTATGAAGGTCGTTTTATTTCTTCTGCTCCGTCGGGAAAATCTAAAGGAAAGAACGAAGTAGAATCTTATAATGTTAAGGGGATTTTGAAGAGTTTTTCTTTATTGAAAAGATTTTGCAGATTACTGAAACATAAAAATTTTATAATAAAAGATATTGATGGATTAAAAAAACTTGTCTCTTTGATTAAACGATTTGAAGGACGTTATGGAGATCTTGGTGGAAATGTAACTTATGCTTTGGAGAGTGTTTTTTTGAAAGCTGCTGCTGCAGATACTAATCGTGAAGTTTGGGAATTAATTAATGACGACGTTAATAATGGAAGGAAACCCAAAATGCCAATGCCAGTGGGAAATTGTATTGGCGGAGGATTACATTCCAAACTTGTTAAAAATAAACGTCCCGATTTTCAAGAATTCTTACTTATTCCTAAAGAAAAAACATTTTCTAAAGCGATTACAATTAATTTGAGGGCGTATCATTTCGCTAAAGAACAACTTAAAAGCCATGGAAAAAATGATGAGAATGCTTGGAGAACTGAAAAAAGTAATGAGGAAGTTTTGGAAATTTTGAAAAAAGTTGGTAAAAAATTTAAGGTTAGAATTGGTCTTGATGTTGCATCTTCTACCTTTTATAAAAAAGGGTATTACTATTATAAAAATAAAGAATTAATTCGAGATAAAATTGACCAGGCAGATTATATTGAAAGGTTGATTAAACGCTTTGAAATTTTTTACGTGGAAGATGGAATGCAGGAAGAAGATTTTTCTGGATTTAAAGAAATTTTGGGAACGGTTAATAAAAATGTTTTAATTGTTGGAGACGATTTAACGACTACAAATCTTCGATTAGTTAGACGTGCAGTTAATTCTAAATCCATTAATTCTATGATTATAAAACCTAATCAGATTGGATCTCTTATTCAGGTTAGGGATGTTGTTAAATTTTGTAAAAAACATGATATTAAATTGATTTTTTCTCACCGCTCTGGAGAAACTATGGACGATATTTTAGCAGATTATTGCGTAGGATTTGGGGGAGATTTTATTAAAACTGGAATTATTGGAAAAGAAAGATTAATTAAACTAAAAAGAATTGTAGATATTGAGAAATCCCTTGTTTATTAGGGACTAAAAATAAAATGGCAAATTCGTTGATTGGATTACATGCATTAGTTGGAGAAATTGGAATCTTTTTGTTTATCTGGGCATTTATTGAGATGAGAAAAATAACCCCTCAGAAAGTTGATTTTGTTAAGAAACTTGTTGTTGTCGGAATTTTCCTGTTTTTTTTATCCTGGATTTTAGGAGGTTATTATTATGTAAATGTTTATGGTTCTGAGATTAAGCCTGTGATTAAGGAAGGTCCTCGTCCGTGGGCACATAGTATTATCATGGAAACTAAAGAACATTTATTTTTGTTTTTACCTTTTGCCTCATTAGCCAGTTTCTTTTTTATTAGAAAATATAAAAATATCCTTGGAACTTTGAAAGGTGTAGATGCTCAAAAAGCTATTCTCTTACTCTTGGGAATTAGTATTTTTATAGGCATTCTTATGATTATATTTGGATACATTATCTCTTCTGGTTTTGATTCTGCGATTGGAGGAACTTTATGAAAAATATAAAAACCTTGGAAAAATCTGTTATTTGGACTTCTATTTCAATTGTTTTAATGACGATTGGAGGAGAACTTTCTTCCGGATTCAAAAAGTTATTGGCATTTACTGGACATCATTGGGTTGGAAAAGGAATTATTTCATTAATTTTGTTTTGGATTTTTTCAATTGTTTTTTCTAGGAATGACGAAGTTGTTAATGTTTTAAATTCTGCAAAAAAAATATTTTGGACAATTATTATTTCATCTGCCATTATTTTTGGTTTTTTTATTTGGCATTATCTCGCATAGATTTATAAACTGAAAATCCCCTTTCTTTTTACGTTTCAGGTGCGGGGCCAGTTAAATGGTAGTAGCAAAATGAGATTGTTCATTAAGATTTTCTTCGGAAATTCTTTTAACTCCTGTACGGAATTATAAACTATTAAAATGGAAAAATCCGAAAATGAAAAGGTTAAAGTTTCTAATTTAGGTGTGCCTAAAAATGTTGAAAGTTATGACTTTAAAAAAGAGGACCAAACTATCTTAACCCCTCTTGAAGATTATATTAAAACTGCTTCTTATTTAGGAACTAAGGTAATCACTCCTACAATGAGAAAATATGTTTACCGAAGAAGGTTGGACGGCCTTGCTATTTTGAATACTTTAATAGTTGACAAGAAATT
The DNA here is from genome assembly GCA_964613185.1 of Candidatus Woesearchaeota archaeon. GTDB lineage: Archaea > Nanobdellota > Nanobdellia > Pacearchaeales > GW2011-AR1 > JAGVXH01. The sequence continues at coordinate 190,568 of CAZTIP010000001.1, read as the reverse complement.
AATGGAAGGAATTGAATTTATTAAACAATTTAAACCTAAGGATTGGACTCTTGTTTGTAAAAGGGAAGCTGGCTGGAGAGCCGCTAAAATGTTCTCTGAATTAACAGGAGTTAGATTATTTACTAAAAAATACCCTACAGGAGTTTTAACAAATACCTTGTTAGATAATTTTATTGAAACTAAAATGCTGGTTATTTGTGACCCTTGGTTAGATAAAAATGCTTTACTTGATGCGAGAAATATTCGAATTCCAGTTGCTGGCTTTTGTGATACGAATAACCACACTTCAGATATCGATATTGTAATGATTGGAAATAATAAATCTAATAAATCTCTTGGATTGTTCTTCTGGTTGATGGCTCGAGAATATATGAAAGAACATAAAATTGAAAAAGAGCTTCCGAGTCTTGAAGAATTTGTAGGAGAAGAATTAATTTTAGAAGAACCTCGTAAAAAAAGACTTGCTAGAGAAAAGAAAGAACAAGAATTGAAAACTGGTGAAGGCGCTATTGAAGAAAAAATGCGTGCTTTGGCTGAAAAGGCAGATGAAGAGGCTAAAAAGGAAATGAGTGGAGAATCTGAAGAAAGTGTTCAAGTTGGTGAGAAAGTTACTGAAGGTGTTTAGGTAAGTTTATAATTCTAGGATACCTTTTTTAGTTATGAATTGGTATGCTCAAACTCCTAAGGAGGTCATTAAAAATTTGAAAAGTTCTCTAAATGGTTTGGACGAATCTGAAGTTCAGAAAAGGTTTGGAAAATATGGTAAAAACGTTTTAAGAAAATATAAATCGCGGAGTAAATTTGGAATTTTTATTAGTCAATTTAAGTCTTTGCTTGTCTTAATCCTTGTTTTAGCCTCTGTTGTTTCCATTTTGATTGGTCATTTTTTGGATGCAGGAGTTATTATGTTGATTGTCTTTTTAAATTCTGGAATTGGATTTTTTCAGGAATATAAGGCTGAGGAGATTATTGAAAAACTTAGAAAAAGTTTAAGATATAAAGTTTTAGTTTTTAGAGATGGCATTCAGAAGGAAATTGATTCAAAATTTCTTGTTCCCGGAGATATTGTCATTTTGAATAATGGGGATAAAATTTTAGCAGATTGTAGAGTTCTTGAGAGTAATGGTTTGAAAGTTAATGAAGCAATTTTAACAGGAGAAAGTTTTCCTGTGGATAAGGATGAAAGAGTTTTGAATGAAAATGTAGTCTTGGCTGAAAGAACAAATATGCTTTATGCAGGAACTTCAATTGTTCGGGGAAAATCTACTGCAATTGTAGTAAATACTGGCACAGATACTGAATTTGGAAAATTAGCAGAACTTGTTCAGATTACTAAAGATGAAAAAATGCCTTTGGAAAAAAAACTAGATATCTTTTCAAAAAATATATCTATTGCCATACTTTTATTTGTTCTCTTAGTTTTCCTTATTGGAATTTTTATTGGAATTGAAACTGTGGAAATGTTTCTTGTTTCTGTTAGTCTTGCAATTGGTGCAATTCCGGAGGGACTTCCCGCAATTATTGCAATAACTTTGGCAGTTGCTATTAAAAAAATGTATAAAACTAATACTTTAGTTAGAAAACTTCCTGCAGTTGAAACCTTGGGAAGATCTACGGTGATTTGTACAGATAAAACTGGAACTTTAACAGAAGAAGAACTTGTCGTCGATAAAATCTATTCTGGAAAATTATTTTCTATTGAAGGGTTGAAGAAATTTAGTGGTTCAATTAAACGAACTCTTGAAATTGGAATCCTTTGTAACAATGCCCGTAGTGAAAAGGATTCAATTCTTGGAGACCCTACAGAGACTTCACTCGTAAAAATCGCTGAAAAAATTGGTCTCGATAAAAAAATTATTACTGAAAATAATCCCCGTTTTGTGGAATATCCATTTAGTTCTGAAAGAAAATTGATGACTATTGTTCGTGAAAAAAATGGAATTTTTACAAGTTATGTTAAGGGTGCTCCACTAAATGTCTTAGGTAAATGTACTAAAGAATTTGTTAATGGAAAAATAAAATTATTAACTCCTAAAAGAAAAAATGAATTAATTAAAATTTCTAGAAATATGCAAAATGAAGGATTGAGGGTTCTTGGTTTTGGATTTAAACAAGTTTCTTCTGAAATTAATCAAGAGAATTCTGAAAGCCGTTTGATATTTTCAGGATTTGTTGGAATGATAGACCCTCCACGTAAGGAAGTTAAGGCTGCTGTTCTTGATGCAATCAATGCCGGAATTTCAGTTAAAATTATTACTGGAGATTCTGCACTCACTACAGAATCTATTGCTAAAAAAATTGGTTTGGAGGGGAAAACTATCGAAGGTTCTGAGCTTAATGAATTGCCTGATGAAAAATGGGATGAAACTGTTCGAACTAAAACTATTTTTGCTAGAACTACGCCTCAACAAAAATTAAAAATTGTTCAAATTTTGAAAAAACAAAATGAAACTGTTGCAGTTACTGGAGATGGTGTCAATGATATTCTTGCATTAAAAAAAGCAGATATTGGAATTTCTATGGGTCTTCGAGGAAGTGATGTTGCTAGAGATTCTTCAGATATTGTTTTACTTGATGATAATTTCTCTTCGATTATTAGTGGGGTCAAACAGGGTAGACGGGTTTTTGATAACTTAAAAAAATCGATTAAATTTTTATTGGCTGCAAATTTTGGAGAAGTTTTTGTTGTTTTGATTGCTTTAATTCTTGGATTCCCATTACCCTTTTTACCTCTTGCAATTTTGTGGATGAATTTAGTCACCGACTCCCTTCCAGCATTAGCTCTTGCTGTAGAACCTGCAGAAAAAAATGTTATGAAAAGAAAACCTCGTGGAGATGGAATTCTTTCGGGAATTTGGAAATGGATTATTTTTGCAGGAATGTTGATGATTATTTCTTCCCTTTTTGTTTTTAATTATGGGTTTAAAAACTATGGGGTTGAAATTGCACGAACAATGGCAATCACTACTGCAATTTTCTTTGAATTATTTTTTGTTTTTTCCTGTAAATCTGAAAGTAGTTTGTTTAAAACAGGAATCTTAAATAATAAATTTTTAATCTTGGCAGTTTTAGTTTCTGGAGGTTTGCATTTTTTAGCAATTTATACATCTCTAGGAACGGTATTTGGATTTGTTAGTTTAAATCTTGAACAACTTAAAATAAGTATCCTTTCAGGGTTGAGTGGTTTGTTATTCTTTGAATCTTGGAAACTTTTTAGAAAATGAATTCCCAAAGATTTTTATAGGGTTTTTATTGAATATTTTTATGAAGAATAAATCCTTAAGAGGTTTTGTTTTGTAAATGTACCCTGAAAACCTGGAAGCACTTGTTGTTCCAACAGGTCCAACTTACGAACTTGGAATTCAGAGGGCAGTTGCTGGTGCGAAAGAATATCTCCAAAAAGATTCTTTTGGAGTAGTTTTTATTAGTGGGAGTTTTGAAGGTGAAAGATTTTTAGGTTCGCAGGTCGATAAAATTTATAGAACTCTTCGAAAGGAAGGTGTCCCAAAAAAAGATATTTTACTTGAAAGTTCTTCTACAAATACTATGGAAAATGTTTTGTATGTTTGTGAAGAAATAAATAATCTTGGAGTTGAGAGGGTTAATATCTTTACAGACACTCTTCATGCTTCAAGATTTCTCATGCTTTTTGAAAGGGCAAAAAATGAAGGTTATGTTTCTAATGATTTAATTGTAGATTCCTTTTCCGACGGTATCGAAAATTCTTACGGATCACTTAAATCAAAAATTGCTTATTTTAAGGATTGGGTTTTTCCTATGAAGAAAGGATTTTAAATATTAATTTTTAAAAAATTCATTATTTAACGCAACATTTATAAACGAAACTCGTTGAATATTATTACAAAATGATAACTTTGGAGATAATATCCAAAGCTTCAATTGATAATTTTGAGGCTAGAATGAGTGCCCCACCGAGAGTTGGGTGTGAAGATGACCAATTCTAGTTATGTCTTAAAGCAATGGAGCGATCTTTCTAGTAATTTTTATTTAACTCTGTGAAATTGAGTTCTATAGGAACATCAGTGCGATGTCATTTCAAATTATTAGATATTAATCTATACTTTATATTATTAGTAGCAAATTCTAAAAGGTTACCTTTAATCTTTTAGAAACAAAAAGGATTTATGTTGTTGATTTATCAACAATCGTATAAAAAACAATTTTGTTTAATTCCAGTTTATCCTGCTGGAGGATGCGGCTATTTGGTTTGGGCTTATCCATGCAAGTTTGTCGAAAGACGGCGAACCGCTCAGTAACACGTAACTAATCTGCCCTTAGGTCAAGGATAACCACGGGAAACTGTGGCTAATACTTGATAGGGGTTATGTGCTGGAATGCACTTACCCTGAAACTCGTGCCTAAGGATGAGGTTGCGGATGATTAGCTTGTTGGTGGGGTAACTGCCTACCAAGGCGATGATCATTACGGGCTCTTAGCGGAGTTGCCCGGAGAAGGAATCTGAGACACTATTCCTAGCTCTACGGAGTGCAGCAGGAGCGGATCATTTACAATGCACGAAAGTGTGATAATGCGAACCAAAGTGCCAATCGTTTAGATTGGCTTTTGTCCACTGTAAAAATGTGGACGAATAAGGACTGGGAAAGACTGGTGCCAGCCGCCGCGGTAATACCAGCAGTTCAAGTCGCATCCCTTTTTATTGGGTCTAAAACATCCGTAGCTTGCCATATAAGTCTCTTGTGAAATCCTACGTCTCAAGCGTGGGGCTTGCAGGAGATACTGTATGGCTAGAGATCGGTAGACGTAAGGAGTACGCCGGAGGTAACGGTTAAATGTGTTAATCTTCGGTGGACTAACAATGAGCGAAGGCACCTTACGAGGACGAATCTGACAGTCAGGGATGAAGGCCAGGGGCGCAAAACGGATTAGATACCCGTGTAGTCCTGGCAGTAAACACTGCTCACTAAACATCGGGCCCTCTTCGGGAGGATTCGGTGCTGAAGCGAAGGCGAAGAGTGAGCTACCTGGGAAGTATAGTCGCAAGATCGAAACTTAAAGGAATTGGCGGGGAGACATACAACGAGTGACGCGTGCGGTTCAATTAGATTTTACACCGTGAACCTCACCAGGAGCGACAGCAGGATGAAGGTCAGTCTAAAGGGCTTACCTGACACGCTGAGCGGAGATGCATGGCCGACGTCAGCCTGTGCTGTGAAGTGACCTGTTAAATCAGGTAACAGGCGAGACCCGTGTCTATAATTACTACAGAAATGTGTACATTATGGAAACTGCCTTGGTAACAAGGAGGAAGGTGCGGGCTACGTTAGGTGAGTACGTCCCTAATCCCCTGGGCTACACGCGCGCGGCAATGGTATGTTCAAATGGATGCGACTCCGAGAGGAGAAGCTAATCCCCTAACGCATATCTCAGTCCAGATTGAGGGTTGCAACCCACCCTCATGACGATGGAATTCGTAGTAATCGGATATTAGCACTGTCCGGTGAATGCGTCCCTGTCTCTTGCACACACCGCCCGTCAAACCAACCGAGTTATGTAGGGGTGAAGCCCTTTTTGGGAAGAACCTTTTCACGACAAGGTAGGTTAAGTCGTCACAAGGTATCTGTAGGGGAACCTGCAGATGGATCACCTCCTAAATTTAATTTTTAACTTTTATTTCTTGGTGAAAATTTATTCACATACAAAAATACGCTTTGTAAATTTTAACACTGCGAACTAAAATGCTAAAAATATAAATTATTAAATTATATTAAGCGACAAGAATTGGTCATCTAGCTTCATTATTAATTAATGAAGTGAATAATCATTTTGTAATCTGGTGCAAGTGGAGACACAGGCGTCAGAAATGGGCCCGTAGTCTAGTGGCAGAATACCTCGCTTGCACCGAGGATACCCGCGTTCGATTCGCGGCGGGTCCATAAAATTTAAATTAGAAAATCACATTCACCCTCTCCTTTGAGGAATGAAGATGCAGAAAAGCATCTCAAAAAACAGGAGCAGAGTAGCTCGTTAAAAAACTGGCGATGAACCGAATTCAGCTATGCTGGTTTGGGGAGTTTGAGAATAGTCTCTAGCCGAGACTTCATATTCGATGAGAACAGTATAAGAATCCACTTGACATTCCCCTCTCACGAGGGGAGTAAATGAAAAGTAAGGAAGATAGATTCTATAGAAACTATTAGATGGATAGCTTGGTTTAAATTTTGATGAAGGACGTGGCAAGCTGCGATATGCTCGGGTGAGGTGCATGCAACTTTTGACCCCGAGATTTCCGAATGCGAAACGTATTTAATTATCCTGAGAAGGAGAACAACGCCGGGAATTGAAACATCTTAGTACCGGCAGGAAAAGAAAATAATAATGATTCCCTTATTAGCAGCGAGCGAAAAGGGAAGAGGGCAAGCCGAATCTGCTTTGGAAACAAAGTTAGAGATGTGGTGTGATATAATGGTTAAGTCGTTGAGTTGAAGTGTTCTGGAAAGAACCGCTTTAGAGGGTGATAGCCCCGTAGATTAAGACGATATATCAGTTCATAAAAGAGTAGGGCGACTTGGATTAGTCGTCTGAATATGGCAGAATTAACTGCTAACCCTAAATAGTAATTTAAGTCCGATAGCGAACGAGTACCGCGAGGGAAAGCTGAAAAGTACTCTCACAAGAGAGTTAAAAGACTTGAAATCTAATAGTTACAAAATAGCTACGGCCCCAAGGGGTTGTAGCGTGCGTTTTGAAGAACGAGCCATGGAGTTTATTTTTGTGGCGAGGTTAATTAAGGAAGCCGAAGCGAAAGCGAGTGTGAAAGCGCGTTAGTCACAAGGATAAGACCTGAAGCCAGATGATCTATTCCTGAGCAGGCTGAAGTTTTTTGAAAGAGAAATGGAGGGCCGAACCGTTGTTACGTGCATGTACTCGGATGACTTGGGAATAGGGGTGAAAAGCCATTCTAATCTGGCGATAGCTGGTTCCTGCTGAAATATGCCTAGGTATAGTTCGGTGTAGTTCGTTTACGGGGTATAGTACAGATAGGGTTTGCAGAGTCAAATGACTACGGAACTCTTTCTAACTCAGAACCTGTAAACTGCGTAGCACCGGAAACAGCGACGGTATGTAAGATACTGTTACGAAACCCGAACAAGGGAGCCCGAAGTTAAGGTCCCAAAATGTTTGCTAAGTGTAACGAAGGGAGTCTTTATTCTGAGACAGTGGGGAGGTAGGTCTAGAAGCCGCCATCCTTTAAAGAAAGCGTAACAGCTCACCCATTGAGAATAGAGGCCCCGAAAATGGACGGGGCTCAAGCAAACTACCGATACTTCGGATACATCCAGTTGGATGTTATGGTAAGCAGGCGTATTAGTTGCGCCGAAGGTTTCGCGTAAGCGATGCTGGAGCGACTAATAATGCGAATCATGGTGTGAGTAGGATCTGATCTTTCTGAGAACCGAAAGATGTCGAAAGGGTACGGTTTCCTTGGCACTATCAATTAGCCAAGGGTTAGTCTGCACCTAAGTCATACCTTAACTGAATATGACGACGGAGAACAGGTTAATATTCCTGTACTCACTACATTTGTTAAGTTTTTGAATCGCTTTCGGATAGGTAGAGTGCCGAAAGGTACAAGGAACGAGAAGTTTATGGATTGTAATGAAGAGAAGTTTACAAATCGTCCTGAATCCGCCGAGTCCAAGAGTCAGTGAAAAGTTTGAAAAATAGAACGTAGTGAGCAGTACCAAGAACTGGCACTGGTACCCTAGCTGAGAAGGCTAAGACATGAAGGGTTAAATAAGTTAAGGGAATTCGGCATAAATAGTCCCGTATCTTCGGTAGAAGGGATGTCTATTCTTTTGTATGATTAATTGTATGGGGGAGTAGATCACAGTAACAAGGATGGCACGACTGTTTACCAAAAACGTAGCTAAGCGCAATTCCGAAAGGACGAGTATGCTTGGTGAAGTCTGCCCAGTGGTGGTGTCCAAACACCGGTTTCAACCGGTTGAAGGCCCATCAAACGGCGGGCCTAACTATGAGGCTCTTAAGGTAGCGTAATGCCTTGTCATTTGAATGGTGACGTGCATGAACGGCTTAACGATGTTGTCACTGTCCCTAACTTAAACCCTCCGAAATCATTTACCGGTGAAAAGGCCGGTGTCGTCTAGTGGGAAGCGAAGACCTTGTAAACCTTTACTGCAACCTGTTGTTGTGATTTTATTATGATTGCCCAGAGTAGGTAGGAGCGTTGATGTTAGATTTCGGTCGAAACAGAGCAAAAGTGTAACACTACCCAATTTTAGTAAAATCACTAACCTTATTGGAACAGCAATTGGCGGGCAGTTTGGCTGGGGCGGCACCCCGCTGAAAAGATATCAGTGGGGCCCAAAGACAAGCTCATCCAGGTCGGAAATCTGGAGTAGAGTGTAAAGGCAAAAGCTTGTCTGACTGTTTTTTGAAAAGCAAGAAAAACAGGAATGAAAGTTGGGCTTAACGAACCTTCGATGATTTTTAATGGATCACGAAGACGTCAGAAAAGGTACTTCAAGGATAACAGGCTTGTCGCCCCCGATAGTTCACATTGACGGGGCGGTTTGGTACATCGCTGTCGGCTCTTCCTATCCTGGATGTGCACAAGCATCCAAGGGTGTCGGAGTTCACGCATTAAAAGGGATCGTTAGCTGGGTTAAGAACGTCGTGAGACAGTTTGTATGATATCTACTAGATGTGTCGTTGTTTGAGTGGAAGGACCCTCCAGTACGAGAGGAACGTGGGTTCGAGGCCTCTGGTCTACCAGTTGTTATGAGCAGGCTGGGCAGCTACGCCTTATACCGATAAGTGCTGAAAGCATCTAAGCACGAAGCGGTCCGCAAAACGAAACAACATATGCCGCAGTAAAAGACTGCGTTGATAGAGACGGAATGTAAGCACAAGAGCTTTTGCGATTTGTTCAGTTCGCGTCTACTAAAAGCTACACTAAAAGTGAGGCATGAAAATAAAATCTTCGGATTTAATTTAAAGCTACACTTTGTTTATTTAATAAACAAAATATCATATCTTCCTAATTGGATTCTTATACTGTTCTTATTATCGATTATGATAATAATTACTTAATTTTATTATTTGCCGGAGGTGTAATGTAAATTATATAAACCCTAATTTGCTTTTTTTAAAATGGTTATAAAAACTCCAAATATACTTCCCGGAGAGAAAGGGTATGTCTCTAAAAAAGAAAAAACAGCGAATAGAAAAACTGCTGAAAAAAAATCACGCGCCATTGCACGAAAAAAGGATTTAAAAATTGGAAAAATTAAAACTGGTGGGAAAGGTTACCGCATTGGTAAGGTTTCGGTAACTCCCCGAAAAGAAAGAAAATATCCTGTTTGGAAATATAGTAAAAGAATTGGAGAAATCATGGTTACGGATAAAGATACTCCTGAAGAGAAAATTTTTATGAAGTTTAATCGATTTGGAGGAATTGGAAATTATAAACATTTGATTCAAGATGCAGATTTCCAATTGGAATGGGCAGTTCGAGAACAGGAACTTTTGATGAGCCAGGTAGAATGTTTTTCTTGTAAGAAAAAATTATCTAAAACTGCAAAACCTAATTTGTACCACTATAAAATGTGGAAGAAAAGAACTGACCTTCTTGAAGCTGCTGAAAAAATTCCTGAAGAAGTGATAAGTGGAAAGTTGACTGTTGAAGAAGGTTGGGAAAAATTTAGTGATACTCTTGAAGAAGGTAATCGTTATTTTATGTCTTTGAAAGATACTGCACTAATTTGTTCAACCTGTGCCGGACGAAAGGGATTGAATTATTAATGGAAAAAATTTGGTCAGTTTATATTCTTGAATGTTGTGATGGTTCTTTTTATACTGGAGTTACTAATGATGTTGATAGGCGAATGAAAGTTCATGAATCTGGGAAGGGGAGTAAATATGTTCGCCAAAAAGGTTTTCTTAAATTGTTGGCTTCAAAAGAATGTGGGACTCAATCGGAAGCTTGTAAAATTGAATGTGAAATCAAAAAGTTGCCTAAATGGGAAAAGGTTCGTTGGTTTGATTAATTTTAGAAATTAAATTTTATTAGGCCGTAAATTCTGCTTCGGTAATTGTTTCTTTCCCGTCTGCAATTACTTTTCTCGTGAGTATTCCTTTTTTCTTACTTTGTTCCCTTATTTCTGCAGGTTTTAAACTCTCCATATTTTCTGGATAAATAATTCCGTCAATATTAATAGTGTGGATAACTTTTGCATCCTTAAAATTTCCCACTCCGAAAAAAATTTCATTGATTAAATTTTCATCATTCGTTTTTAGAGAACAAAAATCTATCTTTGGTCCATCTTCGGATTCTTTCCCAGGTTTCCCACTTTTTGGAGCCTTTGCTTTTACCTTCAAAACAAAATCTTCTCCCTTAAATGATAATGCAAAAAATACCTTAGGATATTTTTCCATAAGTCCGATTATTTTTGAAGGTTCTATTGTTGTGTTTATTGTAAGCTTTCTTATCCCTTGAAAATTCCCTTTTTTTACAATTTCAAAATCTACCTCTTCAGATAAATCCATTGTTGAAACAATAATCCCTTTAATTTCTGTAGCTCCATTCAAATTTTCTAAGGATTTTTTTACAAGATAATTTACAAATTCTGGACCTGTTTTTAATGACCAATTCTTTGCCTGCTTTTTACATTCAATAAGATATTTATCTTTATATTCTCCCCTCCCAAATTTTAAAAAATCTGCATGAACTTCTTCATCGAAAATTTTGTCGAAAATTTTTTTAATAATCATCCATCAAAAATACAAAACTTGTTTATAAACCTTTTTGGCGAATTTGAGTAAGTTTATAAATTAAAAAAACATAATAGATTATGCAAAATAATCGTATTGTTAAAAGAGGATTGGTAGTTTTACTTATTGCGTTCTTATTCCTCTTTGCATTTAAGGTTATTCAAAAAATACTCCTCCCAATAATCTTTGGTTTATTATTTGCATATATTTTTAGCCCAGTTTATAAAAAACTTAAAAAAGTTTTTTATGGGAAAAATCTTCCTGCAATAGTCTTGATTTCTCTAATCGTTTTTTTAGTAGCATTACCAATATTTTATTTTGTACCTTTACTTGTAAAAGAAATATTCGATACATATGTGTTTTTTCAGAATTATAATTTTGGAAAATTCTTTGCTAGATTTTTAGATAAAGATCTTGCTATGACAGTTACCTTAAATCTTAATAATTTTATTGGAAGCTTTTTTTCCACTTCCCTAAACCAATTCACAAACCTTCTTATTAATCTCCCTTCATTGGCACTTCAGTTTGCAATCTTCTTATTCACCTTCTTTTTTACAGTTAGAGACTATGAATCTTTTGGAGACTACCTTAGTTCTCTTTCTCCATTTTCAAAATCTACTGAATTAAAATTCCTTAAGGAATTTCGAGGAATCACAGATTCGATAGTTTTTGGACAGGTTCTTATCGGGGTTCTTCAAGGTTTAGCCGTCGGTGCAGGGCTATTTTTTCTTGGAATTCCTAAGGCTTTAGTTTTAACATTTGTTGCAGGACTGGTTTCCATAATTCCTGTTCTTGGTTCTTGGATGGTCTGGTTCCCTGTCGGAATCTCCCAAATTATCTTAGGCAATTCTTTTGAAGGAATTTTTATGTTACTTTATGGAGGATTATTTATTTCAACTATTGATAATCTTGTTAGACCCTATCTCCTATCTAAACGATCCAATTTACCTCTTGCATTAAGCATTATTGGAACTATTGGAGGTTTTTACTCTTTCGGGATTGCAGGTCTTGTTCTTGGTCCTTTAATTCTGGCCTATTGTTTAATTATCCTTGAATTTTACCGTGAAGGAAGATTGGATGAATTATTTAAAAAATAAAAATGTTTTGAAAGATGAAATTAAAAATTAAAAATCTGGAGTGGTTGGCCGGTCGTCCAGTTGCAATTCTTAATGATGTTACTTCTAAAAAAATGAATGTTTTTGTAGATGATAGAATTGAAATTTTAAATTCTAAGAAAGTTTATGCAGTTGTAGATATTTTTCCTAAGCTTGTTAAAAATAATGAAATTGGATTGTCAAAAGAACTTTCTAAAATATTGGGCATGAAAAATAACTCTTCTATTGAAGTTGGAGTTTCTCCATTATCTGATGCGACTTCCCTGATAAAAAGAAAACTCCAAGGAGATGAATTAAACCGTGAAGAATTAACTTTACTGATTTCTGAAATTGTGCATAACAATCTTACTGAGGCAGAAATTGCATATTTTGCTGCTGCCGAAAAACTTAATGGAATGTCTATGAAAGAGATTATTAATTTAACTAAAGCTATGGCTAAAACTGGAACTAAATTAAAATTTGATGGAAGGTATATTGCGGATAAACATTGTATTGGAGGTGTTGCTGGAAATCGTACAACTCCAATTGTAGTCTCTATATGTGCTGCTGCAGGATTAATCCTTCCCAAAACTTCTTCTCGTGCAATAACTTCTGCCTCTGGAACTGCAGACGTAATTGAAACTATCTCGAATGTTGAACTTTCTTTAAAAGATATAAAACGAATTGTTAAAAAAACTGGAGCCTGTCTTGCTTGGGGGGGTTCCCTTGGCCTTGCACCTTCAGACGATAAAATTATCAGGGTTGAAAGATTGTTAAACCTAGATATAGAACCTCAACTTTTAGCTTCAATTATGTCTAAAAAAATTTCTGCAGGTTCAAAATATGTTCTTATTGATATTCCTTATGGTCATGGTTCTAAAGTTAATTCCTTAGTTTCTGCAAAAAAATTAGGTAATAGGTTTAAACTTCTTGCTAAAAATTTTAAACTAAAAATTAAAATGGTTTATACTAACGGTTCCCAACCTGTAGGAAATGGTTTTGGCCCAACTTTAGAAATGTTTGACATTTTGAAAGTTTTGAAAAATGTAGGTAATGTCCCTGAAGATTTAAAAAATAAGTCCTTGTTTTTATCTGCTGAATTAATGAAACTTTGTGGAATAAAAGACTCTGCAAATAAGGCAAAAGAAATTTTGTCTTCTGGCAAGGCTTATGAAAAATTTGTTGAAATTGTTAATGCTCAAAATGGTAAAAATAATATTGAAAAAAAAATTGAGGAATTAAAGTTAGCCAAATTTAGTAAAAAAATAAAGGCTAAAAAAACTGGGAAAATTACCCAGATAAGTAATGAAAAAATTAATGGGCTTTGTAGAATTCTTGGAACTCCCGAAACTATTGGTGCAGGAGTTTATTTACATAAACATCTTGGAAAAGTAAAAAATGGTGAAATTGTTATGACACTTTATTCCGAAAGTAAGAAAAAAATGAGAGGGGCTGTCAAGTTTATCAAAGAATTTAAACCAATTTTAATCAAATAATTGTTGCCTTCAAAATCTTAACTTCTTCTAATGGTTTATCCTGAGCTCCTGTTTGAACTTCTGCAATTTTATCCACTACCTCCATTCCTTCGATAACTTCCCCAAATACAGGATGTTTGCTTGAAAGAGGTTGTTTGTCAAAATCTAAAAATGAATTGTCGACGAGATTTATGAAAAATTGACTTCCTCCAGAGTTTGGCCCTGAATTTGCCATTGAAAGAGTTCCCCTAATATTTGAATGTCCTGGAATAAATTCGTCTTTAATAGAATATCCTGGACCTCCCATCCCAGTCCCTGTTGGATCCCCTCCTTGAATCATAAAATTTGGAATTATTCTATGAAAGATTACCTCATCATAAAATCCTTCCTGTACTAACTTTTTAAAATTTCCTGCAGTTACGGGCATATCAGAATATAATTCTACAGTTATCTCTCCGTGAGTTGTTTCTAATTTTACCTTTGTGTTTTCATTTGCCGGGTTTATGTTTTCTACCATTTTTATTACAAATCCTGTAAATAAAATAAGTAAAATTGCTATTAAAAAGATTGCTACTGGTTTTTTTTTAAGAATATTTCTCATTAGAATTTATATATTGAAGGATTTATAAAATTATCATTCTACTTTTTTTTCCAAATTTTCATTATTTGATTCTTCTGAATTTTCTAAATTCAATTCGCTATAATTTTTTAGTGAGTTTTTTCTTCCATCTAAGGATTTTTTCCCTCGCATCCCTAAATAAATAATCCCTCCTGGTGCGAAAATTGAAACTCCTAAAAGTAGGTTCTTTCCGATAGAAGTTCTTTCCACATACTTTATCCCTTTTGAAATGTAATTATAAATTTCTGTATGCAGTTTTCGATTTCCTTTTTTGTTCATCTTTTTATTTTTTTGTTGTTATTTATTGTTTAAAAAAATTTAAACTTTCGATTCCTGGACGCCCACACCAGGAATCGAACCTGGAAGCCAAAAGGCCCGGTGTTCAAGACCGGTGCACTACCATTATGCGATGTGGGCATAATATTTTAGGGACTAATAGGTTTTTAAAGTTGATTAAACTTATTTTTTTATGAAAAAATCTCTTCGATGGGTTGTCTCTCTAACCTACCTTTTTATTTTAGGCATGGTTTTTTATAATTTATATCTTGGAAATTCGGAATTTTTGGTTTATGGAATTGTTGTTGGTTTTTTGTATTATCTATTAATTAAAGCGGATGATTATTATGATTTTCCAAGATATTCAATTATTTTATTTTCCATTTGGATTGTTACCCATTTTCTTGGAGGGAATCTTTATCTTGGTGAAATTCGCCTTTATGACATTATCTTAATGAATTTGGTTGGAAGTCCATTTTTTATTTTAAAGTATGATCAATTTATCCATGCATATACCTATTTTGTGATCTCTATTTTAATTTATTTTATGATTAAAAAACACTTTCGTGAGGGACATAAAAAATCATTAATATTCTTTACGATTTTAGCCTCTCTTGGAGTAGGATTACTTAATGAAATATTGGAATTTGGCATGGTTGTTTTTGCTGATGCTGGTGACGCTGTTGGAGGTTATTATAATACGGCACTTGATTTGGTCTTTAATTTTATTGGTGCAGTTTTGGGAGTTTTCTTTGTCGATTGGACAATTGAATAAAATTGTTAAGTTGTTATGATGCCCCGCTAACTAAATCTCCATCTTCTATTTCGCTTTCACTTCCAAGTTTAACAAAAATTTCTCTTACATCATCTCCAGGAGGTTTATCATCTATAAACCATTCTTCCGAATCTTCATCATTTTCTTCTTCTTCTTTTGGTTTTGAGTGTAATGATTCTTTTGAAAAATAATCTGAAATGTCCTCATTCTTTTCTTTATCCATTTACTTAATTTCCTC
The DNA here is from genome assembly GCA_964613185.1 of Candidatus Woesearchaeota archaeon. Lineage (GTDB taxonomy): Archaea > Nanobdellota > Nanobdellia > Pacearchaeales > GW2011-AR1 > JAGVXH01. The sequence continues at coordinate 175,315 of CAZTIP010000001.1, read as the reverse complement.
AAAATTATTATAGATTTCAGCATTTAAATTATTAAGGATTCTGAGAACCTTAACTCCTTTTTTCGTTTTTAAAATCTTTTTTAATTTATTTTTATCAACTAATGAAAAAACAGTTGCATACAAATCTGCTTCCATTAATGTTGGTGCAATCACTGTTACAGATGCATAATTTTTTTTATTTAAAAGATGTTTTTGATTTGATTCTCCGGAAGTTGCAATTCCTGAATTCATTAGTTTTATAGATGTGAGAAATTTTTTTTCTTTTTTTGGATGGATTATTTTAATCTTAGATTCCTCATCCCCCCATACTAAAATATCTCCTCTGGAATTAATTGCTCCTTTTTTAACCCCTTTTAATTTTAAGAACTCTGCTATTTTATCCGTAATATATCCTTTTGCAATGCTCCCCAAATCGATTAAAACGTCTTTATGAAAAATTTCTACGAAATTTTCTTTAATTTTGATGTCATTATATGAGCACCCAATTTTTTTTAATTTTTTGTAATTTTTTGTTTTTGTAAAATTTTTTCCAAGAGATATGTCGTATTTTCCTGCAGATTCTTTAGATAATTTAATTGCTAATTTTAAAACTTTTGAAAGATCTTCTGAAACTTCCATTTTTCTTTTTTTATTTAATTTTGATAATTCGCTTTTTTTGTCAAAAAAATTAAAAATTTTTTCTAATTTCAATCCAACCTTATAAGCTTCATTGATTAAATTATCTCCATTAGATTTTATTTCATAAATAAAAATTTCTATAGTTCCTGAAAAAAGTTTTTTCTTTAATCTAAAATTATCCATAATAATCTCCCGACTTGAAGGACTTCATTTTTTTTGAAAGGTGCAATCGCTAGATGCGACTTCATCCTTCAGTTAAACAGCAAGGCTATTTGGCCTTACTATTCGAATTTTATTTAATAAAATTATCCAAATAATGAAGCCAAACCTTCTGCCGCTTCGGCTTTTGGTTCTTCTTTCTTTTCTTCTTTAGGTGCTTCGGCTTCTGCCTCGCTTCCTGCTCCGCCAGCGGCTGGTGCTGCTGTGATGGATGCATTAGCAAGTTTCTCGTCGATATCGACGCCCTTGAGGGATGCCACAAGTACCTTCACTTTTGATTCATCAAGTTCGGCTCCAGTTGCAGTGATAACTTTCTTCAAGTTTTCTTCACTTACTTCCTGTCCTGTCTTGTGCAACAAAAGTGCAGCATATATGTATTCCATTTTGTTTTATTCTGAAGAAGGTTCACCTTCCGGTTTAATTTCTTCAGTATTTTTTTCTTCTTCTTCGGTTGTTTCTTCCGAAGATGTTTCTTCTTTGTTTTTTTCTTCTGTTTCTTCTTTGTTCCCTTCACCAATTAATGATTCAATTGCTTTTTCTTCAATCCCTGCTTTTCCGATTATATAATCTAAAGTTTCTTTTGTTGGATATGCTATTTCTACTGCGAAGGGTAATGCCTTTCCAAAACTTTCTTCTAGCCCTAAAATCATTGCCTCCTTGTCTATTTTGATGTCTACATAAATTTTTCCTTCGGTGTATGCTGCAATTGGGTCTATTCCTACTTCGAAGGGGATTATATCTAGCTTTGCCATTATAGAGGCTAGTTCTGGAGTTATTGTTTCTCCTTCTTTTGCGATTACCTTGTCTTGAAGAACTGCAATTTTCCCATCTTCTACCTTTGGAATAAGACCGACTGCACTTAGTGCAGAAATATCTGGCCCGGGCAATAATTCTGTTGGACCTGCCTTAACCTCGATATCTGTTGGAGAAATTTGTCCTGCTTTTGCTTTTGCCGGGCTCTTCTCATCTGCCAATATTCCTGAAATTTCGAATGCATCTTTGTCTGAAAATAATATTGCAGTACTATCATCCACATATTTAACTAATTCGTGAAGTTCTTTTATTCCTGAATGATCTAATGCGAAATCTACTAAGCTCTTTTTTGCAACTTGAATTTTTGCTTTTTCCCTTAATTTCTTTTTTATATCTTGAAATTGTGCGGAAGGTAATCCTTTTATTGAAACTACCATCACAGTTTTCCTTTTCATTTGCTCAGCTAATTCTTTAACTTTCTGTTTTTTAGCTTCACTAACATGAGTTTCTTTTTTTCCAACCATTTTACTTTTTTTCTTTTACTGCATTTCCAACTATCTTCATTGGTTTTGTCATTGTAAATTTAATAAGAACTTCTTTTATGTTGTCTTTTCCCCGAGGGAGTTTTCCTTCTAACTCTTTTAATACATTTTCTATGTTGTCTTTTAATTTTGTATCATCCATATTTTCTTTTCCTACAGGTAATTTTATTGCCATTTCTTTATTTCTAACCCTTATCACCTTCCCCATTTTTTCTAACATTGAGTTTATTTGATCTTCATTTTCCTGTGTTATAATTCCTGCCTGAGGACTTGGCATTTTTCCCATCGGTCCAAAAACTCTTCCGAATTTTGTAGCAATTTTCCCCATCATGGGAGCAACTGCAATAAATGCGTCATATTTTTTTGCGAGTTTTTTTATGTCTTTTGCTTCTTTATATTTTACAAAATCTTCTTCAGTTATTGTTTCAACTAAACTTGACCTTTTTGTTAAAAATGCCCCTACTTTTTTCTTACTTGAATTTGGAACGCTAACGAAAGTGTTTAATGCTTCTTTTCTCACGTCGAAATTTTTTAGATTTACAATTAAGTCTAATGTTTGAACGAATTTTCTTTTTTTTTCTTTTCTAAGTTCTTCTAATGCTTTTTGAATTTCCATGTTATTTGTTACAGAAGTGTTTGTTTTCGGCCAGGAATTATTCTTGCCTTCTACAAATTCTGTAGTATAAATTTTGGGCAGAAATGGTTTATAAATGTTATGTAATTTTCTTGTTTGTTTGATTTTATCACAACAATCCTTATAAAATGTCTATGCGAATAATCCTTATGGAATTAGTTGCATTATTATCTACTGGAAAAGGCACTTGGGGGCAAGTATCTGGTTTAATGCAAAAAGGAGAATGGGAAAAAATAGTTGTTGTTGGAACTTCTTTTGCAAAAGATTTTCAGGTTTCTGGAGTTCCTTTTGATTTTGTAGAGTTTAATCCGGACAAACCTCTTGTTTCTTTGAAAAAAGATTTGGAGAAAAAACTTGATGGAAAATTTGATGGACTTGAAGTTGCAGTCTCTATCGCTTCTGGAAATGGAAAAGAACATATGGCCCTACAATCTGCCCTGCTTAGTTTGCCAGTAGGAGTCAGATTTACCGCCCTAACAAAAGATGGTGTCGTGATGCTTTGATTTTTAACTTAATTTAAATAAAAAAAATATTAAAGTTACTAATTAATTTAATTTTAAATTATCCCAATGAACCAATACAGCATTAATAAAAAGAAAATTCCTAATATTGCGTATCCTGCAAATTTGAATGCCCTATTTGCGAATTTTTCCGAACCTGAAATTGACCAAAGAGTTAGATGAAAAAACCTTCCCCCATCCAACATTCCAAGAGGCATCATATTGAATAGTGCAACTAACAAATTAATAATCATTACCCACCATAAAAAATGATAAATGAAATAAACAAAATCTCCATCCCAAGTTGTTTTGTAATATGTGGAACTTTCTTTAAATGACATGAATTTTCCTAAGAACTTTTGGATTGTCCCCTTTCTTTGAGGATCTGAATGACCTACACCCAAATATGCTTTCCCTACACTTAATGGATGTTCTGTCAAGGTTATCTCATATTCCTTGATTCCCTCGTTTGTTTCTGTTTTGAAAACAGCCTTATCTCCAGGATTTTTTGTTTCTAAAAATTTTCTTAAATCTTCTTGATTTTTTATTTTTACATTATCTCCTTGTATAATTGCTCCCCTCATTTGTGCCAAAACTGCTGGAGCTTCTGGATAAACTACTAGATTCTTAATATTGTTCATCTCCAATTGTACTGCTAAAGTTTCGTCTAAATAAAATGTTTGATTTCCTGCGAAAACCTTTGTTAAATCTCCCGTAGAATCATATCCAGATACTTCTTCAAAGGGAATTGTTGCCATCCCATAACTATTAAAAATATATCCTGATGCTGTGAAAGAACTCAGGAAGAATAGAACATACAATGCATAAAAAATTAAAGCGAATAAGGTATTTGCAAAAACCCCTGCCGCCAGTACAGTCATTTGTTCAGATTTCTTTTTTGAGTTGAAACTTTCTTCTCCCTGCTCTACAAATGCCCCTAAAATTGGTCCAAGGAAAACTAACCCTGTCGATTTTATCTTTATTTTAAATAAACTCATATAAATTCCGTGACTAAACTCGTGAACTACTGCAACTATTGCTAATGCAACTAAAAAATAAATGAAATAAAAAGGAGGAAATATTTCACTCATCCCAAATAATTTAGGGAAGTAAGGAATTAGTGGAGCGATTGGGGGTGCTTTGATTGTTTGAGTTATCTCTGGATGTTTTATATAAATTGAAAGTGTTTGTCCGAGCATCCAAATCATTGCCCCCATTAAAATTAGTCCCCATCCGATAACTAGATATTTGATAAAATGTAAAGTTTTTGCAAATTTCTTTGCAAACCATTTAATTGATTTTACTCCTGCCTGAGTTCTCCACAGGAAGATTATTCCTTCCTTCTTTAATTGATGTTTTCTTTTTTTAAGAAATAAAATTATGAAAATTGTAAATAGAACTAAAAAGCTTACGTCGTACACCCAGAAATCTGCCATTGATTATAAAATTGATGTTAGTTTATAAGGTTTTGTTATAAATTTAAAATTAGATTTATTTTTTCCTAACTGGTCGAAAATCTTTTCCCTTACATTTTCTACACCTTGATTTTCCTGTAAGAATTTTTAACGGTTCTAATTTCATCTTGTGTTTGCAAACTTTGCATACAAATGCATTTTTATATAACCTATTTTGTGCCGCTAATATTTTTGTTGCCATTTACATAACTCGCTTAATTAATTTATCTTCTTCTACGTCCCAATATTCGACAGTTACTCCATCTACTAAAGAATCTTTTAATTCTTCTGGAATTTTTAAATCGAAATTTTCGAAATTTTCACTGTCCATAATACTCGCAATATCTTCGGAAACTGAAAGAACTTGGGCTTGTCTTTTATCAATCATGGGAACTTCAAATTTATCGTGTCCAGGAACTACATTAACTTTCTTTTTTCCAGTTAAAATGGAAGAGGCTTCGAACCTTACCTTTGCATGTCCATGTTTTCCTGTTTTTGAAATATCCATCTTTTTTACTTGGTGAGCTACACCGTCAAGTAAAAGGTAAGTTCCTACCCTCATTTCTGTTGCTTCAATAACTTTTGATACCATTAATATTCAGAAAAAAAGTTTATTTATAAACCTTGGGTATCTTAATTATTTTTTCAATTTATTCAAATCCCAAATTTTAATTGGTTAAACGCTAATCTTAAAAAGCCTATTTTCCCAGAAATCTTATGAACGTAAATAAAAATGATTTTGTTGAAATAGAATTTACTGGAAAAATTTTGGACACAGGAGATGTCTTTGATACTAATATAAAAAAGGATGCTGAAAAGGCTGGCTTGGAAACTAAGAATATTAAACCATTTATTTTATCCGTTGGAAATAAAATGTTGCCAGCAGGATTTGATTTGGATTTAGATGGAAAGGAAATTGGGAAAGGTTATTCTGTTGAATGTAAGCCTGAAGATGCTTTTGGAAAACGGAATCCTCAAATGGTCAGGATGATTCCCACTAAATTGTTTCATGAACAAAAAATAAATCCTCAACGAGGAATGCAAATTACTTTGGATGGTCAACTAGTAAAAGTTTTGTCTAGTTCGAGTGGAAGAACTTTAATTGACTTTAACAACCCACTTGCAGGAAAGAAAATTTCTTATGATTATAAAATTAATAAAAAAATAACTGACCTTAATGAAAAAATTAATGCCTTACAAGATTTTTTGTTTAGGAGAAGGTTTGAGTTTGAAGTCAATGATAAAAAAATAACATTTAAAGTGGGAAAAGAATATGAGCAATTTGTTAAAATGTTTTCTGATAAATTTGAAGAACTGATTGGATTAAAAACCGATAGTAAACTTGTGGATTCTACCTCTTCGAAGAAAATTGAAAAATCTGAAAAAGAAAATAATTTGGATAAGAAGGCCTAATTCTTTAATGATATACTTAATACCATAAATCCTTAAAAACTGAATTTTCTAAAATCATTTATGGAAGATGTGATGAATAATGTTAATACTCCGGAACCTCAAATTAATTATCCGACTAATTCTTCTTCAGAATTGGATAAAGAGCTTGAAGAAATTTTGAAAAAGCAATCTGCCAGAATTAAAGTTATTGGTGTTGGAGGTGGTGGTGGGAATACCACTTCTCGAATGAGAGAAATTGGGATTAAAGGTGGAGAAATTATTGCAATAAATACTGATGCACAGGACTTACTTTATGCTAATGCGGATCAGAAAATTTTGATAGGGCGTGAGATTTCTAAAGGACTTGGTGCTGGTTCAAATCCCCGAATTGGTGCAGAAGCTGCAAAGGAACAACAACAAGATATTAAAAAAAAATTGGATAATTCTGATTTAGTTTTTGTTACCTGTGGTCTTGGGGGGGGAACTGGAACTGGTGCCGCACCTGTTGTTGCAGAAATTGCGAAAAAACAAGGCGCACTTGTTATAGGAGTAGTTACTCTGCCATTTACTGTTGAAGGTGAAAAAAGACTTGAAAATGCGAATGAAGGTCTTGAACGAATGGAAAGTATTGTGGATACCCTAATTATAATTCCCAATGATAAACTTTTAGATTTGGCCCCAGATTTACCCCTACCGACTGCATTTAAAGTTGCTGACGAAATTTTGACTAATGCAGTTAAAGGTATTACTGAATTGGTTACTAGTTCTGGTTTAGTTAATCTTGATTTTGCCGATATCAAAACTATTATGGTAAATGGAGGTGTCTCTTTGATTGGAATGGGGGAATCGGATTCTAATGATAGGGCACTTGAAGCAGTCGATAGAGCACTTAATAACCCATTACTTGATGTTGAAATTAAAGATGCTAAAGGTGCTTTAGTTAATGTTATTGGTGGAACAGATTTATCTTTAGAAGAATATAAGCAGGTAGTTCAAAAAATTGGAGAACAGCTCTCTCCGGAGGCCAAACTTATCTCAGGTGCCCAAATTTCTAAAGATTTAGAAAAATCAATTAAAGTTATTGTAATTATTACTGGTGTTAATTCCCCTCAAATTTCTGGAGAAAAACTCCCTTCTGAAGAACTTAGAAGAAAGGATATGGAAGGAGAGCTTGGAATTGAATTTTTTGAGGATTAAGATAATCTTAAAAAGGTAAATAATTTTTATGAACTATGGTAAAAAAAATAAAAAGAAAGATTGTCTCCCAATATAATCAATATGTTAGGATTTGGAGACTTTTGAAAAAACCTTCAATGCATGAATTTAAAACAATCTCTAAAGTTTCTGCCGTCGGACTTTTATTGATTGGTGCGATTGGTTTTCTTATTTCAATTTCTATGAATTTATTCTTTTAACCACCAAAATCTTTTTAAATGGGAATTTTCTATTGTTGATATCTAGTTCTTAGATTTTTAAGTTCTAGTTGGAGCAAATATAATGGGAATAGGATTTGAAGACGATTTTGACTACCTGGATGATGAAAATAGCGATGCGAATGTTGAGGACTTTGCACCTAAAATTAAAGGAGCTAGCAAAGTTTCTTTAGTTCCTGAAGAATCTGAAGAAGTTAAATCTGAAAAAGAAAAGGTTGAGGAAGAAAAGGTTGAGGAAGAAAAGGTTGAGGAAGAAAAGGTTGAAGTTCCTGCGAGGAAATTTGAATCAGTTATTTTTGCGGTTAAAGTTACTACAAATAAAGAAGATAAGGCTCTTGAAATGATTTCTGATAAGGTTAAGAAAAAGAAAATTGGAATTTATGCTCTTGCCCGTCCTCACGGACTTAGGGGATATATGTTTTTGGAATCTCCTGATAGAGAACATGCCGAGGAAGCAGTTTTTAATTTGCCTTATGTTAGGGGGATTATTGGAAAAACAGTTACTTATGATGAAATAAAACAAATGCTTGAACCCGCTTCTTCAGAGATTAAAATAGAAAAGAATGATATCGTTGAAATAATTTCTGAACCTTTCAAAAATGAAAAGGCAAAGGTTGTTCGTGTAGATAAATTGAAGGGAGATTGTGTAGTTTCGCTTCTTGGTGCGGCAGTCCCTATTCCTGTAACGGTTAAATTAGATAATGTAAGAGTAATTAGAAGGGAGGATTTGGAAGAATAGTTAGTTTTTTAAACGACTTTTCTTGAAAAATAAAATGGTATTAATTAAGCTTCTTGTTGAAGGTGGAAAAATGACCCCCGGTCCTGCGATTGCTCAGCAGTTGGGCCCGATGGGAATTAATATGGGAGATTTGATTTCTAAAGTTAATGAGGCGACTTCCGAATTTAAGGGAGTTACAGTGCCTGTTCATTTAGATGTTGATTCAAAAACTAAAGAATTTTCTATTAAAGTTTTGTCTCCTCCAACTTCTGAATTGATTAAGAAAGAACTAGGAATTGAAAAGGCTTCTGGTGCAAGACTAAAACAGAGAGTTGGAAATCTTGCAATTGAACAGGTTATTTCCATTTCAAAAGCAAAACATAAAAGTCTTTTATCTAATGAATTTATTTCAACAGTTAAATCTGTTGTTGGAACTTGTCAAGCTTTGGGCGTTTTAATCGAAAATAAAGAAGCTCAAGAAATTCAAAAAGAAATTTTGGAAGGAAAATATGCTAATGAAATAAGTTCTGAAAGAACTGAAGTTTCCCCTGAAAAAAGAACTGAATTAGATTCATACTTTAAAACTATTGAAGAAGCTCAAGAAGCTGTTAAGAAAGCTGAGGATGCTGAAAAGGCTGCGGAGGAAGAGAAGAAGGCTGAGGAAAGTGTTTCTTCTGGGGAATCTTCTGAGGAAGCTAAAGAAGAAAAGAAATAAGTTTATTAATCAATAAAACCCCAAAAAGTTATGGGACCATGGTCTAGCCTGGTATGATTCGAGGTTTGGGACTTCGCGACCCCGGTTCAAATCCGGGTGGTCCCATTTGATAGATAAAAACAAAACAAGGAAGAATAGAAAATGGTACCCAAAGGGCACAAGAACCCTTTTTAAAAAAACAAAACATAAAATAATAAAATGACAGTAAAGAAGAAGAAAATTGGCGCAGCAGGAAGATTTGGCGCAGGATATGGGAAGGTAAAGCAGAGACTTATAGCTGTTGAAGCCAAACAGAGAATTAGGCAAGATTGTCCTTTTTGCAAGGGGCGAACAAAGAGGAAAGCTAAGGGTATTTGGAATTGTACTAAATGTGGTAAGGAATTTGCAGGAGGCACATTCCACCTAAAGGATTAAATAGTCCTAAATTTCACAAATAATAATAATACTAATAATAATAATGGCAGAATACAAATGTTTTCATTGTGGGAGTAAGATTAAATCTAAGGAGTTGGATAAGCGATTTGTTTGTCCCGAATGTGGTTCAAAAATATTTTATAAACAACGAACTAAATTAAAAACTTTAAAAACAGATTAATGGCAAATGACGAACACGTTCACGATGAAAATTGTGACCACGATCACGAAGAGGCTCCAGTAGCTAATCCAGGAAATCCTTTTGGAAATTTGGATGAAGATACTCAGAGAAAAATTCAAGAACTTCAAATGTTAGAGCAAAGTTTTCAGCAACTTTTGATGCAGAAAAATGCTTTTTCTTCAGAATCTACAGAAACTGACCACATCATTGCAGAAGTTAACAAGTCTGATGGAGAAATTTCCCGGATAATTGGTAACCAAGTTGTGATTAAATCTACAAAGGAAAAAATCCTTGAAGATATGGAAAATAAGAAGAAACTTCTTGAAACGAGAATGAAAACTCTTGATGAACAAGAGAAAGAATTTTCTCAAAAGATTGAATCAATTCGTGATGAAGTTATGAAAAAGATTCAAGGTTAATCTTTTTCACTTTTGCGACACTGTCGCTTTTTTTTGTTTTTTTTGTTTTGTTTTTTAGGATAGTTATTGATTAAAAGCTTCTTTTTTTATAATTCTATTATTACTATGTTTTCTTTTATTTTTTATTCTTCTGACTTTACTCAATCACATAAATATTTAAATACTGATGGGATAAAAATATTATATGGTATTTGATAAGTTCAAAAAAATGATGGGCGGAGAGGATGAAGTTTCTCCAGATTTTATTGAGATTGATTTAGAACAAGAAAAATCGGATTCTAAGGTTTTAGTTAAAACTTTTGTTTTGAAAGTTTATGAAGATATTAATCCTATTTTGAATTCCCTTCGTGAAGGTTATACTATTGCTGTTATTGATATTAAACCTTTGAAATCAAAGGACGTTATTGAACTTAAACGAGCAATTTCTAAAATAAAGAAAACTGTTGAAGCATTGGAAGGGAAGATTGCGGGCTTTGGAGAAAATGTGGTAATTGCCACACCTTCAAAAGTTTTTGAAATTCAAAAGGGTGCTGTAGAGGTTACTGAATCTTCTAGAGAAGAATTAGAAAGATTTTAATTTTTAAAAGATTATACTTTTGCCATTGCGAATACTGTTTTTAACGATACTATAATTGTTGCCGGGATGAATAATACCATTAAAGATCCTAAAATATTCCTTAATGAAGTTACTACATAGTTTCCTTGTGCGATAAATATTAGAGAGTCTTTTCCTAATGCACCTACCAGAACTAATGATAAACTTGCAATTAAAAAAGTTCCGGAACCTTTATCATCGGTATTCGCGAAGCCAACTATTAGCCCTATTACTACCAAAGTAGAATAGAATGCACCGCCTGCCCTTTCAAGCGATTCGTTAAATAATCCAAAAATTATTGCCAAAACTACTCCTACTAAAAACGCATATGCCCCAAATAAATTCTCTCGTGATTTTACCATAAAAATCTTAATAAACTTAAATTTATAAATGTTTTGAAAATCGTCGAGGGTAAACTCTGTGAATTAATTTTTATCTGAAAATTTAAGGTTGCAAGAAATCATATAAATTCTTATAAAGTGACGTAATTAAGAAATTACAACATGGAAGCAAAAAAAGCATTTGGGTTCGTTGGATTTCTCTTAATTTTAGTTATGGGAATCGGATTTGTTAGTGCTAATACTATTTTTAATCCAACTGAATTGTCAGGTTCTGCAGATCAAGGTTCTTTAACAAGTTTGAATTTAAATATCCTGAACAATTATTCTTCAACAATGAATACTCTTTCATTTAATTTTTCTGATTTAATTAGTGATTCGGATGTTTTAGATTCTTCAAATATTAATGTTCCCCAAATTAATTCTACCACTGTTATAGTTAGTGGAAGTTCGTTGGACGTTTCTTTAGATATCCAAGTTCCTTCAAATCAGGCTATTGGAACTTATACCGGAGAAATTGAATTTTTTGGTGCGTTAAATTCTGGGCCTTTATCCCGTGGAAAAATTAATGTGACTTTAGTTGTTAGTCAACCTCCTTTCGAATTTTGTGAACAAGGTGAAAATGGAACTTTAACTATAAAGAATTTTTATGTGGATAATTTAGGAAATGGAGGAGATGATGAGTGGGAACCTTTGGACGAAGTTGAGATTGAAGTTGAGATTGAAAATGATGGTTCTGAGAAAGTTAGAGATATTGTTGTTGAGATTATGATTTTAGATAGTTCTGGAGATGATGTTACTAATGATTTTGATTTTGAAGAAGAAATTATTGATTTGAAGAATCTTGATGAAAATGAAGAGGATACTGCCTTGTTTGTTATTCCTGAAGTTCCTGCAGATTTAGCCGAAGGGAGTTATACAATTTATATTAAAGCTTATGATGAAGATGATGAAGCTTTGTCTTGTGTTTCTTCTTCAAATGATTTTAATGATGTTGATGACGCTTACCACACTGTAGAATTTATTCGTGAAGATGATCAATCTGTAATCATCAAGGATAGTGATTTATTTGGTCAAAAAATCTCTGCTTCTTGCGGTGCTGAAAATATTGCGGTGAGTTTTCCAGTTTATAATATTGGGAGTAGTAAGGAAGATAAAATTTTGGTAAATCTTTATAGTTTTGAATTGGGAATTGATGAATCTTTCTTGATTGATAATCTTAAATCTGGTAAACGAAGGGATGCTAATTTTTTCGTGAATTTGCCTGAAGATTTGGATAAGTCCAGTTATTTCTTGCAAGTTGTAAACCACTTTGATTATGATAATGATGAAGATGAGTTAGATTTGTTCTCTTATGATTTGAACTCCGATGATGACTTAGGAGAAAATTATAGGATAAGGGTTGAAATTCTTGATTGTGCTTCCCCAGAACCTACAGTTACTGCTAAACTTCAAAATGAACCTGTTGTTGGAGAAGAAATTTCTGTTAAAGTTTTAATTAGGAATAATGGAAATACTGGGAATTTTGCAATCTCTTTATCTGAAATAGATACTTGGGCAGAGGTTGTTAGTGTTGAACCAGCTTCATTGATTATTGGGGAAAATTCGGCTGAAGAAGTTACATTGAGGTTTGTTCCATTTGCTAGTGGGCGTCATACTTTTGTGATTAATTCTATTCTTGACGGAGAATCCTTTAAACAATCTGTTTCTGTAAATATTGATGAAGTTCCTGGATTTTTTAGTTCTCTTGGAGATATTGCAGGTTATGCAATTATAGGAATAATTGCCTTAGTTATCTTGATTCTTTTAACTTTAATCGCAAAGGTTTCTCGAAGAAAAAATCCTGTTGAATTTTAAGAACTTTTTTAAACAAAGAATCATTTGAATTTTATGGATAAACAGATGAAAAATATTTTTGAAATATTCTCGAGGTATTTATTGATTATTCTTTTGGGTCTTGGCAATCTTTATTTATTTTATAAACTTCTTACCCCCATTACAATCTCTATTCTTGATTCTATTCTTTCTTTGTCGGGGGAATCCTTGGTCATTGGAAATTCAATTCATTTTAAACGAATTATTTTTGAAATAGTTCCTGCCTGTATTGCCGGTTCTGCTTTTTATTTGATTTTTATTTTTGTTTTTTCTACGAGAGAAATAAATTTTAAAAAGAGACTTGCTGTTTTGCTTAGTTCATTTGTTCTGCTTTTCTTTTTTAATATGTCTCGGTTGGTTTTCCTTGTTTCAATCGTTAGAACTAATTACTTTGAAGCAGTTCATTGGTTACTTTGGAATTTTGTTTCAATTATTTTTGTTGTTGGAATTTGGATTTTAATGGTTTATTTGTTTCGTTTGAAAACTATCCCTGTTTATTCTGATTTAAAATATTTGTTTGGTTTAATAGACTCCGGAAAAAAATCCAAGAGACGCTGAAAGAACTAAAATTCCTGCAATGATTATTCCTGCAGAGATTGCTATGAAACTCTTTAACCTGTTTAATTTTAGGAGCCATGCAATTAGGGCCCCCGTCCATGCTCCAGTTCCAGGAAGTGGAACTGCAACTAAAAGCATTAGTGCAATATATTTTGTTTCCTGAACCTTATGTATCTTTTTTTGTATTCTTCCCAAAACCTTTTCAAAGAATTTTTTGTAACTTTTTAAGTTTAATAATATCTCGTGAAAAAAATCTAAAAATAAAAAAACTATTAGAATTGTTAGAATGTTTAAAATTAAAACTATTAAAAAATATGGCCAAACTGATATTCCGTTTTTGACAGTGTATTCTACAATTAAAGGTAATCCTCCCCTTAGTTCAAAAATTGGGAGCATGGTTAATAAAAATCCGAAGAGTATTTGGCTTTCCATTTATTCGCTTTTTGAGGAATTTGTTTTGAATGCAGAAATTGCTTCTATCATGAATTTTTCCACCGGTTTTATGTCGTCGCAAGTATCTACATTAATTGTGTAACAAAAAGGGTTTTCTTCATCTTGATAAATCCAACTACCATCTCCCTTCTGAATTTTTATAACAGTTACATCTTTTGGAGTTGAACAATCTGCGAAAGTTCTTCCAGATTCTTTAGCGAAATTTAAATTTGTTGTCGCAACATCTAAATTTGTTACCCCTACTCCTGACCTTAAAAACGCAGCTAAATCTGCCATTACTCTTACTCCTTCGCCCCTGCAATTTTCAAAACTGCTTTCTAAAGCAATGAACCCTTTAGACCTAAATATATTAAAATCTCCCTCTACAGATACATTGTTTGTTCTTGGATCATTCCTCAAATAAATATTGTAAATCACATCGGCTCCATTGAATGCAAAAAATCTTCCATGATAAACTTCTAAGTTTGTGTATTCTTCTTGCACCCATTCTATCCCTGCGAAATCAAATTTCTTTAATCCTTCAATGTAAAAATAAGGTCCTAAAAAAGATGCAAAAACTACTGCAATAATTATGAAAAACCAAATTAATTGTTGATTCTCTTCGCTGATTATCTTTTTTGATGGTTTCTTTTCCGTTTCTGTTTTTTTGGCTTCTTTTTTCTTTTTAACCATGACATTTAAAATTTTAATTTATTTTTAAAACTTTGTATAGGAATGCGTCGGCACTTTTTAGTGAGTCTCCAATTATGAATACGCAATTATTTTCTTGGTAAACTTTATCTGTTGAAGATTCTAAATCTTTTGATTCTTTGAAGATTATTAAATTATCTTCGCAAGTTTTTATAGGTAAATCTCCGATGCAATCTTCCCCCTCTAGGCAGACTTCTTGATTTCTTGAAACATATCTTCCCAAAGTGTTTAAAATTTCTGAACTTGCTTGATTTGTTCCTACAAAGTATAATGGTTTTTGTGCGTAATTTGTTAAGTCGTAAAAACCTTCAACCGAGACTTCTGCGATTTGTTCTGGAAGATATACAAAATTAAAATTTTGTCCTTCTATGTATGTGTTCCATCTTCCATTTTCTTGGAAAAATGTAAATCCGTTTTGTTCAATTTCTTGCGTATTATCGTCGGAAATTCTGCTTGAAAGTGAAAAACCTAATGTTGAAACTACTAATAAAAAAATCATCGCTGTTCCGACGATAATTTGGGTTTGTTTTTTCTTTTTAGCAATTTCTTCTTGAGTTTTTATTTTCCTTAACATGTTTTTAGAAGAAATTTATTGTTTAAATAACCTATTGTTTAGAAAATCCTCTTGGAAAATTTCGCATAGAAATCTCCCTTCTTGAAAAAAAAAGAAAAAGAAAAAAAAGAAAAAAAAGAAAGGAAATAAATCCTTCTTTAAGTTTTTGATTTAATCAACAGTTAATGTAGCTGATGTAGCAGTGTTACCTGTATATTTGTTACCAACAGTTGTATCAACTTTATCCATATTGTTAGTTAAATATGTGGTAGCTTTTGTTGTATCTGCAGCGTTGTATCCTGCAACTAAAAGTGCAGTTTTACCGCTTCTTGCGAAAGATTCAATTAAGAATCCTCCTGCAGAAACACCAGTCATACTAGTAAACATATCTCCACCGTATGCACCACCAAGTAATTCAGCAGCAACAGAGTTGATGGCAGAACCACCAACAACAACTAAGTTCATTCCAGCAACACTAGCAACGTCAGTATCCATTACAGATAATATACCTGCTGAACCTGTGGGTGAAACTTCGCCTTCCGCAAAAGTTACATCTGCAGACATAATCTCGTTTCCATAGGATAAACCTACAAAGTTTTGATTAGAATCTCCAGTGTCCCTCCATACATAAGTACCATAGTTAGTCAACCAACCTGTAAAGTCTGTATTGTCCCAAGTTTCTGTGTCTGAAGTTCCTGTGAAAACAGGAGCAGAAACTGTACTATAAGATCCTGTGTCAGTTGTAGTTACTACGAAGGCATTCTTTGTAGTTGTAGTTGATTCAGATTTATCTTCATCTTCTACAAAAAGAATACCTGCAGTTGTAATAGTTCCTGCAGCTGCATTTCCTGCACTACTTTGACCATCATCCATACCAATACGGACATCCACATTACCTAATCCAGTACCATCAGATACTACAAAGTCGTAATATGCAGATCCTACCTTAACAGTCTTGTTTTCAGTTATTACTACACCTGTACTTCCAAGTTGAAGACTATCATTTGTTGCATTTTGAGTTATGTCAATACTTCCTGTTGGAAGATCTAAGGTTACATTCACTCCAGTAGAACCGGTTTGAATATCATCTAAAACCAATACATAATCAGTCATCGCAACTCTTGTATCTTCTCCAGAAACAAGTTCTAGATAAGGATACACACTAACTACTGTTCCATCTGTAACTGCACTTGTGGTGAAATCACTAGAAACAACAGTTACTGTTGTAGCACTATCATTTGTAATGGTGTAAGTTTGACCTGAAATAGTCGCACTATATCCACTAGCAAAATTATGATCATCAAATGTGTAAGTTTCTCCGGAAATTAAATCCTTCATAGCAACATCACTATTTGCTCCATCATCCAAATTTAACTTAGTAATCTGCATAAAGTGTTGATTATTTCCTGAATTTAGGATAAACATCCCATCATCCGAAATTGATTCTCCCTCTACTACGGAAATATTATTACTATTATCATCACTTAAACCAGTATTATATGTAAATGGAAGAGTAGCACTGTCTCCAGCATTATCTGTTAAAGATAAATGAAGCTCTCTATTTCCTCCTTTTTGGATTTCAAGATCTGTTCTACCAGTATCTTTTTCTCCAGAAAAGGTAGGTCCATTTTGAACACTGTCAAAGTTTACAACAACTGTTCCGAAAACTGGATCAACAAATGATTCACCATTTAATAAATGATTTGCATCGTTGTCTTCAGCAGCAACAGTAATTTTAATTTCTGTTAATGCTTGAACGCCGGTTGCTGATGATGGTGTGAATGTAACTAAAGTTCCATCAATATCATCAGTATCTGAACCAGTTTGAACTGCATTTCCAGACTCTAGAGTTAATTTATCTGCACCAAGTTGAACCTCGGCATATCCTGAACCATCATCTCCAGTTCTGAAAACAGTTTTAACATAAACATCTAATCCAGCGAGAGTTTTAGTCTGACCTTCAGTAAATGTTTTAGTTTCTCCGTTAACAGTTACACTAGCTTGGGTAGTTGAAGCAGAACTAAGACCATCAAGAGTAACAGTGTAAGATTCACTTCCTACAGCGATATTTTTGGTTTCTCCAACATTTATGTTGGAACTTCCAGAACCTCCTAGCAATACTAAGGTATTATCATCTGTAGCAGTTGCAACAGTATAAGTTCTTCCGAAGATAGTTATATCTTCCCCTTCTGAATCACTTGCAGTAAAATTTACTGCACTATTGAAAGTTGCAGTTAAATCATAAATAGCATTAGTTGCAGTTGCAGTTGTAGATAATTTAAGCATTAAAGCAGGATCATCCAAATCATTGTCAGAATTTCCGAATTCAAAACCATTATTTGTACTGGTTCCAATTACTAATTTTTGTTCAAAATCGTAATTAGTTCCATCGTTATCTGTAAAAACTTCATCTGCTAAAACTGTAGGTAAGTCACTCTTTGTTAAAGTTTGAATGTTTTCGCTGAATTCATCATTCAAATAAAGAAGATCTGAACCACTAGCTAAATCTGCTGATTCTCCGGTAATTGTAGTTGTACTACTTCCAGCAGCATTTGCATCTAAGTTAGATACAATGTTACCTGCAGCGATACTATCACTTGCATCAGCATCATAACCATAAACAACAGCTGTGTTACTTGTAAAAGGACTAGGATATGCCGCAGCGGCTGCGATGCCTGCTGTGGAACCAATTAATAAACCTGTTCCTAATACTGTTATAGCTTTTCTAAATATTTTTTTCATTATTTTTTAAACCTCCTTTCAGCACCATTAGTTTAGCCGCCTTGTTCAAGGCTTCGCATTTGCGAATTCAGATTTTCTAATAGCCTGGCCGGACTTAATAACTAGGGAAAGTTATAAGTTGTTATCGCTAGTTGTCCCTTTATGTACACTGACTAGTCAATGCATTATTGATAAACAATAACGCTTGAATATCTAACTAACTTTTTGTTTATAAAGCTTGTCACTGCCCCTTTCTGAAACCTCTTTTTACCCCTTGTTTTAAGGGGTTTGTTTATAAATGTTTTGTTACCCCCTCTAAATTTAAGTATTTTTTGAGAATCTGGAAATCTGGGAAATTTTATATATGGTTTAAAATACCTTATATCTATAAAAGATAAACTTTATATATCTAAATAACTTTTCCCCATATAGGATAATCTGAAAATGGTGAAGAAAAAAAGAACAAAAATTAGATATGTTGAAATGAATGTGAATCCAGAGGGTTTTGTTTCGAATCTAATGAGAGGAAATAAACCTCATGATTTTTCGGATGTTAAACTCTTGAGAAATCTCCTGAGTAATGAAAAATCTCGAATTCTGCATGTTCTTAAATCTGAAAATCCCAAATCAATTTATGGACTTGCCAAAATTTTAAGAAGAGATTTTAAATCGGTTAGGGAAGATATTAAGGTTCTTGAAAGATTTGGTTTTATTGAATTTCATTCTGAAAAAATAGGTAGAAGAGAATCTTTGAGACCTGTTTTAATTGTAGATAAAATCGAAATTATTGTGAATATTTAACTTGTTAATTATTGCAAACTCTCATTCTTATTACTAATTTATCTGAACCTGAGAGTAGAGTTTTTTGTGCTGCTGAAATTTGACCAGTGCAATTCCCATTTGAAATCTCAAAAATTTCTTCTTCCCCGTCCTCTTCACGATTTATGAAGTTTAATCTAAATGAATTTGTTGTTGCCTCTGTTTTTAATAATCCTTTAATTGTTTCGTTTAAACTTTCTTTGAGATATTCGCATGAATCTTCTTGAATATTGTCGCAAGTATCTTCGTTGTGACAACTTTTGAATAAATCTTCAAAATCATCGTATTGTGGTTCGAATGAAATTGCACATCCGGTTGTTTTTTTCATTATTGAATTTAATAGATTTTCTACCTCGATACTTTCGCTTTCAGTTGGCTGAGTTCTTAGTGAGATTACTAAAAAAACCATCAATGCAACCATCACTATAGCTACAATTAAAACGAAACCAACAATTTCTTGTTGTGCTTTATTTTTCATTTATCTTTCTCCCAACTACTAATTTTGCTATTTCGCAATTATTGTATACATATCCTGATTCTCTTACTTTTTCACATACTGAAACATAAGTTGAATATTCCTCTGAATTTGTTTGTTCGTTATCGAAAATTTCAAAATAATTGCAGTTTAGCGCAGGACACTGGATTATGTTTGTTGACGTTGTATCTAAAAGATAAACTTTTATTGAAGCTATTGGCCAAAACAGCTTGTAAGATTCTTTTAATTCTCCAGACATTATCTTTAATTTGTCTTTGTCCAAACATAAACTTTCTCTTGAATTACAATTTAATTCTTGCATATTTGAAATCACTCCTAGTGCCGAGACTGCCTGTTTTTTTTCTAGTTCTTCTGCACTTTTTTGTATTCCACTGAATTGAACTTTTATAAAAAACAATCCCACTAATATAAAGAAAAAGAAAACTGCAACAATCATAAAAGCCATTTGTTGAATTTTCATTTGTGCTTTTTTGTTTTGATTTTTTGTTTTTACCATAAATTGCAAAGCTCCTGACTATTTTTTCTGTTTAGATTTTCTACAGCAGAATTCAAATTTGGGAGGCCTCCCGAAGTTTCATTTTCCAATAAGCTGATCCATTGCAGTAAATCGTTTTTTAGATTTGAATCACAGCCTCTTGCATCCATTAAATCTTCTTTTTCAATTAATCCTTCCGCTATTTTTTCCGACCGATAATATAATCTTTTAACATTGCATTCATAAATATTTTTTTCTGAGAAAATTGCTGCATACATTAAATTTCCTACGAATTTTTTCCCCACCCCGTCTTTTGCTACGTTTCCTTCATCATAATCTGAATCACAATTTGAGCAAGTTCCTGAAACAGTGATATCACAATCATTTCCATTTCCAAAACAAACTTTTACCGGTTCTGTTAAAGTGCAATCTTCTTGAGAATCTACTAATTGAATATTAGGAATGTTTAATCCTTCTAAATCTTCAATTACTTTTTCAGGAGGAGTTAGGAAACAATAATTTTTTGGAGTTATAAAAAGTAAATCTGAAACTTCGTAAGGAAATTCAAAAGATTTTGAGAATAGGTAGTATTCTTTCCCTGTGTTTTTTTCGTCTGAGAAAATGTATTTATTTCTTATTGAGGTTTCCCCCCCTGGATTGTTCCAAGGTTTTCCTACACTTGAACGAACTGAAACTGATAAATCGTTTTTTCCAAATTCTCCGTCAAAACAAATATTATTTATTCTTGTTTCTTGTTTGAAAGATATTTTTCCGAATGAACTTTCTGCGAATCCTGCCTGAAGTGGATCTGTTAAAATTGAAATTGATTTTGCGATTTCTGTATCTTCTTGAAATCTTTGAGTGTCTGCAGTTTTTAATGCTCCGTAAATTGCTAAAAATAAAATTGCACCCCCTACAATTATTGCGAAAATCCATGCGAAGCTAAACTGTGCTTTTTTTTTCATCATTCTATTAGGACCAATTTATCATAGAAACCTTTTTTGAGTTTTAATTTTTGACTTGTACTTACGCAATAAGGATTTTTATTTTCAGTTATTTTTTCTATATCTAAATGATTGATTAATTTCCATTGCATTTGTTGGGCGTTTTCTGGTGGAATTAAAAATGTGTTTGCTTCATAAACTTCATAATTTTTTATTTGGTTATAATATTCTGTTTCTCCAGTTATTGTTTTAGATAAATTTGAAAAGCAGATTGTTTTTATTTCTGACGGTAAATTTATTTTGAAAGTTGTTTCGCTTGATTGCCCTCTCCAAGAATTATCGATTGCTTCTTGAAGCTCTGTGTAAAATAATCCCACTCCTGCACTTTTTCCAATGTCTAGAAAACTTCCGACGGCTATGAATGCGATGACTACAAATACCACTATTAAAATAATTGAAAAAATCATCCCGAAAGGTAATCCCATTGTTTGTTGTCCTCTTTTTTTTAAGTTTTTCATTCTTGATTATATAATATAAGAGATTTATAAAAGTTTAGAAGCGGTTTTTATTATGAAAGAATTTATAAATAAGAGATGGCTGAAATATTTATGAAAAGAAGAGGTTTTGATTTGAATAAAAAAGCTGTTGCTAGTTTTCAGCTGGTTTTGATGATTAGTTCCCTTTTTGCTTTTGCTTTTATCCTTGATTCTGCTTCGCCTGTTTCTGCTGAAACTGCGAGTTCTGACCCAAGCACTTGTTGTGAAAAAACTGTTGATGGTGCTTCTTGTGTTAATACTGATGAATCTCAATGTGCCCCCGGTTCTCGAAGCTCTCCAACTTCTTGTGAAACTACTTCTTATTGTAAACTTGGAACTTGTTATGATTCTGGAGAAGGTATTTGTATGGAGAATACCCCTCAAAGTGTTTGTTCAGATAATGGAGGTCTTTGGGATGCCCGTTCTGCAAATGAAGTTCCTCAATGTCAGCTTGGATGTTGCATTATTGGAGACCAAGCATCTTTTGTCCCATTAGTTAGATGTAAAAAATTATCTTCTTTTTTTGGCATGGAAAATAATTATCGGACTGATATAAATTCTGAAGTTGCATGCATTGCTGCTGCTCAATCTCAAGATAAGGGTGCTTGTGTCTTTGAAAAGGATTTTGAGAGAATTTGTGAATTTACAACTCGTTCAGATTGTGGTGCAAGTGATAATGTTGAAGGAATTAACGAAACTTCTTCTGGAAAAACATTCTATAAGGATATGTTATGCTCTGCCGAAGAATTAGGAACTGCCTGTGCTCGTCAAACTTCCACCACTTGTAATGGAGAGGATGTTTATTGGACAGATTCCTGTGGAAATTTGGAGAATGCTTATTCTTCAGATAAGTCTAAAAGTTGGAATAATGGGAGAGTTCTCGAAGCAGATGCTGTTTGTGATCCGAACTCAGATGCGAATACTGATTGTGGAAATTGTGATTATCTTGAAGGAACTCGTTGTGCAGAATGGGATGGAGTTTTAGGACTTGGAAGCCCTGCAGATAGTGATTATTATTGTCAAAAAACTGAATGTATAGATAGAAATGGAGATAGTCGATTAAATGGAGAATCTTGGTGTGTGAATGACCCACTTTCTGGACAAGGTTTAGACCCTGCAGGTTCAAGATATTTCAGGGAAATTTGTGTTGATGGAGATGTTACTGTTGAGGCATGTGCAGATTATAGAAATTCTATTTGTATTGAAGGAAAAATTGAAACTGCTTCTGGAAATGATTTTGGGACTGCGGCGTGTAGGGTAAATCGTTGGCAAGATTGTACACTACAACTTGGAAAAAGTGATTGTGAAAATAATGATATAAGAGATTGTAAATGGGTTTCTTCTGTTGAAGGTTTGATGTCTAATGGTAGGCGAATGGAATCTGGTGTTTGTGTCCCTAATAACTCTCCAGGTTTAGATTTTTGGGAAGATGGTGGTGCGAAAAATGTTTGTGGAGCAGTTAGTGCAAGATGTGATGTTCTTTATGAAAAGGGGTTATTAGATAGTTGGGATGTCGCGGAAAATGGAGAATGTTTAAGTGATGAGTGGGCATTGAGTGTTAATCGTGCTTGTTCTGCCGCAGGAGATTGTGGAGGTTATGTTAATTATCAAGAAGAATTTACAGATGATGGTTATTCTTGGAAAATAAATGGAGAAAGAAAAAGATTCACGCCTAACCAGAAAAATTTAATTGGGAACGGTTATTCTGGTTATTCTGTTGATCCTTTTGCTTATTCTTCAGTGGCCAATAACTTTGAACGATTCCTTATGACTTCCGCAGGAATTGCAACTGCAACTTATATCGCGCATTATTTTGTTTCTTCAGCTTATATTGCTAGTGGTACTGCAGCTGGTGCTGCAGCTGGTGCCGCATTTGGTGGTGCAGCTGGTGCTGCAGCTGGTGCTGCATCTGGTGCTGCAGCTGGTGCTGGTGCAGCCGCCTTACCTTCTATTGGGTGGACTGCATTTTGGTGGACTGCGACTGCTTATGGTGTCGGTCTATTGCTAGGGAGTTTGTTTGGAATGGATGACGAAGAGAGTAATGCCATTGCTACATCTATTGCAGCATCTGCATTTACTTACCAGCTTACTAATGCATGGGCTGTTACTACAGGGACAAATTTTGCTAAATGGTATTTTTCAGGAGGAATTGGACTTGTAGTTTATTTCCTTGTATTCTATAAGGATACTAAGGTCGAAGTTGTTTCTTTTGAATGTAAACCTTGGCAAGCACCTCGTGGAGGAGATGATTGTGAAGCATGTAATGAAGATGATGGATTACCTTGTTCAGAATATAGATGTAAATCTCTTGGACAAACTTGCGAGATAGTTAATCAAGGAACTGAACAAGAAAGTTGTGTAAATGTTAATCCTCGAGATGTGAATCCTCCCGTAATTAGTCCTTCTGAAAGTGCTTTAACTTCAGGACTTGAATATACTAATGTAGTCAACTCCCCCCCAAGTCCCGGATTTGAAATTATTGATTCATCTAGTTCAGATGGCTGTTTGAAAGCTTTTACCCCTATAGAATTTGGGATTAATACTAATGAGTTATCTCAATGTAGGATTGATTTTAATCATACTACTGAATTTGATTTGATGAGGAATTTTGTTGGAGGAGATAATTTATACCTTTATAATCACTCTGAAAGTTTTGTCTTACCTAGTGTTGGTTTGCTTGAAAATTCATCATTTGAATTACAGAATGGAAATGAGATGAATTATTTTATTAGATGTATGGATAAAACTGGAAATTCTAATACTGCGGAATATGAAGTTAGTTTCTGTATTGACCCTTCTCCAGACACTACTTCTCCGACGATAGAAGCTACTTCAATTAATAATGGGGCTTGTGTTGCTGAAAATCAGGATGTTGCTAATGTAGAATTTTATGTTAACGAACCTGCACAATGTAGGTGGAGCTCTCAGGATAATGACTATGATTCTATGCAGAATGAAATGCAATGTGCTAGTCAACCCTACCAAATTAATGCACAGAATCTTTGGACATGTGCTGCTGACTTTGAAGGAATTTCTAGAGCGGATACTCAATTTTATGTAAGATGTAAGGATCAACCAAATGCTGCAGATATTGATAGGAATAAAATGTCACAGAGTTTTGAATTTAGCCTTCATGGAAGTACTGGGTTGAAAATGAAAAACTTGAAACCCAATAGTACTGTTTTCGGTGCAGTTAGTCCAATGCCTGTTGAACTTCGTGCAGAAACTCTATTCGGTTGTGATGGTGGGCGTTCTATTTGTTATTATTCGGATAATGGTATTGAGGGAGATTATGTTTCTTTCTTTGATACAAACAATGCTGACGGAATAAGCACTCAGATGCAATCCTTGGCAGCGGGACAACATGAATATAATATACGATGTATTGATGAGGGCGGAAATTTGGTTGAAGATACGCTTAACTTTAATCTAGATATTGATGAAAATGCTCCGGTTATCGCAAGAGTTTACGAAGAGAATTCTTTCTTGAAAATAGTTACTGTCAGGGATAGTCAATGCTCATATAGTTTGAATGATTGTGATTTCGGATTTGATGAGGGGACTCAAATGCCTTATGCGAATACGACAACCCATGTTACTGACTGGAATAAAGACGATACTTATTACATCAAGTGTCGTGATGAATTCAAAAATGAAGAAGCTGACTGTTCATTAGTTGTAAGACCTACTGGAAATTTCTTTTAGAATTTAAATCAGAGGGTTTTTATAATGAATTAATTAATATTTTTTATGGAATATAATGTTGGGAAAGATAATTCGTATGCTGTGGGTGCAAGAAATGATTCTTATGGGGTTTCGGGAAATGATGTTGCCTACTCTGGAGACAGTTTAAAAAGTTCTGTAGATTATTCGGATAGAAATATTAATGTTGAAATTGGTTCATCTTCCCGATGTCCTGGCGGATGTAGCGTTTGTAAGGGTGCTTGTAGAAATTAAATCTTTAATTGTTTGGAATAAATCCTGGAGGGAATACTAAACTTCTGGTTGCAAATTTGAACTTGTTTCCAAAAGTCTTACTGTTTATTGTATAAATTCTTGTCCCTTCTCCTTGTTCTTGTTTTTCAATTAAATAATCGGGATATAATGTCATCAGGTAACTTGTATCTGTCTCTCCAAATTTGGATTCTGTTTGAATGAGTGATGTTGCTAACATTACCATCTCATAAATTGGTGAACTTAATTCTATATTGAATTTTGTAAATTTTGATGCCCCTACATTTGTTGGTGCGTCAATACTTAATCTTACCACTCCTAACTCTAAACTTACTTCGTATGAAACTTCGCCAGAAGCTACTTCATATCCTTCTGCCCTTAAATTTCCGATAGAATTTGAATAGCAAGTATTTACCTTTTCTTTTATTAAGTTGGTTAATTCTTCTTCAAAATGTTGTTTAATGAAAGGGTTTTGAACGGTACAAGTTTTATAAAATTCGTTTGTATAACAAAGATAAGTTATTTTTTCCCCGAGAGTTGTTAATGTGAATTCCGGGTTTATCGAACCTGCAGTTTTTCCTAATTGTTGAATTCCTTGCTCCACCGAATCTTGAATACATCCTTCAAAATTTAGAGATGCACTTTTTCCGGAAAAATAAGTTGGTTTTAACCATAAGAAAAATGAAAGAATTGAAATTACAATTACAATCCCTATGATTATAAAAATTGTTACTTGCCCCTTTTTTTTCATATTTATTTTAAGTTATTTTAGTTTATAAATTCTATGACGCGCGAATTATTGTTGAACACCCTCTTGGTTTGTTTCCAAAATCGTCTAAACATTTTATTCTGTAAGTTCTTCCTCTGATTGCATCTATTGTATGTGTTCTCCCTGTTCCTGTTAAAGTTCCGTTTTCCCAATTAAAATTACAAGTTTCTTCAGAAAATTTGCATTCTGCAGATTCTTCAGTTAGGAAAATTATTTCTCCCTCCTCTTGCCAGATTCTTGTTATCTTTGCATCGCTTTCATCTTTTATTATTTCAAAGGTCGAGGTTTGTTGTTCTGTGTCCCCTGTTTCGTCTTTGCATTCTATGAAAATTTCATGTTTTTTTGCGAAGAGATTTAGTGAAGGTTGGTTGTGAATATTCCCCAAACCTGTTTCAAAAAATGGAGCCATCCTTTCGTATCCAGAGAATGAATATGAACAGGTGTGTGTGTTTCCTCCGCCGATTGTTTGAACTTCTAAATTTACGGTGGTTGTATCTGTTGCTGTTTTGAAATCTGATGATGGCGAAATTGAATCTATTTTAATTTTCTGGCTTGGTTGATTTAACGTGTAAACGAAACTTTGCGAGTTTGAATTTCTTAATGAGTCGTTTGTTTCTTCGTACCATGGTTGGTCTGCACATCTAATGTATTTTGTGGTTTTTGTGTCAGTTATTGTGAGATTTGTTTTACATGAATATCCTTGAGTTGATGAAGGTTCATTGAAGATTTCGTCGCAAACTAGTTGATTTGTCATTAATGAATAATCTGTATCGTTGTCTGCCCACTTACAAGTTGAAAGTTCTGTTGTTATGAATTCTACTTCTTCCGCAGTGGAATCAAAACTAATTCGTGAATTATTTTCTGGAGATGTTGCAATTATAATTGGAGGAGTTAAATCCGGCCCTTGATTTACACACATTGAAACTTTGTAGAAATTAGGGTTTTCATTTCCGTTTCCATCTTGGCATTTCACATATAGGTCTAATTCTCCAGACCAGTTTAATCCCTGACTTTCTCCGTGACTTGGATCTGGAAGATAGAATGGAACTTGGTGAGGAGTGTGGTTATATGATGCTAGCCCGTTTTCCATATCATAACTCATATTTTCAAAAGTTTGCATTTCAAAATCATATCTACAATTAGATACTTCGTCAGTAGTTATTCCGAAATGGATTGGAGAATAAGCTTCTAAACACTCGCCTTCAGTTGAAGTTATGCTAAATCCGTTTTCAGTGATATTTGAATAATTTTCTGTTGCTGAGATGTAACCTATTTGAGGAGCTAGAATTGGAGGATTAGCGTCATCAACCCCTGCATCGTAACATAGTTCTTCCCCAGTCCCAATATTTGCTAATTCACAAGTTGCACCGTAACTTTCACAACGGTATTTTGAACATGGTTTTAATGGGTCGTCATTACATAAATCGCAAGCATCTCCACCCCTCGGAGGTTGCCATGCTTTACAAGAATAGGTTAACTTCATATTGGTGCAACCTCCAAACCAATTAAAAAGTCCGCTAGATCCCATTTCTGGAGGAACCACTGAGACAGTATGATTGTATCCTTCTTGACTGTATAATTGATCTATTAATAAAAGATTTGTATTTTCTGCTGCTGTTGCATTGTAACTTGGATCATAAATTATAACCCCTAAAATACTCATATAATCTAGGTAATTTTCTAAGATTATTAATATCCCTTCCAAATTATTATTTTGACTCCCAAAATCTTCTAGATCATTGATATACCCTGAACTAATTCTTGGAGGTGTCCTTCCATACCCTGGCACAAGTCTTGTTTGATAATTTGAAACAAAATCATTATTAAGATTTATATCCCCTCCACAATCTCCCATACCCCTGCAAAGATTATTCATCTCCTCTGCAAATTTTATATCTAAACAACCACTATTTTTTCTTATTCTACATCTTCCCAAATTATTCTTCCTTCGCTGAATTTCACATGTAGCACTTGCACGTTTGCATGCGTTTGCAGAATTTTCTTGAGCTTGTTCATCTTTAAAGTCAAATCCTTGAGGAAATCTTGGGATGCAGGTTTTAAATTGAAAATCATCCGTAACTGTTACATAATTAACTCTGCAATTTGCCTCTTCATTACACAATTCTTCTAATCTTTCTGGATTATTTGTCTCGGAATTTATTTCTAAGCACTTATCTCCTGTATTTGTTAAACATGCCGCATTTCTGAAAATCGTTCCCCCATTTTCTTCAGTATTTGATTGTAAGCATATCTGAGTTCTTGCATCTGCACAGGGATCTATTTCAACTTTTCCTTGATTACAAACATATCTCCAATGTCTTGAACCTGGAACATCATTGCTATTTCCAATTATTCCGTCATAAACACACCATGATTCTCCATTCTCATAATTATCTCCATCAAATTCGCAAGAAACTTCTTTACAATAATAGTCTCCATCATCTGGACTGAAATTATCTTCTTCTGCTGAACTACATAATCCTCCTGCCTGTAAATTACAGTTCCCGCAATCTTGAGAGTTTGCGTTTCCTTCTTCATCGTTTGCCCCGCAAGAATTTTCTTGAGTGATTGCAGTCTCCCAATAGGTTTGATCAGAGGTTTTACTTGAATCATAAATATTTGCAATGTTTCCGCAGGTGTCCGTGAAATAAACTCCGTATTTTCCATCCACGCAAGTTGTTTCTGTTGTTTTTTCACAAGAAGTTTCTAGTTCTTCTGCAGTGCACAAATAATCTGGTGAAAAATCCCCTCCCAAACTTGCACAATTTCCTCCCGTTGTGAATTTGCAATTTCCACCATTTAAAACACAAGCACCTTCATCTTGAGATTGTGAAAATGTCACACATTGTGCCTCATTTAAATCAGATCTCCAGTCAATCCCCTCGTAACCTCTTTGAACAGAATCTATTGCACACCTGCCCCCAGTTTCGTAAATTGTTGAACTCCCCAGAATACAGCATCCTTCAGCTGCACCTGGTAAATTGCAATTTGGATCATTATTCCAATCCAAATTACAACTTGATTGTAAAACATTCTGGTCATAAACCCCTGTTGAATCGTCGTAACAACATCCCCTTTGACAAAATGAAGTTGATTCACATTGTGTGTTTCCTGCAAAATTTTGGGAAGAACAATCGCTTTCTGTAGTCGTAGAACATTGAACTCCGTTTGAATCTACCTCACAGCATCCAGTTGATTCTGCAGAGGTTAAACTGATTCCATAAAATAAATATCCAAAAGAGAATATCAAAACAGCGAAGAACATTAAGTTAAATTTTTTTCCTAGTTTTTTTTCCATTTTAATTTTGTGCACATCCTCTTATTGCGAATTTGAATTCTTTTCCGGAATTTCTATCTAATATATAGTATAGCTTACTGCCTGCATAACTTATTCTCCTTATACTCTCTTGAGGATATAAAGACATGTGATAAATATAATCAAAGCTACAATATGCTGATTCATCGTTTACTATTTTTCGTGTGAGTTCTACAATTTCATAAAGCGGTGATAAAATTTGATTATCAAAGTTTTCAAATGATTGTGCCTCTCCTGTTTTTGAAATATCTATTTTCTTTTTTAAATTTATTTTTATTTTTCCAGGTAATAAATCAATTGAATAATCTTCATCCTCTTGACTTACAGAATAACCTCTTTCTGAAAAATCTTCATCTAATAATCCAAAACATTCGGCTACTTGTTCTTTTGTGTCATTTTCTATTTCTTCTTCTATTTTTTTTTCTAACATTGAATAAAGATTATAACATCCAAGATAAGGATCTTCCTGATAACATAGGTAATTGTAATTTTCATCCATATATTGAATTTTTAATTCTGGCGAAATTTTTCCCCCGCCTGCAAGAATCTTTTCTAAAGAATCTTGCACTAATTCTTCTACACACCCTTGGATAAATTGCCGTGGTCCTAAATTTTTTGGAGTTTGTGAACTTATTCCGCTTCTTAAAAAAACTATTGAGAGTATTGATACAGTAATCACAATCCCTACGATTATAAAAATTGTTATCTGCCCTCTTTTTTTCATATTTATTTTAGTGCCTAATACTTTATAAATTCTATCTTAAAAATTATCTTTTAAATTTCCTAATTATTTTCTACCCTTGGTGCGAGAACAAAACCAATCCCTATTTTTTCTCCTGGAAAATCTAATCTTAGAGGGTAATCGTCTGAAAAATTTACTACGACTCTATCCGAGATTTTTTGTGCTTTTATGAATTTCATTAAATATTCTAAAGAGTATTTTGATTTTCCTATTCCTGTGATTTTGACTTCGTCTCCTGAAAACTCTGCCCTTGCCGAATTTAAACTTCCGCTACCTTCAACCATAAAAAAACCTTCTCCGGCCATCAGTGCGCAAGAATCTGCAACAATCATTGTGTCTTCTATTGCTTGTGAAAAACTCACAGAGTCCATTTCTACCTTGCACGCAAAATTTAAATCTGGAATATCTTTATCTTCCGATTCTACTTCAATTAGGGAGAGTGTGAAAATTCGTTTTACCTTATCAAAGATGGTTATTTTTAATTTGTTATCTTCTTGCTCAAAAACTATACTCGAGGAATTTGAAGCACGTTTTAATATCTTTTTTAAATCGTCTAAATTTACTCCCCAGACTTCGTTCCCTGCCTCGTATTGTGAAAAACTTTCCCTTGGAAATTTAAAAATTATTAACGCAACATTTGCGGGATCAACCGCCACAATACTCATTCCGTCTTCCAATAATTTTATACGAACATCATTAACTATTTCAGAAATTACTCCAATAGCATCACTCAATAATTTGGGATTATCTAATTTTAATATCATCTTTTAATTAATTTGAGTTCTTATTTAAAGATTATTGTGTTCAAATTTACAATAGTTTATTAAGAAAAAAATCTTTTTTTTTCCATGGCTTATCCTCCAAAAAAATCTTTGAGCAAAGTTCAAGTTTTGGCACTTTCTTACTATGCTCGGAAAGACGTTCAACAGGCGATTTTTGAATTTTGCAAACATCGTGAAACTGTTGCTAATTTTAATAATGAGTTTTTTGCTAAGCGTCCGGATTGTTTTGATTATTCTTCAGATATTGTAAATTCTGCAAGGCAGGGTGCTACTTCATTCCATTGTTCTGAAGAAATTTGGGAAAATCCCTTAGACATTAATACTGATATGACACCTAAACAATATAATGAAATTCGGATGGGATGGGATTTTTTAATAGATATTGATTCTAAATACTTTGATTATTCAAAGATTGCTGCTAGACTTTTAATCGGTGAACTTGAAAGACATGGTGTTAAAAATTATGGGATAAAATTTTCTGGAGGAAAGGGATTCCATATTATTGTCCCATTTAAGGCATTTCCCGAAGAAGTTTCTGGAGAATTAGCGAAAAATAATTTCCCTGAATGGCCGAGATTAATTGCAGGATATATATTTCATTTAATTCGTGAACCTATGAATCAAGAAATTTTGAAATTAAGTAATCGTGAAGAATTGGAATCTCTTGGAGAATTATCTTCCGAAAGTCTTTGCCCTCAATGCAATAATCCAACTAACAAAAAAACTATTGGAAAATATATTTGTAGAGACAAGATTAGGTGTAAGGGGGAATTGGAGAGCATGAAATCTAATCGGAAGACCATGGTTTGTTCTAATTGTTACGGAAAAATGGATAGAGTCTCTGAAAGAAAAATTGATTTTTGCGACTTGTGTAAAATTAATACTGCAAAAATTGATGCTAGCACGAGTTCTTACGGAGGCATTAAAAGAAAGGATGAAGTTAAATTTAAAATTGAAGATAAAATTAAATCTACTGAAGATTCGGTAGATATTGTTTTGGTTTCTTCCAGGCATTTATTTAGAGCACCTTATTCACTCCATGAAAAAACTTCATTTTCATCAATCGTTATTGAAAAGAAAGATATTGAAAATTTCAAACCAGCAGATGCAGATTTGTTTAAAATTAAAACTTTTTTTCCCTTCATTAAAGATTGTGTTCCCGGAGAGGCGAAAGAACTTCTTCTTGAAGCATTAGATTGGGGACGAAAAAATGTTCCTAAAGAA
The DNA here is from genome assembly GCA_964613185.1 of Candidatus Woesearchaeota archaeon. Lineage (GTDB taxonomy): Archaea > Nanobdellota > Nanobdellia > Pacearchaeales > GW2011-AR1 > JAGVXH01. The sequence continues at coordinate 143,483 of CAZTIP010000001.1, read as the reverse complement.
AAATCAAAAAAATATGAAGGGGCTTCTCTTGATTTGAAAGGCCTAACAATTACTGAAAAAATGTATCCTCCAATTATAAAAAAACTTCTTGAAGGGATAAAAGATGATGGGAGAAAACGAGCACTTTCTTTGATTCTATCTTTTTTTACTAGCTTGGAATTTCCTCAAGATTTTATAGAAGAAAAAATTGAAGAATGGAATCTTAAAAATTATCACCCCTTAAAAACTGGATATGTTAAATCTCAAATTTTTTGGCATATTAAAAATAAAAGGATGCCCCCCAATTATGATAAACCAATTTACAAGGAATTTGGAATTTACTCTCCTCCTGCCGAAGGAATAAAAAATCCAATTAACTATACAATTAAAATGGCTATGCGTGCTAAAAATTCTGGAAATAAAAAATTTGAAAAACTGTCAACGGAAAAAAAGAAAATAAAATCTAACTATTAATTTACCAACACTTTTATAAATAAATAAACTCTATAAATTGTATGAAAAAAATAGGTGTGTTTGTATTCTTGTTGTTTTTTGGAATTTTGCTAATTACTCCCGGAGTTCTTTCTACAAACCATACTAATAATGATACGAATAGTTCCGATGATGATTCTGGAACTTCAAACTCGGGAGATTCGGATTCTGATAAAATAGAAAATGGTTTTCAATGTCTTGAAGATAAAGTTGGTGATTGTTCCGGATTAACAGTTCAGGAAATTTCATATACCATTCTTTCCACTCCGGATAATGTTTTTGATTCCTGTGTTTCAGAATTGGAATCTCAAAAGTCTGGCGATAATTGGGGAAATGTTAAAGATACTTCTTTAGCAATTCTTGCACTCCAACATGCAGGAAAAGATACTTCGGCTTCAGAGGCTTGGATTATCGACCAGGCATTAACTCCTGAAGATTTAGTTTGGTATTTACAACAAGATTCTAATTCTCCATCCACATGTAATATAGGTTATGACTCTGAAAGTTATGTTGTTTCTGTTGGAGAAAATAAAAAATTTGATAAAGACGCTGGACCTTGTTTAACTCGTTCACAATCAAGTTTTTGGTTAGAAGTTGATTCAACATGTTATAACAAGGATTTTAAAATTCAGTGTGATGCAGATTTTGCTGTTTCTCTACTTTACAAAAATAAAAATTCTCCAGTAATGCATGTTCTTGAAGGAACCCAAAATGCACCTGCTTTTGAAGATGTTTCAATTAATGTTATTTCAAAATGTTTTGGAGATTCTTCTTGTGATTATGAAACTACTTCCTGGGCAACAGTTGCTTTACTTAAAACTAGACATGATATTAGCGAATATGTTCCTTATTTAATGGCACTCTCTGAAACTCAGAAGAGGTACCTTCCGGATGCATTTATTTATATGATTACTAATTATCAAGATTACGCAGCACAATTAATGGAAGATCGTAGACTTGGAAATTACTGGGAGGCAGAAAATAGTGCCTATAATAAATTTTATGATACTGCCCTTGCACTGATTAGTTTAGAAGGTTCTTCTGCTAGCCAAATTAAGGATTCTAAGGATTGGTTATTGTTTTCTCAACCAACTAGCGGATGTTGGCAAGATTCTATCAGAGATACTGCAATGGTTTTATGGGCCTTGACGACTAGACAGGGAAGATCTTCTAGTGGAGGAACAACCACTTGCTCTTCTGGCGGTTTCTTTTGCATTCCACGTTCTGATTGCCCCTCAGGAGAAAGATTAGATAATTATTATTGTTCTTCTATTTCTACAACTTGTTGTGAAACTGAAAACTTAAAATCTTGTTCAGAATATTTAGGAGAAGTTTGTTCAGGAGATGAAGTTTGTATTGGAAATGAAAGGGATTCTTCAGATTCACCTGCCTGTTGTACAGGAAATTGTGAAGTCCCTGAAGATACAAATGAGTGCGAATCTAACCTTTATAGCTGTAAAAGTTCTTGTTCAGATGAAGAAGAATCTATAGGCTATAGTTGTGATACTGGTTCTTCTCAAATTTGTTGTAAAACTAAATCTTCTGAAGACGCTGGGTTGGGAACTGTTTGGATAATCACAATCTTAATTTTAATTGTTATGGGAATTCTTGGATGGATTCTTCGAGATAAATTAAAAATTGAATGGTTTAAAATTAAGTCTAAATTTAAAAAGGATAAGGGAGGAAATTCTTCTATTCAGGGAGGTGGTCCTGGAATCCCTCCAAAGCCCGGATTTCCCCCGATAAGAAGGGTTCCCAATACAAGAACTCCCATGAAAAAACCTTCTCAAAACCCAGATTCTCTTCCAGGAACTTTTGATAAACTCAAAAGTATGTCTCGGTAAGATTTATTAATCTGTTTTTTCTCTTATTTCTATGAGGTGGCCAATACTTTTTATTTCGATTTTTTTTATTTCTTTAGCGTCTGCCTCTGTAGAGATTAATTTCCAACACAACGCTACCTCTGTTGGAGAAACAATTTTTGCTACAATTGAAACTTCTGGAGAAATTTTACAGGAAATTTCTAAATCTGATGTTAAGTTTTTTGAGGGACGTAAAGAAGTTTTTTTTGAATTTGATTTACTCTTTTATGAGGGAGTTCATTATTTTTATGCCTATTCTTCTCGTGAAGGAAATTTCACTCTTGAAATTTCAGAAATTCTTTATAGGGATTCAGATGGTTTGAAATCAGGTGAAATTTTGGAAGAAATTAATATTTCTAGAAATCTTTTGTTTGATGAAGATACTAATGAAACTTATTCCGAAGTTTTGTCTATAAAGCCAGGATATATCTTTTCTCTGGAAGTACCCTCTATAAAATTATCCAATCTTGGAGATAGGCCTTTAAATGTTAGTTATTCTGATTTGGAATTAGGAATTCCTGCAGGAGACTTTAAGGAAATTGAATTTAGTCCTTCAGAAGTTTTTTCGTACCTTAATATTTCTTCTTACAAGAAATTTTCTGTTCCGGTAATTTATTTTCCGGCTAATGATTCTTTTTATATTCCGGAAGATTTAAATTTGAAAACTAATCCGTCTAAAATTCTTTCTAATCTTATTTTGGGAGAAGATACAGATCAAATTATTGAATTATTTAATTTTGGAGATTCAAATATGGAGAATTTTACAATTTCTTCTGACTTAGAATTTGTCGAGATTGAAGATTTTAAAACTCTTGTTTCGAGAGATTCTGTTAACTTAACAATTACTTTTTCTCCAGAAGAATTAGGGTATTTTAAAGGAGATTTAAGAGTTAGTTATTTTCAAAATGGAGTTGAAAGTTCATTTAGAATCCCCTTAAATCTTTTTGTTTTGCCTGAAGGAGGTAACCTTGATGATGTTAAAATTTCTGGAGAAAGTTGCTCTGAACTTGGAGGAACTACTTGTGGTGCTTCTGAAAAATGTTCTAACGACCCTTTATTTAGTGGTGATGGAAAACTTTGTTGTGTTGGAACTTGCGATTCTACAGATTCTTCTACTTCTGGAAAGAGTTCAAGGGGATTAATTGGATTTCTTATTTTTGTAGTTATTGGAATTGTCGGATACATCATCTATAAAAAATCAAAAAAAACTGTTCAAAAAAACCCTGAGGAAAAATTGAAGGAAAGTTCAAAGAAATATACTGAAAGAATTAGCGGAAAAGTCGAAAGAAATTGATTATTTTTTTGTTTTCTTTTTTGAGTCTTTTTCTAGCATTGATTCCTGTACTGATTTTAACTGACTTTCTAATTGGTGAGTCTTAAATTGTGAAACTCTTGCTACCTCATCATAACGATGTAATCTTCCAGATAAATTATTCAAGAGTTCTGTCGCTTCTCCTGAATCTAATAAAACTTTTGAAGGTTCGATTACTTCTACTGAAGATGGCATAAAATCAAACATTACTTGAGTCATTCTTGAAAAGTTTTCTGTTTCTAAATCTACTTCTGCAAAACAGGTGAACATTTGTTCGGTTTTTGATGCATCTTTTGGAAGTTCTACTTCTTTAGCGTCGCTCACAGTCGTTTTATGAACTGTGATGTCACTTAATTTATCTAAAACTCCGACATGCTTTGTTAAAGATTCTTTTACGTGTTCTGCCGGCCTTCCTGCCATTTCTACAATCATAATTGCTCTTACCATTAGTTTTCTAACATTATTCCTTTTTTAAAACTTATCCCATAACAAAATAAAGATTATTGCAATTAAAAATACTGAAAATGCGTAAGGTGAATAATTTAATGCCCTTTGACTTTTTGATTCATAAACCACTTCTCTTTCAGAAATTTTCACTGTGTTTCCATTTAGGAAGATTGTTTCTTTTTTTTCAATTGATTTAAATTCTTTATTTTGGATAATTTCCTCAGATATAATTTTTTCTTCTTTTTTTGGTTTCCTTTCTTTTTCTTCTTCGGAGAGGTTCTCTCCTACGGAGATTTCAAGGTTTGAAGATTCTATTTTAGTTCCCTGCCTCAATTTAATTATTCCTTGAAAATCTCCTTCGGATTCTATTTTCAATTTTATTTCTCCTGTTTCTCCATTTGAGATGAATTCTTTTAAATAATAAAATGCCGACTTCCATTTTTTTTCTTGCTCGTTCCAAATTTTTACGATATTTGAATCATCTTTTATAATCTCTATTTTTACGTCATAGATTCCTTCTGATTCCGAAATTTTTAAGTCGCATAAGAATTCTTCTTCAAGATTTACATTTTCTGGACAATTGAAATCTATTTGAATTGCTTGAACTAAATTTATAGAAATTAGGAAAATTAGGAAAACCAAGGAGTTTTTCATATATTTAATAGTTTAAAAAATATATAAGTTTTTATGTAACCTATTTATCGCATTCTATCGAGGATTTCTTTGACGTCTGTGTATTCTACTCTTACTCGGTTTTTTTCTTTTACTTTTTTTGCGATTAATATTTGACTAAAGATTTCTTTTTCGAGATAGAGTTTGCATTTTTCTTTCTCAATCTTATTTAAGGTTCCGTTAGTTTTTACTTCAATTCCTAAAATTTCATACCTTTTATCTTCCCTTTTTTGAAAGGCTATGAAATCTGGAAATCCTGTCCCAATGGTCATAACTTTTGCGAATGGATTGTATTTTCTTTTTGCAGGATGTATTGATTTTGTTTCTAAATCGATATTATTTGTCCATTTGTCTACTATAAATCCTTTTTCTTCTAAATCTTTTCTAACCCTTAGCTCAAATTGCCCTCCAGATGATTTTGATTTTTTTCCCTTTGAAACTAAGGATTTTTTTTTGAGGATTAAATTTCCCTTTTCATCAACAGACACGTCATGCTCTGATTCTTTTTCTTTTGTTTTTAATTCCATTATTAGAAGTAAAATTTGTCTGAGATATAAATGTTTTGTGCAAGAGATTTTTGAGAGGTTGATTATTTTTTCTTTTTTCCCACTTTTGCTTCCGGTTTCATTAATGGAAAAAATACACATTCTCTTATTGGTCTTCCCATCATAAATGAAAATAATCTTTCACTAAATCCAAAACCGCATGCAGGAGGCATTCCGTATTTCAATGCCTCTACAAAAGTTTCGTCGTGGTCGTGAGCTTCTGAATCTCCCGCATCCTTTAAAGTTCTTTGTTCATTAAATCTATTTTCTTGGTCGATTGGATCATTAAGTTCGCTATATCCATTTCCTACTTCACTCCCTCCAAGAATTATTTGAAATTGTTCTACTTTTCTTGAATCTTTTTCAGACCTTTTTGCAAGGGGAGATAATTCTACTGGTTGCCCTATCAAAAATCCCGGACCACTTAAACTTTTACGGCAATATTTCCAAAGAACATCTACTAATCTCCACTTATCAACTTTTGAATCATATTCCATTTTTAATTTATCTAGCTTTTTCATTATTTCTTCTTTTGAAGCTTCATAAATCCCAATTCCTGTTTTTTCCTTAATTATATTTTCAAAATCGTATTTTTCCCATTTCTTTCCTAAATCAATTTTGTGATTTCCATTTTCAAATTCTAATTTTCCCAAGGTTGTTATTGCAATTGCTTTGTACATTTTTTCAACTAATTTCATTCCCTCTTCAAAACTTGCATATCCCCAATAAAATTCCATCTGTGAATAATCTTGTAAATGTTCTGAATCCATTCCTTCGTTCCTAAATTGCCTTCCTATTTCGAAAGTTTTTTCGTATCCTGCAACTAATAATTTTTTTTGCCATAATTCCCCCATTGAAATTCTTAAAAAAACGTCTGTATCAAGTGCATCGTGATGAGTTTTGAATGGTGTTGCTGATGCTCCTCCGGAAGACGATTCTAAAATTGGAGTTTCAACTTCTAGGAATCCCTCTTCCTGTAAAAACATCCTAACTGCTTGCCAAAATTTTTGTTTTTTTATGAACAGTTCTTTTATTTCCGAATTCATAATTATATCGAGATATCTTTTTCTTAATTTTTCTTCTTCGTCTTTTAACCCCTTATGCTTATCTGGCAAGGGCAATATAGATTTTGTAAGAATAAAAATTTCTTGCGCTAAAAGTGAAATTTCGCCGGTTTTTGTTTTTGTAGCAATTCCCCGAATTCCTACAATGTCCCCAATATCAACTTTTCTAAATGTTTCGATCACTTCTTCAGGACTTTCTTCTTTTTGAACAGTTACTTGTATTTTCCCTCTTAAATCTTGGATTTTCAAAAATGATAATCTTCCAAAACTCCTCTTTGCCATAATCCTCCCTGCAATTACTTTTTCTGAGCCGGAATTTTCTCCATCTTTTAATGAAATAAATTCTTCATGAATATTTGAGGAGTGTGTTCTCAAATCCATTAATTTAAATTTATTTGGATAAGGATTCGTCCCTTCTTTTTTTAGAAGTTCTATCTTTTTTATCCTTTCTTCAATTATTTGCTTTTCCCTTCCTTTTGATTCCATTATTATTTGATAAATTTATAGAGTTTATAAACTTTATAGATTAAAATCTTAAAATCTTAAAATCCTTAAAATTTCCAGACCATTTTTTTTCCTCAATTTGAACTTGACGAATTTGGGAATGTTTTGGACCCTTTTTTACAAAATTTGATAATCTCTCTATGGCTTCTTGAGTTCCTTCAACTAAAATTTCGCAATCTCCTCCAGTTAAATTTCTTACGAATCCCGTTAAATCTAATTTGTTTGCGTTTTCTTTTACAAATTGTCTAAAGAAAACTCCTTGAACAGTTCCTTTTACTATGAATCTTGCCGCTTTTTTCATAGGTTGGTTAGGTGTTTTGGTTTTTTATAATGTTCGGTCGAGTTCATTGTGAATTAAAGTTATAACCTGACTTGCAAATAAAATTTTTGGACCTATTGAAACCTTGTCTATTTTTTTTAAAAATTTTCTTTTATCTTTTGGAAACCCTTCATGATCTCCTATTATAAATACTGGATTTTTTGTTAAATCTTTTTTTCTTATATCTTCCCCCTTTCCTTCTAAAAGTAATACGTCTTTTCCTTCTTTATCCAATTCCTTAACTAACTGTTCAAAACTTTTTTTCTCTATCGATGCCCCTGGAAAAATTTCTTTTAATCCTTCCGTTTTTGGAGATTTGTAAAGCATCCTTTTTATCAAACCTGCAACGTCTTTTTTTGAAATTGGCATTTCCTCGTTTGATTCGAAAACTAAATGTCTTGGATTATTTGGCCCTCCGTCAAAAATTAGATGTAGTTTTATATCTTCCCTCATTTTATTTGAAATAAAAAGAACTGCGATTATCACATTACAAACAATATCCATTCTTCCGGCATTCATTAAATTATCTTTAATTAAATTTCCTGCAGTAACTGCGTTTTTTGAATAATATATAAATTCTCTCATAAATTTAGATTGGTTTTAGGTTTAAAGGGTTAATGGATCTAGTAAACGATTCTTGGGCCGTATCCCCAAATTTCTACAGCTTTTGCTAATGCAGAATCTGAATTTTCTTTAACCCATTTTCTCATTGAAATTTTTTTCTCGTAAAGCATCCTTGCTTCTTCAATTGCGATTACTCCTCTCTCAACCCCTTCAGGGTGTCCTAAAAGTCCTCCTCCGCATTGTAAAATTATATCTTCTCCCAATTCGCTTAATACAGATTCAAAGTCTCCTGGATGCAATCCTCCAGATGCGGTCATCCAAACAGGTTTTATGTGATGCCAATTTTGTCCTAAACTTGGAATTTTTTTATGAGGTCTTAAATTTTTTTCTTGAAGAGCTTGTTGAATGTATCTTGCCTCTCCATAATCTTCCATTTTAGCAAGCGGAGAACCTCCGTGCAATGAATCTACACCCAATAATCTAAAAAGTTTTGCTAAAACTACCATTGAAATAGAAAACCCATATAATTTTCCATTTCCATGAACTCCTGGAGAATTATCTCTTGTTAAAAATCCGTGCATTGCCCGGTGTGCATGAATTGCCAATCCTAAATCTTTTCTTCTCATAGTGTCGACTGCAGTAAATCCTGTCGTCACAACATCTATCATCATAAAAGTTCCCCCATTTTTCTTTATGATTTTTGCATGATTTGTCATTTTATCCAAATTTGAATGTGTAGTATTGCATAAATAAAATTTTTTATTTCCTGTTTCTTTTTCTGCTTTCTTTAATTCACTTAAAACTAATTTTGCTCTCTTTTCAAAATTATTGAAATAAAGACTTGTTAAATTTTCATCATCTTTTATCCCATCATATGTTCCATGTCCTGATGTAAAAAGTTGTTTTGCTAAATGGCTTTGTTCAACTGCAGTCCTTCCGATTTTTGGTTTTGGAACTGTTGCAACCAAACATCCTTTTGGTTTTTTTAGAAATTTCCTTATTCCTGCAATTCCATATTTTGGCCCGGGAAATGACTTCACCATTCTTTCTGGAAATCTTACATCATAAACTCTCATCGCAGAGACCATCTTCATTCCTGCAATATTTCCCACAATCCCTGCTAGAAGTCCAGAAATATTGTCTAGCTCAAATAGGTTGATTGGATAAGCTACTTTGAACATTTTATTCTTGTAATCCAAATCGTATGCGATTGCCCTTTCTTTTCCTGCAAGCTTAATTCCTGAATCTTTTCCAGAGAAAACTTTTGTCCAGGTCCCTGTAGAGGATTCTGCAGCTACTGATGCTGCCGCATCTTCAAATAATTTTTTTAAAGATTTTTTCTTCGCTTCCTTAATTGCAGTTTTACTAAATTCTACCTTTATTAAAGTTATTAGCCACTCTTTGTCTGCTTTTTTTGGTTTCCACCCTTTCTTTGCCAAATAATTAAATTGAACTGCCATCTCTTTTTGTTAAATACCCCTTTATCTATTTAAAGTTTGTCTAAAACATAACCTTCATTTTCATCACGAATTTTCCAGCCCTCTTTTTCTAATTGAATTCTTAATCTATCACTACCTTTCCAATCCTTATTTTTTCTTAATCTTTTTCTATCTTCTGCGAGAATGATAATCTCTTTTGGAATTTTTAATTTATTTTTTTCTAATAATTTTAATCCAAAAACTTCATCCATTTTTTTTATTGTTTCGAATTTTCCTTTTGCATTTTCGTCTCGGAGAAGTTTCCATAAAACTGCTAATGCTCCAGGAACATCCAAATCATCATTTATTCTTTTCTCAAATTCTTTTAGGTATCTTCTATTTTCTGTTCCTTCTTTTTTTAATTTTGTTGTTAAATTTTTTAACCTTTTGAAAGAATTTATTGATGAATTTAAAGACTCTTCACTCCAAGTTAATGGTTTTCTGTAATTTGCAGTATAAGTAAAATATTTGTAAGCTAATGGGTCTATGCCTTCTTTTTCTAGCTGACTTATGGTTTTTGTTTTTCCCTTGCTTTTACTCATTTTACCCCCTTTAATTTCTAAAAATTCTCCGTGCATCCAATAATTCACCCAAGGTTTTTTCCCAAAGGCTATTTCGCTTTGCGCAATTTCGTTTTCGTGATGAACGGGGACGTGGTCAATTCCTCCAGTATGAATATCGAAGTTCTCTCCAAGATATTTTGAACTCATCGCAGAACATTCTATATGCCATCCTGGAAATCCTACCCCCCACGGACTTTTCCATTCTTGTTGCCGTTTATCTGAAGGTTTTGAAAATTTCCAAAGTGCGAAATCAGTAATATTCTTTTTTTCCTTTAGAGAAACTCTTTTTCCTGCCTCTAACCCTTTTATGTTTTTACGAGATAGTTTTCCATAATCTTTGAATTTTGAGGTATCAAAGTAAATTCCATCAGTCGTTTTGTAAGTGCATCCTTTTTCTTCAATAGTTTTTATCATACTGATTTGTTCTTTTATGTGCTCGGTTGCTTTTGGAAATCTTTTAGGACTTATTAAATTTAATTTTTTAAAATCTTTTAGGAATTCTTTTAAATAAAAATTTGATAATTCTTTTGCAGATTTTTTTTCTCTTTTTGATGCTTTTTCTAATTTATCTTCTCCTTCGTCGGAATCACTAGTTAGATGTCCAACATCCGTTACGTTAATTATATGATTAACTTTTAACTTGTTATATTGTAAAACTCTCTTTAGTATATCTGAAAAAATATATGCCCTAAAATTTCCTACATGTGCAAACCAGTAAACTGTAGGCCCACAAGTGTAAATTGAAACATCCCCTTTTTTTATTGGTTTGAATGTTTCTTTTTTTCTTGTTAAAGTGTTATAGAGTTTTATTGAATGCATAATTATAGGTAATTTGTTTAGTTAATAAAAGTTTTTGATTACTTAACTTGTTATTTCTACATCGAAAAAATCGGTTGCGTATATTCTTTCATCAAGTTTTACATCTAAATGAAATCTCACTATGCAAAGAGGTGCGTTTTCTGGAATAAGAATTCTTGAAACTCCGAAATAGGTTTCTGCAGGAGAAATAACCATATTGTCTGCCCTTCCTACAACTATCCAATCATTAATATAGGATTCTGAAACTCCACATTTACTTTCAACATCAGGATCTGAAACACTAACTTCGTAACTAAATGACCCGGGTTCTGGAGTGCCCTTCACTAAGTTTTTTATTCCAAATGCAATTCCCCATTCCTCATCCTTTTTTATTTCTGCCTTTTGATTGGATAGATAAATTACAGTCTTTTTATCATCTACAAATAATTTACCAATTTGGTCTTTTACCTTGTCATTCATTTGTAAAATGTTCTCTGATGAACCTGAAAAAATATTTTTTACTAAGACTAATCCTAAAATTAACATCGACATGGATAAAACAATTATTACAATTGTCCCGATAGATAGTTCAATTGCACCCTTCTTTTTCATAGTTTTTTATGCCAAAGATTGTTTATAAAAGTTCGGTTTGTTTTGAGGTTGAAAAGATTTTAACTTTCTGAAAATAACTAGTCCTTATGATTAAACTTAAAAAGACGAAATACTCTTTCCAACTATTGGGACTGTAGCTCAGTGGGAGAGCACACGACTGAAGCTCGTGGTGTCGAGAGTTCGATTCTCTCCAGTCCCATTTAAATTATGAGCAGTAAGGAATAGGCCACTTTCTGTCAAACTTCATTTCTGAAAAGTTTGTGCTAATATCTGACTAAGCTGGTGCAAAACCATTGCATCAATCAGGGTGCTCGTTCCATCCTAACTTAATAGGTTCGTTTCTATACCAGAGCCACGCCTTGCGACGCCTTGTTTTCACAAGTAATTCTCCCGAAAGAGCCTCGATAAATTAAATCATCGTGGGATGTGCGGACCTTCCTCAGCGACTAGAATTCGTTTTACAATTCTTTGACCTTTTAGATCAAGCCACCGACAATTAGCTACCTTACTGCATAACAGCAAGCTGTTACATAATTTAAGAATTATTTTGATTTTTAAGTTTTTTGGTTTAAAATTTAATATCTTCTTTTCTTCTTTCTTCTTATTTTTCTTAATAAAATAATTATGAGGATTACTATTAGTGTTGATAATATTATCAGTCCAATTTCCATTTCAAACTTCTCTTCAGATACAAACCACTGACTTTTACTCGACATTTTTTCTTCTGAAATTGTTCGAACATATAAAATATAATTTCCGTCAATTGTTTTTGCTGGAATATCAAAGTTTTTTAGAAATTCTGTTTTCCCACTTAAAGTTCTGTATTCTTCTTCGTAATAAATTATTTCTCCGTTTCCACTTTTTATAATATATTCAATTTTTGTATCTTTTTCTTTATTTCCTAAAATATCCATAGTTATTTTTGTGTTTAATCTTTCTCCAGGGGAAACTTTTTTACTCGACGATAAAATCTGTAAATCTAGGTAGAATAATTCTTCTTCAGATTTTACTTCTAAAGAAATAGGGACTATTTTTTCAGAATCTTCCGAAGAAATTTTTAATCTTGCTAAGTAGATGTCTGGCGTTTTATCTTTTGGAATTTTGAACTGTAATCTAACTTTCTTTGAACCTAAAGGTTTAATGTTAAATTCCGTTTCTCCAAAAATTGAAAGGATTTCTTCCAACCCGGATTTTTTTAAATTTATTTTTATCTCGTTATCTTGCTGATTAAAAATTTCTATCTCTTTTATTATTGTCATTCCCGGTTTTCCTTCTGCACTTATCGTTTCTTTATCTAAATAAAACTTTTGTTCTTCAATTATTTGTTTGGAACTTCCCCCTGCCTGTGGAGAGGTTGAACTTTCCGCAACTTCTCCTGCAGGAGTTTCCTCCGAAGAATAGGTTGTGAATTGAGTTACATTAAATTTTAAAGTTCCTCCTGAATAAGAAATTTTTGTACAAATTGCAGATGAACAAATTTCCCCATCCATTAAAATTCTAGGATTTGAATAAGTTAAATTGTATAGGTATATCGTCGCTGATTTATTTAAATTTGGTAAAGCTGTTGAATTTATGGTTATTGAATTTTCTGATATGTTTGTATTGCCGTCTAAATCTACTTCTCCATCTCCGAAAACTAAATCATCTGTTAAATTAATTGTCTCTGAAAATTCTATTTTACCCCAGTCCGTGTTTTCTAAAATTACATCTTCTAAAATTTGTAATGCTTCATAAGTTAATGTTGAATTAAAATCTGTTGAATCTCCTTTTTTTGACCCCGCATATTCATTGTAAATTATGTTTATTTTTGAAGTGTTTGCTGTGAAATCTGAACTTCTTATTGTTGTTCCTAAACTATTATTTGCATATAATTTTAATGTGTGGTCTCCTTCAGATACTACGATATTTGTTGATTCAGTGATTGTAATGTTTGTTCCGTCGTCAATATTATAAAATAAGTTATCTGAACTGCTTTCAGTGTAGTTTAATAAAATTGTCGTGTTTAAGTAAGTTTTATTTTCTGGGCTTAAAAGATTTAATGCAGGGGATGCTAAAACTGTTAAAGATACTGTCGTGGTATCTGAAGTTGCTTCTCCAGTAATTGTTCCTGCACTCCCTTGTAGGATTAAAAATAATCCTGCAAGAAAAAATAAATATCCTCTTTTTACCATTTTTTAAATAACAAAACTCAGTATTTAAATTTTGTTTGAATAATTTTAAAATAATTTTTTATCTTAATTTTTTGGCCTATAATGGAATTTTCTTTTCTTTCCCTTACTGATTACCCAACTTATAATTATTCCCAAAATGATTAACCCAATTATTAGTGAAAGGTAATTTCCTTTTTCCGATTGTTTTGGTAGTTGGAAAAATGTGCTTTCTTCTGCCCCCACTATTTCTACGACTACTTTGCTAGTAACTGAAGAAACTACATCTACCATCCCCTCTGTAGGATCTGCAACTTGGTTAAAGGAAATCAATATTTCTCTTAATCCTCCTTCCTCAATATCCTCTGGAACCTCGATTCTTATTGGAACTTTTATATCGTCTCTTCCGAAAGGGACTAAATATTCCCTGTCTTCTTCAACTAAACTTGCTATATCTCTATCTGATGAAATTTCTGCCTTTAGGATTATATCCTCTAGGCCTCCCGCCATATTTTGTAAAACTAATTCTATTGTTGCTGATTCTCCAGGATACATCCTTAATGGATTTTCATCCCAATAAGGTGTTGCGACTCCAGCTGCGTTAACTATTGCAATTAAGAATAATAAACTCCCTAAGACCCCAATTTTTTTATTTAAATTAATTATCTTTTCCATTTTAAGTTATTATTTCTATATTCCATGCACTTCCGGAAGTATAATCTTGTGCACTAATATCTGAAGGAAGAACCTTCAAACAAAAGTATAATTCTTCTTGTCCTGATGTTGAATCCCCTGCCGCGATAGTGTTGTTTCCTTTTTCTAAAATTGCAGAAGTTATATTTACATCACTATTATTAATCATTGCATTTCCTGAACACCCAGCAGTAATATTTGAAACGGTGAAATTTGCTGCAGGAATTACTTCTGAAGCAGTTGTAACTCCAGTTAAATCATATGCAGTTACATTTATAGATAAACTCTCGTCATTTCCAGTATTATTGAGAGTTATCGGATCATTATTTGAACCAGTATCTGTAGAAGACAATCCTACAGATGGCCAAGTTAATGCAGTTGGAGACATAACCATTGCAAGTAAGGAGTTATAGGTTAAAGTTGTTGAGGTGTTTGAAACAGTTGCACCATTTATATCTGAAATTGTTGCATTTACATTCCATGAACCCGAACCATCCCAATATTCTAACCCAATAGTACAATTATATTTCCTTTCATTTGCCCCGTCATCTGTCACTGCTACGCAAGATGAATTTGATCTTGTTGTTTCTCCTGCCTTGCTTATTGAACCTATAGCTGCAGAATTATTTAGGTTTGCAACCCCGTCAGTATCTGTTGCATTAAAAGTGAAGGTGAATGTTTTTGTTTGAGATTCTGTGGGAGTTACTGCAGAAATACTTGAAACAAATGCAATAGTCGGTGCATTGTTTGCAATTGTTACACTCACCGAAGTTGTATCGCTTGTTGCGCCCCCAGTAATTTTTCCGAACCAATCTCCAAATCCTGCAGAAGCTAATTGGCTTGCAGTTAAAATTATTATTAACGCATAAACCCAAAAAAATGATTTTCTCCCTCCAATCTTCCCCCTTGCCATGACATTCCATGTTTTTTTTCTTTTTAAATATTCTCGTTTTATTCTTCTTCTTTAGCTAATTTCTTTTTCGCTCTTGAATAAATTGTCCAAATATTTCTCTGGTCTTTATTTAGTTCTTTTGCTATTTCGCTGTATTTCATTTTGTTTTCTCTTAGATAAACTACTACTGATTCTAAAATTGTTATTCTCCGGTCTTGGAATAAGGATACAGGGATTAGTTCTTCTTTTTCTTTTGGCTCTATAATTTCTAGTTTTTTCTTGCTTGCTTTGTTGTAGGATGTCCAGATTGTTCTTTGATCCCTGTTTAAGTCTCTCGCGATTTCGGCATAACTCAGGTCCAGATTTTCTCTCAGGTATTTTACGATTGTTTCTAAGCTTCCCAATTCGTTTGAAAATATAGATAATGGGACTTCTATTCTTTTGATTTCTTTGAGTCCTTTGAGTGTTGATTTCCTTATCTTATATATAATACTCAATTCTACGATTAAATCTTTGATTACTGCCGTTTCGTTTAATTCATATTTCTCTCCAAGTTCTTCAGTGAGGTAATCTATAGCTGAAATTAATTTTCCTTCTTCTTTGGATTTTTTCTTCAATCTTCCTACTAAAAGATTAATAATTTGAAGATTGGTTAAGTTTTCTTTTCTCTTTATTCCTTCTAAAATTAAAACTATTGCTTTGAATAATTTGTCTTTGGAAATTTCTTTCTTCTTTTTCTTCTTTTTCTTCCTTGCGACTACTGCAGGAACAAACCATACTTCAATTTCCCAAGAACCATAGGCAGATGAAGTATAATCTTGTGCACTAATGTCTGAAGGTAATTCTTTTAAACAAATATAAATTTCTTCTTGTCCTGATGTTGAATCTCCTGCTGCGATAGTGTTGTTTCCCCTTTCTAAAACTGCAGAAGTTATGTTTACTCCAGTTGCATTCACTAATGAATCTCCAGAACATCCGGCAGAGGTGTCTGAAACTGTGAAATTTTCGGCATAAATGAATTGGGTTGTTGTGCTTACTCCTTGCAAGTTGAATGCAGTGAAATTTATAGATAAACTTTCTGCGTTTCCTGTATTGTTAATTGTTATTGGATTTTCTGTTGCTCCTGTGTCTGTATCCTGCAATGTTGAAGGTGCCCAGGATAAAGCTGAGGGAGACATTACCATCGCAGTTAATGAGGTGTAGGTGAAATCTGTTGAAGAATTTTCTGCAGATTCTCCTGAGTCGTCGTCGATAGTTACATTTATTGACCATGTTCCTGCCTTGTCCCAATATTCTAACCCTACCGAACAAGAATAATTTGCATCGTTTCCCGAAGTAGATAACTCTACGCAAGAAGTGTTTAATCTTGTTGTTTCTCCGGACATTGTGAATCTCGCTTCGGCAGTTGTTGGGTCTAAATCTGATGCCCCGTTTGTGTCTGTTGCTGTGAAATTAAAAGTTATTGTTTTTGTTTGGGATTCTATCGGATTTATTGAGCCAATTGATTCAACAGAACTTATTGTTGGTGCAGCGTTTACTGCGGGTGTTGTATATGAAAATGTATCTGTAACATTCCATAAATCATAAGTATTATTTGCGTAAACTATCCATCTTATTGTTGAACTTCCGCTTGAATTTGTGAATTTTGTTACATTACTCCAGTTTTGGGTTCCTGTCATTGGAGCCCATGAATCATTTACGAAAGTTCCTGTCCCGTTGTCAAAACTGAAAATGTAACCAGATAATCCTTCTTCGTCTGTCCAATTTACTTTGTGCTGAACATACTCTCCCCCGTTTGTACTGTTTGTAGAATTATCTTGCCATTTTAAATAATAAATTGGTAGTTCGATTACTTGCCAGTTTATGTAGGTTGTTTGTGAGCTTGTTGCTTTTTTCACTTTTAGATTTGTTGAACTTGTTAAAATTGCGTAAGATTCTTGATTATCATAAGCTGTTCCAGTTCCACTATCGTAATGAGATTTTCTTACAAATGTTCTGTTTCTATCTATCGCAGAGAGAGTTACATCGATTCCCGCATTGTTTGATTTTGATAGGGAGCCAGTCTGCACATTTGCCCCTGGAATTGTTACTGCATACCAATCAATTATCCTATCGTTTGATGCCCCTACAGATGCATACCTCTTAAAATTAATTGTAGTAGAATCTGAAAAATTTCCTGCGATCATATTTGTGTCCATTCCAGCATCAGTTCCGGGTGCATTTACATCGAAAATCAAAAAAGTTTCTGTTAAATTTACTTCATTAATTGTTTCTGTTGCTTGAGTGTTTGGCGAAACGATAGTTGTTTCTCCTGATTGAACTGTTGCACCCTCGTATTCTACAACTTGCCAAGTCACTGTTGAATCACATCCTGACTCTCCCCGCCTTAATAATAAATTTGTGGTGCTTGTTAAATTTCCTGAAAAAAATCCGTCATGGATTTTTGCATTTGTTGCACTGTCACATCTTCCATAAACTACTACAAATGCTTCAGAAAGATTTACTTCATTAATTGCAATATTTGTACTTGCAACCCCATTCGCTAAAGATTCTTCTCCTCTTTGAACCGTCAATCGTGGGCTTTCAATTGCCTGAGAATATAATTCTGTGGATACACCGAGAGTATATCTCGTAAAATTTATTGTTGTTGAGTCTTGTAATTTTGGGGTGAAAACTATCTTTTGAGGATCAGTGTCTGAAGGATTTGATTGCTGTCCTAAAATGAAAGTTTGACCCATATTTACTTCATCAATGGTAAAAGTTTTTTCTGTGAAGGTTGTTGAACCGCTACCTGTTTGAACTGTTGGGTCGATGATGTGGTCGAATTCTACACTTCCGTTTAAAATTTTCAAATCGAAAGTGTCTTGCTCATCTGTTAAATTTGTTAAATAAACTTTGTTATATTCGTTTTCGTTTAATGATAAAAATTCTGCAATTTTTATTGATTGATTTACTTCGTAAATTTCTATCCTTGGATTTCCGCTTACAATTCTTGGGAAGATTGTTATGTCGTTATCTTCTGTCAGGTTTTTTTCAAATACAACTCGAACATAATGCCCGTTTGGAATTTCCTCGCTCCAATTCCCGTCTAATTCGCTGATGTTTTGGTAAATGTTGGAAATGAAATTTCTTCCAGAATCTAAATGTTCTGCGTCGATTGCATAAATTATCTCGAAGGTTTGATTGCTCAAATGAGGAATTGTCCACTCGATGTAATCATAGATTCCGTTTTCGTCGGTGTCCACCAATAAATCTGTATCTAGGAATGTGTCGTTTTCAACCCAATAAATTCTAATCTTTGATTTGTCGAGAATATTAAGTTCTTCATTTAAATTCGTGAACGCTAAAATATTTTCATAATGTAAATTTTCTGGACTGCTTACTTTTATCCGTTTTCCTTTTTGAATTTCTTCTTCAGTAGCTTCTGGTGCTGGAGTTTCATATTCTACAACATATTCTTCTTCAGTGTCGTCAATTTCTATTTCTATTTCTTCTTCATTTTCTTGAACAACCATCCCAGTAAATGTCCTGAGTAATTTTTTTAGAAATTTTATCAACCAAGAATCTTCATTGTCTTCCATAAATCTTCCAGAAATTGCCTGACCAGTTAATTTGAAATTTGCTTCTTCTTTTTTATTTATTTTTTTTACGGAAATGTTTTCCGCTTCAACAGGTAATTTTACTTTTACAGGTGCGTTTGTTTTTAATTTAATATTTTTTTCCCATCTTACAGGTTTCCCTAAAACTGCTCTTGTTTGTTTTGTCGTGACTACGATTTCAGTTGTTTTATTTATGTTTTCGGTTGTTGTGGTGTTTGTTTCGACGATGGTGTTTGTTAAGTTTATGTTTGTTTGATTTGTCGTCGTGATGTTTGTTTCGTTGGTTAATGTGATGTTTGTTTGATTATCTGAATTGTTTGAATTCGAACCTGAGCCAGAACTTGAACCAGAACCAGAATCTGAAGCTCCGCCAGAATTGTTTGAATTATTTTGATTTGAACTGTCGTTGCTGGTTTCGTTTGAATTTGAATTTTTATTAGAACTTGTTGAGTTTTCTCCCGAATTTGAATCAGAAGAAGGAGGGGGGGAAGGGGATGAAGATGTTTGAGTTTGCCCAGTTTCTTCCCCTCCACTTCCAACAATTGTCTTTTCCCCTTTAGAAATTGGAAAACTTCCAGAGGTTATTCCTAACACCCCTCTATCTTTTTCAAGTATTTCTTGTTTGTTTTTTTGAGAAGTTTTTTCTTCTGGATTGATTGTAATCTCCTTGAAAGTTTCTTTTTCTGTTTTTTGTTCTTGCTCTGGTTCAGGAGAGGGTTCTGGTTCAGGAGAGGGTTCTGGTCCTGTTTCTTGAATGCTAAAACCGATGAATGAATGTTTGATTGTTGTTGCAAAAAAGGATAATGAAATGATTAAAATTAAAGTTAATACGACGGTTAATGTCTTTTTTTGAGCAATCTGTGATTGATTTTTTTTGATTTCGTTCCTACAATATGCAATGTATGAATTGTAATATTTTGTCCACTCTTCAAGAGTTCTCCCGTCTATTTTCCGTCGGTACTCTGACGAATAATCTTCATAAGTTATCTGTCTTTCATCATATCTTTTTTTTAGTTTTTGGGCTCTTTGAATTACTCTTCTTTTGTTCCTTTCGGCAGAGAGTATTTTCGCCTGAAAATCACATATTATAGCTCTTGCTAATTTTGGGTTTGTCATTACTTATCCTGTGTGTATTTTAGCTTATAAATCTTTATAATTCTCCTAAAATTACTTATTCTGTATGTATAGGGCTAAATTGAAATTTTAGAAAATTTTTAGTCCAAAAAATGCGTAAGCTTTATATACCCAAACTTCTGAATTTGTTTAGGTTCCATCCAAAACTTAAATGTTTGGATGATGAGAATTTTGTGATTGGTTGGTCACGGATAATGTGCGAAGGTGCTACTTTGCTGATTGTCAATAGTTATTACTATAACTGGGAAAAATAAAATGACAGACGAAAACGGAATAAGAAGCGGAAGCTTGCAATTTTACCCGAGAGTTCGGGCAAAAAAGGTTATCCCTAGTGTTAACTGGAATCCCATTTCTAAAGAGAGTGTCGGGCTTTTAGGATTTATAGGCTATAAAGTTGGGATGACTTCGGTATTTGTTAAGGACGATACTGAAGATTCTTTAACAAAAAATAAAAAAATTGTTGTCCCTGCGACAATTGTGGAATGCCCTTCTCTGAGGATTTATTCGGTTAGATTTTATAAAGATAGAAAAATTTTGAAAGATATCGTTGTCTCAAATGATAAAGATTTGAAAAAAAATGTTAAACTTTCTAAATCACTTAAAACTTTGGAAAATGTTGAAGGTGCTGACGACATTAGAGTTATTGTTTTTTCAGGAGTTCGAAATACTTCAGTCGATAAAAAGAAAGCTGATATGATTGAAATTGGTATTTCTGGAAATGTCGACGAGAAATTTAATTTTATTAAGGAAAAAATTGGGAAAGAAATTTCAATTGAAGAAGTCTTTTCAAATGGTTTAGTAGATGTTCGTGCAGTTACCAAAGGTTTTGGAACTCAAGGACCTGTTAAAAGATTTGGAATTTCCTTAAAATCTCACAAATCTGAAAAAGGGCAAAGAAGGCCAGGCTCTTTAGCCCCTTGGCATCCTGCGAGGGTTACTTTTAGAGCTCCCCAGGCCGGACAAACCGGATACCACAATAGAGTTTCTTACAATAATTTAATCTTAAAAGTTGGAAAAATTTCTGAAGAAAACATAAATCCTAAAAAAGGTTTTGAACACTATGGTGTCGTTAAAAATAATTATTTAATTTTGAAGGGTTCAATTCCAGGACCTAAAAAAAGAGGAATTGTAATCACTTCTGCACTTCGTCCAAGCAAGTATCTTTCTAAAAAAAAATTGGAGGTTTTGAATTTAAGATAAAATGGAAACTAAATTATTTGATGCTTCTGGAAAAGAAATGAGTTCTTTTGCTTTGCCTAAAAACTTTTCTTCTAAAATTCGTGAAGATATTTTGTCTAAAGTTTTTGAAGCTCAAAAGGGAATTTATGCTCAAGCTTATGGTGCTAAAGAAGGTGCAGGTGCACAATATTCTGCTTCTGGAATTATAAAGAAAAAACGTCATGATTGGAAGGCATCTTATGGAAAAGGAATCTCAAGAGTTCCTCGAAAAGTAATGTCTCGACACGGTGCAAGTTTCAATTGGATTGGTGCAACAGTTTCAAATACACGTGGGGGACGAAGACCTCATGCACCTCGTGCTGAAAAAAATCCTTTTAAAAAAATTAATAAAAAGGAACTTTTAATTGCATTTAATTCTGCAATTGCAGGAACTGTAGATGTAAAATCTCTTGAAAAAAAATATGGTTCTTCAGTTAAGTCTGGATTTGTCTTTGATGATAAAATCTTAGATTCTAAAACTAAAGATTTTATTCTTGCAATGAAAAAATCTTTTGGAGATTCTTTTAATGGAATTTTAAAAAGGAAATCTATCCGTGCAGGAATTGGAAAGATGCGTGGAAGAAAATATAAATCCAATGCCGGTTTGCTTTTTGTTATTTCAGATGAGGAAAAAATGAAACGAAAAGGAATCGAAGTAGTTAATGTTTCTGATTTGAAAATTAAAGATTTGTCCCCCAATGGAGAACCTGGAAGGATTGTTTGTTATACTGAAAAAGCAATTAAAGAAATTGGAGAGAGGTTTAATTAGATGGCAAAAACAATAATTTTAGAAAAAGTAAAATCTAGTGAAAAAATTGTTAGACAAATTGAAATTGATAATGTGATTGTTTTTATCGTCGATAGATCTGTTAATAAACCTGAAATAAAGAAAGAAGTTGAAGATCTTTTTGAAGTAAAAGTTGAAAAGGTTAGGACACATACTTTGAAAAATAAAAAATTAGCTTATGTTAAATTAAATGCTGAGTTTCCTGCAGGAGACTTGGCAACTAAATTGGGACTTATTTAAATGGGAAAGAGAATTATTCAACAGAGAAGAGGCCGTGGAGGCCATACTTATAGGGTTCGAAATAAAGCTTCCGAAGTTCGTCCAGGATATCTTCCAGATTTATCCGGAGAATGGGAAGTTATCAAACTTGTTTCTTCCGCAGGTCATAGTGCTCCAATTGCAAAGTTAATGAACAAGGAAGGAAAAATATTTTATAATTTTGCAGTAAACCTTCTTTATGTTGGTCAAAAAATTAGTTTTGAAGGAAATAACTCTGGAGATATTGGAAGAGTAGGTGATTTGAAAAATGGTACTGAGATTTTTAATATTGAGAATAAGCAAAAAGATGGAGGGAAGTTTGTTAGAACTGCAGGAAATTTTGCAACCATTATGGGGAAAGAAAAGGGAGTTGTTAAGATTATGATGCCTTCCAAACGAGAGAAAAAATTTAATGTAGATTGTAGAGCTACGATAGGAAGAGTTGCAGGAGATGGCCGAATGGATAAACCAATTCTTAAAGCTGGAAAGAAATTTTATTTAATGAAATCTAAATCTAAATTATGGCCAAGAACTTCTGCTGTTGCAATGAATGCTATTGACCATCCTTTTGGAAGTGGACGGGGTAAAAGAATTAAAAGCAAGATTGCTAAACGAAATGCATCTCCTGGAAAAAAAGTTGGGTTAATTAGACCTCGTAGAACGGGGAGGAAGAAAAGATAAAATGGTAGAAATATTAGGAAAAAAGAATAAAGATAAACTTTATAGAGGAATAAATATTGAAGACCTTAAGGAATTAGATATTCGAGAATTTGCTAAATTTGTTAAATCTAGACCTAGAAGAACTCTTTTAAGAAATTATGATGTGATTAGCCAATTTATTCAGCGTTGTGAAATGAAGATGTCTAAAAATCGGCCAATAAAAACTCACGATAGAGCTATGATTATTGTTCCCGGACTTCTTGGAAAAACTATCGGAGTTTATAATGGAAAAGAATATGTCAAGGTAGAAATTGTTTCTGAAATGTTGGGTCATCGTCTTGGCGAATTTTCTCCGACTAGAAAAATTGCAAAACATACTTCAATGGGAGTTGGAGCAACTAAATCTGGAATGGCATTGAAAAAATAAAATGGTAGAAAATAAGGAAAATAAAATTGTTAAAGCGAAAAAAGATGAAATTGTTAAAACAGAAAATTCTAAAAATGTCAAAACTGAAAAAAACCAGCTTGAAGAAAAGAAAACTGATGAAAATAAAACTGAAGAGAATAAAACTAAAGATAAAAATAAACCTAAAAAAATTCTTAAGAAAGATGTTGCTATTGCAAATGGTTATTCCCTCCGAATTTCTCCTAAACATTCTATTGCGATTTGTAAGGTAATCCGTGGAAAATCTCCTGACAATGCAGTTAAAAGACTTGAAGCTGTTGTTAAAGATAAACGTGCAATTCCAATGGCAGGTTTAGAAGTTGCGCATCAAAAAGGAAAGGGCCTTGCAGGAGCTAAATTTCCTAAAAATGCATGTTTGGAAATTATTGAAATTATAAAACAGGCTAAAGCTAATTCTATTGTTAATGGAATTGAATCTCCATTTATTTCTATTGCTAAATCGAATCGCGCATCTGCCCCATTTAGAAAGGGTGGAAGAAGAAGTAAAAGGACACATATTTATATTGAAGTTAAGGATAAAAGTAAATTGGTTAAAGTAAATAAATAAAATGGAAGAGAAAAAATTTGTAGATGTTAGGAAAGAAGAATATAGTATTCGTCAATTTGTTAAACGAATGTTTGGAAAAGGGAAAATTTCTAAAATTAAAATTGAGTATACTCCCGTCGGTGAAAAGATTATAGTTTCCACACATAAACCTGGATGGATTATTGGTAGGAAGGGAGAAAAAATTTCAGAATTAACTGAAATTTTAAAAAAGAAATTTAAAATGGAGAATCCTCATGTAGATATTGAAGAAATTACTCATCCTGAATTTGATGCTCAATTAGTTGCTGACGATATTGCCTTAACTCTTGAAAGATTTGGTGCTATGAAATATAAGGCTTCTAGTTACCGAGCTCTTGGAAGAATTAAAAATTCTGGTGCACTTGGTGCTGAACTTCGAGTTTCTGGAAAACTTCCGAGCGATAGAGCGAAGAGTTGGAGGTTTGCATTTGGTTATTTGAAAAAAACTGGAGACTCCTCGAAAGTTGTTGACCGTGCAGAATCTCTTGCTAAAACTAAACAAGGAATTGTAGGAATTAAGGTTGCAATTTTGGCACCAAATGTGAAGGTGCATGACCAAATCACTATTGATGACGCATTTATGGAAGAAGTTAAAAAAAATGTTTCATTTAATGAAGAATCAAGTTTAGAAGAAATTAAAAAGAAAGTTAAAAAGAAATCTAAGGAGGTTTCAAAATAAATGGTAAATGAAAATAAAGAATCCAAAATAATGGATAAAGAAAAAATGAAGAAAATTAAAGACTTAAAAATTGAATTATTGAAACAACCACAGAAAAGGAAAAACATTAAAAGGGAAATTGCACGGCTATTAACACTTGAAAGTTCGTCTAATAAAGATAAAAAATCTTTGGATAACTCTAAAACTAAACTTGGAGAAAAACAGTAAAGTGGATATTTGTCCGAAGTGTGGTTTGCCGGTTCCTGCGTGTGTTTGCGAAGATATTGCTAAAACTTTACAAACAATAGACGTTAAAACCGAAAAACGAAGATTCGGAAAAGTTACAACAATCGTTAGTGGTTTTGATGACGGAGTAGATATAAAGGATATCGCTAAAAGTCTTAAAGCAAAACGAGCTTGCGGAGGAACTTTCAAAAATAAATCGATTGAACTTCAAGGAAATCATAAAGGATATATAAAAGAAATTTTGATTTCTCTCGGTTTCAGTGGAGATCAAATAAATGAATAAAATGGTAGAAAAAAATAAAACGAAAAAAACAATGAAAGAAACAACTAAGAAAGTTGAATGTAATGATAAGTTTTGCCCTACTCACGGAAGGAATAAATTAAAACTTCGTGGAAGAACATTTGAAGGGGAAATTGTTAAAAAACTTCCTGGAAGAGTTTCTATCCAATTTGAAAGAATGATTAGCCTTCCTAAGTATGAGAGATATGAAAAAAGAAAAACAAAACTTCATGCAAGGTTGCCTCAATGTTTGGAAAATTCTGTTTTTGTAGGAGATAGAATTCAAATTGCAGAAACTAGGCCGATTAGTAAAATGATTCATTTTGTTGTTTCAAAATTAATAAAATCTTCAGGAGGAAACTTAGAATGAAAGCAGTTAGTGGAAATCCAACCCGAGGATTAAATATCGGAAGCCTTCTTGAAGCCTGTGATAATAGTGGTGCAAGAATTGTAAGACTCGTTTCTATTAAACTTGGAAAGACTACTCGGGGAAGACAAGGTTATGGGAAGGTAGGAGATAAAGTTAAAGTTTCTGTAAGAAAAGGAGATCCTAAAATGAAAGGAGAGGTCTTTGATGCAGTTATTGTTCGGCAAAAAAAACCTTGGAAAAGGAATACTGGAGAACGAGTTTGTTTTTTAGATAATGCTGTTGCACTTTTAAAAGATGAAAAAGGAAATCCAAAAGGAACTCAAATTAAGGGTCCTGTTGCAAGAGAAATTCAAGAAAGATGGAAGGAGGTTGCCAAATTGGCAAAAGTAATTTACTAATATGAAATCGGAATTTAATAAATCCTGGGTATCGAGTAAACAGCCTCGTAAGCAAGTTAAGTTTAGGGCGAATGCTCCAAATCATATTCGAAGAAAATTTATGAGCACCTCATTGGATAAACCTCTTAGAGAAAAATATGGAACAAGAAATATTGAAGTTAGGAAAGGAGATGACGTAAAAATCATGAGGGGAAAATTTGCAAAGAAACAGGGAAAAGTAGGAATTGTAGATGTTAAAAATACCCGTATTCAGGTTGATGGTGTTCAAAGAACTAAAAGTGGCGGAGAAAAATTAGAAACTTGGTTCCATCCATCTAATGTTAAAATTATTTTGTTAGATACTTCAGATAATCGAAGATTCAAATCTTCTAAAAAGAAAGTTAGCAATGACAAAGATTTAGAAAATAAAGTTGATGTTGATAAAACTGTTAAAAAACCTGCTTCAAAGAAATTGGTTGGGGAGAAAAAATAAAATGCATATAAAGAAAAGTAAAATGTCCAAATTGTGGCCAGTTCCACGTAAGGGAAAACGAAAGGTTTATGTGGCTGTGCCAAGCCATTCTACTAGTAAGGGAATTTCAGTATTATTTATTCTTAGAGACCTTTTAAAAATTGTTAAAACTCGTAAGGAAGCTAGATACATGACTTTTTCAGGATTGGTAAAAGTTAATAACAAAGTAAGAAATGATGAAAACTTCCCTGTTCAAGTTTTCGATACAATTAATCTTGAAAAGGGAAAATTAAACTATCGATTAGAAATTGTGAATCGTAAATTTAGCTTGAAAGAAATTTCATCCAAAGAAGCTGAAACAAAAGTTGTTAAAATTTCTGGAAAAACGATTCGTGGGAAAGATTTGATTCAAATGAATCTCGAAGATGGGCAAAATATACTTTCAAAAGAAAAATTTTCTGTTGGAGATTCAATTATTTTGAATACCATTAAAGGAGAAATTGTGAAGGTACTCCCCCTTAAGGAAGGTGCTAATATAGAAGTTATTTCAGGAAAACATGCAGGTCAAACAGGTAAATTAAAAGGTTTTGAGAAATTATCGCGTGGACAGGACTATGTGATTGAATTAAATGATGGAGAAGTTAGGTTGCCCTATAAGACAATCTTAGTAATCGAATAATGGAAAATCAAGAAATTGTCGCAGTTCAAAAAGAAAATATCATGAGGAATATTAAGCTTGAGAGAGTCGTCCTTAATATTGGAGGAACCGGAGAAAAACTTGACAAGGGAGTTATTCTTCTTGAAAAGGTTAGTGAAAAAAAAGCCATTAAAGTTAAGGCAACTAAAAGAATTCCCACATGGAGCGTTCGTCCAGGTTTGGAAGTTGGGACAAAGGTCACTCTTCGGGGAAAAGATGCACTTAACATGATTAAAAAATTACTCCCTTCCATAGATAATACTTTGAAAGAAAAACAAATTCAAAATAATTTCTTCTCTTTTGGAATTCCCGAATATATTGAAATTCCAGGAATGGAATATATCCGTGAAGTTGGAATTATGGGCTTTGAAGTTACAGCTGTATTTTCTCGAGCAGGGAAATCAGTTGAAAAGAAAAAGGTTAAAAGGGGAAAGGCTCGAAGATTAACAGTTACTCGCAAGGAAATAGAAAATTATCTTGAAAATAATTTTGGCACAACAATTTTAAGAAAACAAACAAAAGAAAATTCCGAAGACGGAGGAAATGAATAAAATGACGGCAAGTGATTGGAGAAAAATAACAAAACAATTGAGAAGTAAGCCAGCCGTGCTTAAGAAATTTTTGAAACATAATAAACCAAAATCTAGAGATTTTGGAGTTGCTTCAAAGAAATGCGAAGTTTGTGGAAGACATGGAGCACATATTTCATCTTATAATCTAAATTTATGCCGACACTGTTTTAGAGAGTTGGCAGTTGAACTTGGGTTCAAAAAATATAGTTAGGAGTAAAAAATGAGTCAAGATATAATATCAGATGGGTTGAACCAAATAATGAATGCAAAACGGGTAGAGAAAAGAGAACTTGTAATTAGAAGATACTCTAAAGTTCTTTTGAATTTGTTTGAAATAATGAAAAATTCAGGTTATATAGATTATGAAGTTAATGAAGAAGAACTTTCAGTCAAGGTTAAAATTATCCGATTAAATGAATGTCGTGCAATTAAACCTCGTTATTATGTAAGTGTTGGAAAAATTGATAAGTATCTTAGAAGGTTCTTACCCTCCAGAAATATGGGAAGTTTGATTGTTTCAACAAATAATGGTTTATTAGGTCATAAAGAAGCTCTTAAAGAAAATGTTGGAGGAAGCTTAATTGCTTATTTTTATTAAAATGAAATTAGATATTGAACGAATTATTGATGTTCCTGAGGGTATTGAAATTAATCTTAATAAAGATATCTTGACTGTTAAAGGTAATGGAAAGGAACTATCTAAAAAAATTAATTTTCATAAAATTTCCCTAACTACTTCAAAAGAAGGCAAGGCAATTTTATCCTCTAAAAAAGCTACCAGAAGAGAGTCTAAGATGATGGGAACAATTAATGCACATTTGAAAAACATGATTAAAGGTATTGAAAATGAATTTGTTTATAAAATGGAAATTTGTAATGTTCATTTTCCTATGAATGTAAAACTTGAAGGGAATAAATTGGCAATTAAATCTTTTTTGGGAGAAACAACTATGAGATATGCTAAAATTCTTGAAAATGTTAAGGTAGATATCAAGGGAACTGAGATTACCGTTAGTTCAAATGATATTGAGTCTGCTGGACAAACTGCTGCGAATATTGAGAAGGCTACAAGGCTTACTGGAAAGGATAGAAGAATTTTTCAGGATGGAATCTTCATTACAAATAAATGCGGGAGAGAAATCTAATGGGTTCTGAAAATAAGGAAACAGGTAAGCGAAGTAAACCTAAATTTCTTAGGAATGATTGGCATAAAAAAATTCGTCTAGGTAGAACTGTCAAGAAAAACCGTAAATGGAAAGGGGCTAAAGGAAGACATAATAAATTAAGATTAAACCGTAAGGGACATACACAAAGACCTAAGATTGGTTGGGGTTCTTCTGGAGAAAATAGAAATATGGTTGAAGGATTGGAAGTTTTAAGAATTGAAAATTTGAAAGGTTTGGAATCTGTTAAAAAGGGTATGGGGATAGTTATTGGAAAGGTTGGAAAGAAAAAGAAGGAAGAGATTTTGCTTAAAGCTAAGGAAATGAAAATTTCTGTATTAAACAGATATAAAAGAATACAGGAGGTTTCAAAATAAAATGCAATTGGCTAAGAAAAAAGCATTGGCTGCGAAGGTTTTAGGGGTTGGAAAAGGGAGAATTATCTTTGTTGAAACTCACTTACAAGAGATTAAGGAAGCTATAACTCGTCAAGATATTTTAGACCTTCATAAATCTGGCGCTATTGAAATTAGAGAAGTTAAGGGCCGTAAGAAAATTGTTCGAAGAAAACATCGGAGAAGAACTGGAAAAATTAAAATGAAAGTTAATAATAGAAAACAAGAATATGTAATCATCACTCGAAAACTTCGTAAGTTTGTTAGAGGTCTTGTTCGTGTTGGTAAAATTGATAAGGAAAAGAATAGGGAAGTTAGGAGAATGATTCGTGCAAGAAAATTCAAAAGTAAAAGACATTTAAAGGAGAGTTTGGAGACATTATAATATGGGATTAAGAACATTGAAACGTAGGAGAAGGGAAAATAAAACGGATTATAAACTTCGAAAGAATTTATTAAAATCTGGACTTCCAAGAATTGTAGTTAGACAAACAAACAAATATTATATTGTTCAGGTTGTTGAAAGTAATGAGGCACAAGATAGAGTTTTATCGATGGTCACTTCTAAAGATTTATTGAACAACGGATGGAATAAGAAATTTGAAGGAAGTTTGAAATCCATACCTGCAGGTTATTTGACTGGAAAATTGCTTGCTAAAAAAATTGGTAAGGGAAATTACATTATAGATATTGGAATGACTCGTCCACTTAAGGGGTCTCGAATTTTTGCAGTAGTTAAGGGTTTGATTGATGGAGGCCTAGAAATTTCGGCTAATGAAAAGGTCTTTCCTTCAGAAGAAAGACTATTGGGAGAACATTTAAACCCTGAATTAAAAGAAATTATTGTAAAAGTAGGAGAATCGCTATAATATGGCTGAAGAAAATAAAAAACCTGTTGAAGAAATTATGGAAGAACCTGTTGAAGAGAAAGTTGAAGAAATTAAACCTGAAGAACAACTTAAGGAAATGAATAAAATAGTTGATGCTAAGGAAAAGGAAGCTGATGCTAAAGTTTCTGCAATCGCCGACAAAAATTTTAAGATTGAGGAAGGTCGTGGAGAATATAAACGGGAAAGTAGGGAGGAAAGATTTGCTCGTGAAGAACGTGAAAAACTTGAAGCATGGATTCCCAAAACACAACTTGGAAAAGATGTGAATTCTAGAAAAATTAAAGATATTGATGAAGTTCTTGAAATGGGAATAAAAATCATGGAACCAGAAATTGTAGATATTCTTATCCCTCATTTGAGGAAAGACACTTTATTTATAGGACAGGCAAAGGGTAAATTCGGTGGGGGAAAACGACGAGCATTTAGACAAACTCAGAAAAAAACTAAAGAAGGTAGTGTTTTGACTTTTGGAGTTATGGCAGTTGTTGGAGATGGTCAAGGTCATGTTGGTATTGGTTATGGCCGTGCTTCTGAAACTCTTCCAGCAAAAGAAAAAGCATTTAGAAAGGCTAAATTAAATATCATGAAGATTAATCGTGGATGTGCAAGTTATGATTGTTCTTGCGAGGAACACCACAGCATCCCTCTTGCAACCTCTGGCAAATGTTCTTCTGTAACTGTAAAACTAATGCCTGCACCTCAGGGAACGGGATTAGTTATCGGAGATGAGATGAAAAAAATTTTAAATTTGGCAGGAGTTCATGATGTTTATAGTAGGTGTTCTGGAAAAGTCAAAACTACT
Organism: Candidatus Woesearchaeota archaeon; assembly: GCA_964613185.1. GTDB lineage: Archaea > Nanobdellota > Nanobdellia > Pacearchaeales > GW2011-AR1 > JAGVXH01. Next base: position 112,931 of record CAZTIP010000001.1, on the reverse strand, counting down.
TTTAATACTGCAAAGGCGTGTATGGAAGCTTTGAATAAATTAGGAGATGTTAAATTATGAGTTCAATATTAGTTGTCCGAATTTCTGGACAAGTTAAAAATAAAAAGAAAGATAATGAGACTCTTAATCGATTAAAACTTCGAAAAAAATTCGCATCTACTTTGATTGATAGTGATGATTTGATTAGAATAGGAATGGTTAAATCGGTTAGCCATATGGTTGCTTACGGAAATGTTGATGAAAATTTTATTAAGGATTTGAAAGATAAACGGTCTGGAACAGTGGAAAATATTTTCCACTTACATCCTCCTGTCGGAGGATTTAAGAAAAGTTCTAAAGTTTCTACGCCTAAGGGAATTCTTGGAAAACATGAAGATATTGTTAAATTAGTTGGGAGAATGTTATAATATGGTGAAGATTCATAAGCGTAAAAAAAATAGCCGGATTCGTGGAGCTCGAACAGTTGGTTGGGGATTTAGGCAGAAACACAAAGGTCATGGAAATAAAGGTGGTTTTGGAAAAGCAGGGACAGGAAAACGTGCAGACCACAAAAAGCAATCTGCTTTAGAAAGCGATCCTAAAAAAAGATATTTTGGAAAACAAGGTGCAACTTCACGAAGAACGGCAATTAAGAAATATGAAAAAATTAATTTGTTTTCATTGAAAGATAATTTTTTCAAGAAAATTGGAGATAAATTGGATTTTTCTAAACATAAAATTCTTGGTGAGGGTGAAGGATTCAAAGCCGAAATTCACGCTTTGAGTGCGACTAAAGGAGCTATTGAAAAAATGGAAAAGGCAGGTGGAAAGATTATTTTGGTTGGTGCAGGTAAAAAGAATGTTAAGCAATTGGCCAAGAAAGAAGAAAAAATCGATAAGAAATAAATGACCTTACAAAACTTTATAAAACAATTCTCTCTTCATAAAATATGGGATTAAGAGACATTTTACATAATCTTCCTGAAGTTCGTGGACCGACTGAGAAGAAAGTTAGTTTTAACATAAAACTTAAATGGACTTTAGTTATTTTGGTGGCTTATTTTGTCTTATATCATATCCCCCTTTTTGGAATTACCGAAGGTTCTCTTTCTCGTTTTGAATTTCTTGCAATTCTTTTAGGTACTAGTTTTGGTTCGGTTATTTCTTTGGGTATCGGTCCAATTGTAATGTCTTCTATTATTTTACAGTTACTTCAAGGTGCTCAGATTTTGAATATTGATACCAATACGATTGAAGGAAAGAAATTTTTTCAGGGAATGCAAAAACTTCTTGCTTTTGCTTTTGTTCTTTTTGAGGCAATGGTTTATGTTTTGATGAAAGGAATTGCTGCAGAACCCGGATTTACGGGGCTTGTTATTTTCCAACTTTGTCTTGGAGGAATTTTAATAATATTTATGGATGAGGTAATTCAGAAATGGGGATTTGGAAGCGGAGTTTCTTTATTCATTGCAGGAGGTATCGGTCTTCAATTGTTCACCCAATTATTTAGATTCCTTGACCCAACAGGAATCTTCAATATAGAAAGCGGACTTGTTATGTCTTTTGTTATGTCTGTTGCAAGGGGAGAGGGGGCAGGCGCAGGAAGGGCCATTTTTCCAATTCTTGTTACCTCTGCATTATTTTTGATTGTTGTTTTTGCACAAAGTTTGAAGGTTGAAATCCCTCTGGCATTTGATAGAGTTCGTGGACATTCAGTTAAATGGCCTTTACAATTTTTCTATGCAGGAGTTATTCCGGTTATTTTAGTTTCTGCTCTTGTTGCTAATTTACAATTGTTTGGTTCCCTTATTGAAAACTGGCTTGGACATTCCACGTTTCTTGGAGGATTTTCAAATGGACAAGCAATTTCTGGTCTGGCATTTTGGCTCTCTAGTCCTGCTCCATTGGTTGATGCAATTATTACTCGAAGTGTCGGACTCCCTTATACATTACAAGCATTTTCCCACGTTTTATTTTATACAATTTTCTCTATTTTGTTTTCTTTCTTCTGGGTTCAAACCTCTGGAATGGATGCGAGAAGTCAAGCAAAAAAAATCGTAAGTTCTGGAATGAGTATGCCAGGTTTTCGGAAAGATGAGAGGGTTTTGGAATCTATTTTGAAAAGATATGTTTCTCCCCTTACAATTATGGGTGGTGCTGCTATTGGTATTCTTGCATCTTTTGCAAATCTTCTTGGAGCATTAGTTGGAGGAACTGCAATTCTTTTAGCCATTATGATTCTTTATCAATTATATCAAAATATCGCTCAACAACACGCTGTTGATATGAATCCTGCATTGAAAGGATTCTTTGGAGGATAAATATGAGTGCAGAAAATATTGTTCAACTTTACCCTATTTATTCTCTGATTGGAATTTCGGTCATAGTTACTTTAATTTCTACCTTTGCACATAAATGGTTGACTAATCAAGAACATATGAAAAACTTGAAATCTCGACAAAAAGAAATTCAGAAAGAGCTTAAAGGTTGTAAGGATCCGGATTTATTAAAGGAATTAAATTCTGAACTTCTTCAACTTACTGGAGTGATGTTTAAATCTTCTATGAAACCTATGTTTGTTACTATTATCCCCTTTCTTTTATTATTTAATTGGCTTAGAGGAGTTTATTCTCCAATTTTAGATTCATGGATTTGGTACTATTTAGGATTTAGCATCCTCTCTAGCATGTTTATTAGAAAGGTTTTGAAAGTTGCCTAAGTTTATTTTAATTTTTTTAAAAAATCTTTTGGTTTTAAAATTCCTAATTCCGAGATAATCCCTGTAATTAATTTATAATTTGTTTTATCAAAAGCAGGATTTTTTATTTCAATGTTTTTATTCCTTCTAAACCATAATTCTCTTGAAGGTCGCTTTTCTATCTTTATTTTTTTTGTGAATTTTGAAGAAACTCCGCAAGAATATCGCGGAATTTGGTATATTTTTGCGAGTTTGCAAAGTGTACTTGTCCCTAGCTTATTTGCCACAGAATCGTTTGTATATGCGTCAGCACCAAATAAAAATATGTCGCAATTTCTTAATGCTTGTTCTGCCGCTAAATCGGGAGAAATGATTACCTTTATTTTTGATTTTGCTAAATCATTTGCAGTTAAACGTCCCTGTAAAATTGGAACTACTTCGGTAGTATAAACTACAAAATTTTTCTTTTGTTTTTTTCTAGCATATTTTAAAATATCTATTACCGTCGAGGAATGGCAATGAACATAAACATTCATATCTTTTTTTATTAATTTCGCACCCTTCTTTGAAATTGACTTGTGAGATTTTTCTAAATTTTTTAAGAATTTTTTTGCAGAAGTTTTTGGATTTTTAGAATTTAATAAAATCTTTATTGCGTTTTGCATTAAAGGTTCCGTTGGACGAGTTTTTATAATTTTTTTTGCACCCTGTTTGGTAGGATTAATTAAAAATGCTTTAATTCCTGCCTTTGCAATATTCTCTGCACCTTGAATTTTTATAGATTTTATATCCTCTAAAATCTTTTCGAATTTTTTACCCTCTCCTTTCATTTAATAATTAACTTTGGGCTATATAAATAACTTCTGTTTGATAAGATTTAAAAAAGATGTTTGGTATTTTGTTAAGGAGAAAAAGAAGATGATAGAAATGTTGGTTAAACCTAAACGTGCAGAGAGAAGACCTTGGGAAATGTTTTTTATTGGACTCTTTTATGCAACTGCTTCTTTGTTACTGGTTTCTTTTGTTTTTGGAAAGGATTCTGTTCTTCGTGAAGGTTCAGGGCTTTTGTTAGTTGTCTTTACAGTTATTTGTTGTTTACCTTTTATGTATTACTTAATTAAGTTAGAGGAGGGAAAAGATGTTGAAATTAGTGAGGAGGGTGTTTTGATTAAAGAACATTCTAAAGCAATTCGTTCTTTGATTTGGTTATTCATTGGATTAATTATTGGTTTTTCTTTTTGGTATATCCTCATACCTGAACAAGCGGGGCAAAATTTTAATTTTCAAATAAAGACTTTTTGTACAATTAATAGTCCCACTAATTATGATTATTGTTTAGAAAGTCATGGAATTCCTTCAGTGACTGGCGCTGTTACTGGAAAAAATATTGTTATGGGGATTTTTTCAAATAATATTTATGTGTTGATTTTTACAATTTTATTTTCTCTTGCATTTGGTGCGGGTGCGATTTTTATTCTTGTTTGGAATGCAACTGTAATTGCTGCGGCGATTGGAATTTTCGCTCAACAAAATATTTCTAACCTACCTTTTGGAATTCTGAGATATATGATTCATGGGATTCCTGAAATAAGTGCGTATTTTATTGGAGCCCTTGCAGGAGGAATTATTTCTGTGGCGGTGATTCGAAAAGATCTCCGGAATGGTCGTCAATGGGGAATTCTCCAGGACTCTTTGATTTTAATTTTGATTGCGGTTTTTGTTCTTGTTATCTCTGCCCTGATGGAAGTTTACCTAACTCCCCTTTTGTTTTAGGGATGTGATTTTTGTTTTTTAATAAATTGGAAAGACTTTTAAGGAAGCTGAGATAGTTAAAATTATGAGTTATTTATTGGGAATCTCACTTGTAATTAGTTTTCTTTTAGTCGTGCAATTTTTACCTTTTTGGATTCGTAAATGTAAAAATACTGGACTTGTATGGGAGGATATGAATAAATTTAATCGGCCTAAAAATATTGCATCCTCTGGAGGTGTTGTTGTGGTTATGGCTTTTATTTTATCTCTTTTTATCTATATTGCTTTCAAAACTTTTTTATTTGGGGGTTCTGAAAAAACATTGGAAATTTTTTCATTGATTAGTGTTGTTTTAATTCTTGGAATTACCGGGTTGGTAGATGATTTACTTGGATGGAAAAGAGGTGGCCTCTCAAATAATTTTAGAATATTGATGGCATTTGTTGCTTCAATTCCTTTAATAGTTATTAATGTCGGGGTTCATGAAATGAGTCTTCCATTTTTTGGTGCTGTAAATTTTGGAATTCTTTACCCTCTCGTTTTAGTTCCTCTTGGGATTGCTGGGGCCACCACCACCTATAATTTTCTTGCAGGATTTAACGGACTTGAAGCTGGACAGGGAATTTTGATCTTGTCTTTTTTGTCTTTTGTTTCTTATGCTACGGGTTCCCCTTGGCTGGCAATTGTTGGACTTTGTATGGTTTTTGCGCTTCTTGGATTTTACTTATTTAATAAATTTCCAGCAAAAGTTTTCCCGGGAGATATAATGACTTATTCGGTTGGTGCCTTAATTGCAGGAATGGCGATTTTAGGAAATTTTGAAAAAATTGCAGTTATTGTTTTTATACCTTACATTATTGAATTCTTCTTAAAACTTCGTGGAGGTCTGAAAAAACAATCTTTTGGAATTCCAGATAAAAATGGTTATTTGAAAATGCCTTACAAGAAAATTTATGGATTGGAGCATCTTTCAATTTCTATTTTGAATAAATTTGGACATGCTACTGAAAAGAAAGTGGTTTATTTGATTTATTTATTTCAGATAATATTTATTTTAATTGGATTTTTAATGATGTAAATTTGTTGGGAAAGGTTTTTTAAATAGTGTGTTGTTTGTTGGTTTATGAATAAAGAAGACGTTTTTAAGATTTTAAATAATCGGAAGATTCAATGGATTGCTACTCTGATGGTGCTATTTGTTGTTTTGATGATGAGTTCTTCTATTCGATTATCTAATTGGGAACTTTTAACAGATCAAACTACTGGTGAAAAAATCCCTTTGGCCTTAGACCCTTTTTACTTTCTTAGACTTGCTGAAACTTTGGTGGAAAATGAGGGAGAGTATCCTGAATTTGATGAGATGAGGAGCCCTTCTGCTAATATTGGATGGCTTCCGGAAATTTTACCTAATACCCTCATTTCAATATATAATTTTGCTAAATTTTTTGATAGTGAAATTACTCTCCGACAAATTTCTGTTATCTCTCCAGTAATATTTTTTATAGTTGGGATAATTTTGTTCTTCTTTTTGAGTTTCTTTTTATCTGGGAAGAAGAGTGTTGCTATTTTTGCAACCGGATTTCTTGCATTTTCCCCATCCTACCTATACCGGACAATGGCAGGATTTTCAGATCATGAAGCGATTGGAATGATTGGGATTTTCTTGTTTTTTATTGTTTATTTATTTAGCTTAAAGAATTTTGAAAAAAATTGGAAAAATGTTTATTTATTCTCTATCCTTACCGGGATTTCAATTGCATTTGTTCTTGCAACCTGGGGAGGTGCAGTCACTTTTGTTTTAACAGTTATGCCTTTCGCATTTCTTTTATATTGGTTCTTTTCAAAAAATAATTCTTTAAAATCCTTAATATTCTATTTTTTCCTAATATTATCTTCCGTTTTTTCTCCAATAATCTTTGGCTATTCTCTCCGTGAAATGCCAAATCGAATGATTAGTTCCTATGGCTTATTGGTCCCATTTGTTTTCTTATTTATTTTGATTGATTTTTTGTTTTCAAAAATAAATAATGATTTTGGGAAAATATTATTCAAAAAATATAAAACCATTTATGCATTTATTTCTACGATCTTTTTAGGCATTATGGGATTAACAATTTTTGATAAAAATGTCTTTGAAATTTTAAGAGATGTGTTGATTAAACTAATTAACCCTTTTGGAGGAAGTGATCGTCTTGGATCTACTGTTGCTGAAAATTCTCAACCTTATCTGATCCAGTGGATTGGCCAAAGTGGAAAAATTTTATTTTTCCTATTTGTTGTTGGAGTTTTTATTTCAGGCATTGAACTTGTAAAAAATATGCAAAAAAGGAGACAAAAATATGTTTTTATTTCTTCCTGGATTTTGGTAGTTTCCGGTATATTATTTAGCCGAATTTCCCCCACATCATTATTTAATGGAGTTAATCTTGTGAGTAAATCTTTTTATTTAATAAGTCTTCTAATTTTTGGAATTATTCTTTTGAAAACTTTTATTCATGGAAAATTTAAATCAGAAATCCCTACAATTTTAATTTTTTCAATCTTATTTTTTACCTTGATTAACGGACGAAGTGCTTCAAGAGTCTTCTTTTTGGTAGCCCCATTCGTCTTTTTTTCTTCTGCATATGCACTTAGGAAAATTTACGATTATTTTTTGAAAAGTAATGGTGAACTTTCGAAAGTTATCCTTGGAGGAATTTTTATCTTAATTTTTATTGGAGGAATTTTTTCTGTAGCCGGAGATTATGTCGAGATTAAAAATCAGGCAAAGCTTACTGGCCCATCTGCAGGAATTCAATGGCAAAAATCCATGTCCTGGGTTCGAGAAAATACAGTTAGGGGAGAGATATTTATACATTGGTGGGATTATGGGTATTGGATTCAAACCCTCGGAGAGAGACCAACAGTCACTGATGGAGGACATTCTGGCGGAATTCAAACAGACCATTATATTGGAAGATATGTTTTAACAACCCCTTCTCCTAAAAGTGCACTTAGTTATATGAAAACATGGAATGTTTCATACCTTTTGATAGATCCTACCGACCTTGGAAAATATCCTGCATATAGCCGAATTGGAGGAGGAAATGAAAATGCAAATGATCGTCTTTCTTCAATTCCTGTAATGGTGTCTAATGAAAAACAGATTAAAGAAACAACCGATGGAAAACAAATTATTTTCCAAGGTGGTAGCTATATTTTTGAAGATATTTTGTATGAATTGGAAGGTAACCCTATTTTTCTTCCTTCTGGCAATGCTGCAATTGTTGGAATAATAGTCAATCTTAAAACCAGTGATGAAGGCCTGACATTTATTAGCCAACCTTCTGCAGTTTACCTTTACAATAATCTTCAAACAAAAATCCCTCTGAGATACACCTATTATGAAGGCCAATTAGTTGATCATAAAACTGGGATTGATGCAGTAGCATTTATTATTCCCTCTTTTGACGGTCAACAAGTTAATCCCCTAGGTTCTGCGATTTATCTTTCTCCAAAAGTTTCTAAAAGTTTGTTCGCCCAATTATTCTTAATGGATGATGTCCTTGAAAATTATCCTACATTAAACTTAGCTCACGAAACATCAGACCCCTTAGTTGAACAACTTCGAAATTATGGATATTCGGGAAGTGAATTTATTTATTATGGCGGTTTTAGAGGCCCAATAAAAATTTGGGAAGTCAATTATCCCAAGGAAACTTTAGTAATTGACGAATTTAAGGAAGTTTTAAATGGACAATATGCAAAATTTGATGAGGTATTTTATTGATGAAGCTTCATTTAGGGTGTGGACAAAATAAATTAAAAGGTTATCTTAATTGTGACATCTCTAAGAATGTTGGTCCCGATAAAATCGTTGATTTAGAAAAAAAATTGCCATTTAAATCTAATAGTGTAGATTTCATATTGGCAGAACACGTATTTGAACATGTTAAAAATTTTATTGAAATGATGCACGAGTTAAGAAGAGTTTGTAAAAATGGTTCTTTAATTAAAATTAGAGTCCCTTTTTATTCTTCATGTGAACAATTTAGCGATCCAACCTATGTAAGATTTTTTACCCCATTTAGTTTTGATTATTTTAATCCTAAAACCCAAATAGGGGTTTTTTCACATGAAGTAAATTGTAGTGAAAAAATGTTTGAAGTTAAAATGGTTAAAATTAATTTTAGCCTAGGGCGTTCAAAAATATTGAACCTCTTCCTTAACCCTTTAATAAATTTTAACCATCGATTTTATTGTAAATTTCTTTCAGGCATAATTCCCTCTTCTGAGATTGAATTTGAATTGAAAGTTGTTAAATAAAATGGGAAACTTAAATGTTTTTTTTCAAAAACCTCTTGGAATCGTAGATTCATCCTATTATGAATCTTTAGTCAAAAATCCCCCGAAAAAAATTAGTTATTCTGGATTTAATAATTTTAAAATTTTAATTAAAGGAAATCTTTTTAAAAAAACTTTTTTGTTAAAATTGTTTTTAAAAAAAGTTTTAAAAGTTTTAAAAGTTTCTTTTCCGAATGCCTATTACTCAAATAACATTGGAGACTCAGGGCTAATCCATTGTACACGTTGTCTAAGTAAAAACAGATTCCCCTGGGTTGCGGATTTTGAATATATTAATCAATTTTGGTTTGGTGGAAATTCAAATAAATTTAATAATAAATCTAAAAAAACTGTTCGAAAATATTTAAATTCAGAATATTGTAAAAAAATCATGCCTTGGAGTGAATGGTCTAAAAAAAATATTTTAAGAGAATTTCCAGAATTGAAAAATAAAATCGAGGTTGTCTTTCCTGCAGTTCCAATTCAAACTTTTTCCAAAAATCTCCATAAAAAAAAGGTTAGATTCTTATTTGTTGGTCGAGACTTTGAAATTAAAGGAGGAGAAATTTTCTTAAAAATCCTTAATACACTCACTAAAAAGTATCCCCAAGTAGATGGAGTGATTGTCTCTGAAGTTCCTGAGAAATTTATAATGAAATATTCTAAAAATAAAAGAATCCGTTTCCTAAAATTATTACCGCGAGAATCATTGTTCACTAAAATATATCCCTCTTCAGATATTCTCCTGTACCCTACATTTTCAGATACCCTTGGATTTGCAATTCTTGAAGCTCAAAGTTTTGGGATACCTGTCATCTCCCAAAAGACAAAATCTACTCACACGATTTCTGAAACAATTATTGAAGGAAAAACAGGATTTATTATAAATAACCTAAAAGCTAGTGGAGAAAATAGGGTAATGGACCCTAAGACATTAAATTCAATCTTAAAAAAATGTGAAACCTTAATTTGTGAAAGGAGCCTTAGAAATGAAATGTCTAAAAATGCTAAAACTCAAATTTTAAATGGAAAATTCTCAATTAAAGAAAGAAATAAAAAGTTAGGGAAAATTTATTTTGATGCCATGAAAAAATAATTTATAAAAAGGTAGGTTATCCATAAATTTAAAAGTCTTTTTTAATTAAATTTTTAATGAAAAGGGCTTTTATCACAGGAATAACAGGGCAAGATGGAAGTTATCTTGCAGAATTTTTACTTGAAAAGGGATACGAAGTTCATGGACTTGTTAGACGTGTGGCTATTGAAGATCCTAGGGACCGTCTTGGAAGAATTTATCATCTTAAAGATAAGTTAATCCTCCATCCGGGGACTTTGGAAAGTTATTCTAGATTAATTGAACTTTTTGAAAAAATTCAACCTGATGAATGTTACCATCTTGCTGCCCAAAGTTTTGTTCACGAATCTTTTGAAGATAGCTTTTCTACAATGAAGACAAATGTTGAAGGAACCCATCATATGCTTTCTGCACTTAAGGAAAAGTCTCCCAATTGTAAATTCTATTTTGCAGCGTCTTCTGAAATGTTTGGAAAGGTAACTGAAGTTCCTCAAACTGAAAAAACACCTTTTCATCCCCGTTCACCTTATGGAATCAGCAAGGTTACGGGATTTGAATTAACTCGAAATTATAGGGAATCTTATGGGATTTTTGCCTGCTCTGGAATCTTATTTAATCATGAATCTCCTAGAAGGGGAAAAGAGTTTGTTACCCGAAAAATAACTGCAGGAATTTCAAAAATCTCTAAGGAAAAAACTAATATCCTTTCATTGGGAAATCTTGATGCAAAAAGAGATTGGGGCCATGCTAAAGATTATGTTAGGGCAATGTGGATGATGTTACAACAAGAAAACCCTGAAGATTATATTATTTGCACTGGAGAAACCCACAGTATTCGTGATTTTATTGATTCTGCATTCTCTTATTTAAAAAAGAGTTATGAAATTGTAGACCTGCATAATAAAAGTATTGAAGATGCTGATTTGAAAATTCAAGAACTTAAAAAAGAAAGAAATAAAATATTTGTTGTTCAACACCCTAAATTTTATCGTCCTGCAGAAGTTGATTTGTTAATAGGAAACTATGAAAAAGCTCGACAAAATTTAAAATGGGATCCAAAAATTAAATTTGAGAAATTGGTAATTATGATGGTTGAATCTGATTTAAAAAAATTGGGATGAATGAAGAACCTAGAAGACCCTCTTAAAAATAAAAATTTTGATATTTTATTTCTTTGCCATAAGAAGGATATAAATATCCTAAAAAAAAGTATAGATTATGCTAAAAAAAATATTTTAGGTTATCGTAAAATTTTTGTTTTGAGTGAAAATAATTATTTCCCTAATGACCCAAATATCCATTTTATAAGTGAAAAAAATTTTCCATTTAATAAAAAAACTATTTCAAAATATTCCCCTAAGGATCGGGGAGGATGGTATTATCAGCAATTCCTAAAATTATATTTTTTAAATGTCATTGATAGGAAGGTGTTAGATAATTTGTTAATTATTGATGCGGATGTTATGTTCCTTCGGCCCACTAAATTCTTTGAGAATTCTACCCCCCTCTATAGCTTTGAAACAGGTCATCATGAACCTTATTATCAAATTTTAGAAGAACTTTTTTGTTTTGGAAAATATTTACCTACACTCTCTGGGACTGTCCATCATATGATTTATCAAAGACCTTATATCCAAAAACTTTTTAAATTGGTTGATGGAGAATTATGGAAAAGAGTCATGGAAAATATTGATTTAAAAACTGAGGCCGGTTTTTCTGAACAAGAAACTTATTTTAATTTTATGTTGAATAAATACCCTTCTAAAATAAAACTTCGTAAGTTAAAATATATTAATTTCCCTTATTTTAATTTAAAATGGATTTTAATTTTTAAATTTTTAGGTTTTGATTATCTAGCATCCCACCATTATTTGAGAAGGAAAAAATTCCCCATTATAGAAAGTCTAACTCTAGAATTTTTGAGATTTTTAAGAATTAAAAGAATTTTAAAAGAGAGCCTAATTAAGTTTAATATTTGGGAAAAAAGATGAGGCCATTCTTAAAATAAGATTTCCAGTTATTTATTTTTAATGAACCACCAATCTTGACCACTCACCCTAAAATTTAAATCTTTTTTCCTTGTAAAATCTTGTACTGCATTTAAAACCCCTTCTATATGAATATCATGTCCTGCCATTATTCCGAATCCCCTTAATTTAGGGTAATAGTTCTCTAAATCTTTTATCACCTGTCCATAGGTATGTTCTCCATCAAGATAAATATAATCTGCCTTGGGAACCTTTCTAACTGCACTATCTGAATATTCTTCAATCCAATTTAGTTTTCCCCCAAAATTATATTTTTTTAATATCTTATGTGCCTGGTTTTTTGGTTTTTTTAAATCTAACTTAGTTATCTGTTTTATTTTATAATTATCTTGGCAAGTATATTTGTCATAAGGATCTATAAGATATATTTTTTTTATATTTAAATTATTTAAAATGTATTTTGCATTAATTCCTTTGAAAGTTCCTATTTCTATAACATTAATTGGTTTTGATTTAAAATAGCTCTTACAAAACCTTATGGAGTGTTTTGGAAATGGTTTAATAAAGCAAATGCCCATAAATCTTAAAAAAAGGTTGTTTATCATATCTCTTCCTGTGAAAAAAATTTTTTTAACCCCCATTTACCTAAACTTTGACCATTTTCCTTTTACTTCTTTTGTATCCTGAATAAATTCCATTAATTTTCTTCCCATATTTTGGCTTACGATAAGTTTTTTCTAAACTTTTTATTTTGAAATTATTTTTGATTAAATCATCTCTCAAGAAGAATGCATTTACTCCCAACTCATTACACCCAATAAGAGTATAGCCCTTAATTTTCCCTAATTTATAAAGAGCTAATAAACTTGCACCATAATAATCATCTACCTTATTCCAACAATTTTTTAAATCATAACCTACACTAACACTTTTCTTAATCGAGATATTTGCATTGTATTCTATTAAAATTACTCTTGGGGAGTAATTTTTAATTGAATCCCAAATCCAATAATCATTTGAATCTAAATCTATTGATAATAAATCTGGTTCCTTTGGAACTCCCCACTTCCTAAAAAGAAACTCTATATTTTCCCTAGTTATATATTCTTTTTTAATTATTTCCCCGTCCCCTTCCCAGTCCATCCATAAGCAATCCCACCCATTACGTTTAAGATTAATTGTATTTCCCTGATTTTTGGAAATTCCAAATTCTATGCAAAATTTATTTGTTGTCCCAATTTTATCAAAAATAGTCTTTATTATTCCATCTTCTCCGCTTTGTGAATAAAATGTTTGTTCAAAAAAATTTAAATTTTTTATAGTTTTATCCCTATAAAATCTTCTGATGACACCTACAAAAAGATTTTTAGGCATCCAAGAAGCAATGTAAAGTGGCCCATAATAGAAATCTTTTGCATTTTTTTTATATTTCTCAGGGAACATTAAATATATCTTTTTTAAATAATCATGGATTTCCCTCCTCATTAAAGTTTTAAATTAATAGGCCTTTTAAATATATCTCAAAAATCTTTTTGATTTTATTAATTGGTAGATATTTAATAAGTTTTTAAAAGAGGTAAATTTTTTAAAGGATATTTATAATCTATTATTATGGTTCCTAAAAAATACCGTATCGCAATTGTAGAGGATAATCCAGTTACTTATCGCCTCCCAATTTATAGGGAACTTTTTAAATCTAAAAAAATTGATTTTAAAGTATATTTTTCTGAACCTTTTAGAGGTTCAAATAATTTTAACTCGAAAAATAATGAATTTTTTAAAAAGAAAAAATTTAATCATGTTTTTTTAAAAAATTATTACCCTTTTAAATTTTCCTTCATTCCAAAAGATTTGTGGAAATTATGGAATTTTGAGATAATACCAATTTTGTTTAAAAATAAATATGATGCCGTAATTATTTATGGGTACTCTTCAACTTTTAAAAAATTGTCTTATATTGGGGCAAAATTTGGCAGAACCCCTATAATATTTCGAGAAGAAATTAATGAAATGTCTCCAAAAAAAATTAAAAATTTTTTTAAACATAATTTTTATAAATTTCTTTTTAAAATTCCTTCAGCATTTCTTTATAGCTATACTAAAAATAAGGAATTCTACCTGAAATATGGCGTTAAAAATTCTAAACTATTCTTCCATCCCTGTTCTGTGGATAATGAATTTTATAACAAATTATCGAAAAAACTTAATTACAAAAAAATTAGGAAGTCTCTAAATATCCCTTCAAAATCTATCGTGTTACTTTGCGTCGGTACACTAGATGAAAGAAAAGGTTCATTCAATACATTAAAAGCTTTTAAAAATTTAAAAAATGAAAACGTTTATTTAATCTTTGTGGGTGATGGTCCAGATAAAATAAACCTCCAAAAGTATCAAAAAACCCTAAATTTAAAAAACGTAAGATTTATAAATTTTTTACCGGATCCAAAAAAATTATCCGAATATTATGTTGCTGCAGATATTTTCATCATGGCATCTATTTCAGATCCATCACCCAAAGTTTTAAATGAAGCAATGAATTTTTCACTCCCCATAATTTCTTCTACTGGAGTTGGTACTGCAAGAGATTTAGTTAAAAATAATATTAATGGGATTATTTTTTCAAAAGGAGTTATCTCTGAACTTCAAAGAGCTATGGAAAAACTTATATCTAATAAGGAACTTCGGACAGTTATGGGAAGAGAATCCTTAAAAATTGTATCTAAATGGAATGTCGAGGAAGATGTCGAAGCTATATTAAATTCACTCAATTATGTTTCTAAAAATGAAAAATAAAACTAACTTTCAAAAAAATTTAACTTTAGAAAAGAGGATTACCCCATTCTATGTTGAATTCACAGATTATACCCTCAAGAAAGATCTTAAAAGGATTAACCTTAATTTAATTGATTTTAAGATCCGAGTTTTATTAAATTTTTGTAAAAATATATTGAGATGAAAATTAAAAAAATTTTAAATCAAAAGGTTGAAATTCATAAGCTCATTAATGGGTCTAAACATTACTATTTTGGATATTATGGGAAGTCTCCCTGGAATCATGATGGAAATTATGCAATTGTTTTGGAAACTGATTTTATTGACAGGCACCCCTCCCAATATGATTCTGCAGGGATTATCTTAATTAATTGTAAAACTGGTAAAAAGAAGAAAATTGCAGAAACAAAAACTTGGAATTGGCAACAAGGGTGTATGATTCAATGGATGCCAAAATGTTATGGATCTAAAATAATCTTCAATGATAGGAAAAATGGAAAGTTTATTTCAAGAATTCTTGATGTCGAATCCGGTGATGAAAAAATTATTAACTCTCCTATTTATGATATTCATCCTTCGGGAAAATATGCCCTTTCTATAAGTTATGAAAGACTTAATTTGGTAAGGGAAGGTTACGGATATTCAGGATTTTTTTCAAATAAATTTGAAAAAAATATTCCTGAAACAGAAGGAATTTATATGATAAACCTTATGACAGGAGATAAGAAACTCATTATTAATCTCAAAAGTCTTATTAATTTTAAGAATCTCAAATCTATGGAATCTGGACTACATTGGGTTGATCAACCCATTTTTAATACTTGTGGAGATCGTCTCTGCTTCCTGCATCGATGGAGTTTAGAAGGTGGGCTTTTCCATACGAGATTTTTTAGTATTGACTTTAATGGTGAAAATATTTTTATGTTTCCAGATAGTGGTTTTTATTCACATTTTGCATGGAAAAACTCTAAAGAAATTTTAATGTTTTGTAGTCTTTCTGAAAAATTTGGAAAACTTAGGGGTGTTGGCAGATTACCTCAACTCCTAATTAAGTTTATTCGTCCAATCTATAAAAAAATTTTCCCAAGGTTTATCCGAAAAAAGACCCTCCCCATAGGCTATTATCTTTTAAAAGATAAATCGCGCATATCCAAAAAAATTAATATTTACGATGATGATGGTCATCCGAGTTTTTCAAAAAATAAAAGATTTATTTTAACAGATACCTACCCCAATTCAAAAAATTACAGGAAATTAATCCTTTATGACTCTAAAAAGCATAAGCGAATAATCTTAGGGAATTTCTATTCCCTTCCAAGTAAAAGTTACCTTAATTCTCCAATTGAAGATTTTGGGAACAGCCCATTTAGGGTTGATTTGCACCCTCGCTGGAGTTTTGATAATAGTAAAATTTGTTTTGATTCGATTCATGAAGGTAAAAGGGGCGTTTATTTTATTGAATTAAATGATTTGTGGAAAAATTAAATAAAAAAATTTACTTAAAATTTTTAAATGATAATAAATAAAAACACCGAATACCCTTATTAACTTATGTGTGGAATAAATGGATTTAACTTTCAAAATAAAGAGCTCCTTAATCAGATGAACAATTCACTTAAACATCGTGGCCCCGATTCAGAGGGGATATTTTCTACAAAAAAAATTTCATTTGGCCATCGAAGACTTTCAATAATTGACCTTTCAAAAAACGGATCCCAACCCATGAATTACAGTTTTGATAATAAAAAGGTTGTGATTGTTTTTAATGGAGAAATCTATAATTTTCAAGAATTGAAAAAATCTCTCCTAGAAAAAGGTTATTCTTTTAAATCTAATACAGATACCGAAGTTATTTGTGCAAGCTATCTTGAATGGGGGGAAAATTGTGTAAAAAAATTTAATGGTATGTGGGCATTTGCAATATATGATCTTCAAAATGAAACTATTTTTTTGAGCAGAGATCGTCTAGGGCAAAAACCACTTTACTACTATTTTGAAAATGGGAAGTTTATCTTTTCTTCAGAAATAAAAGGGATTTTAAAACATGAAATCTTTCATGAACTAGATAAAAATTCTATTGATTTATATTTCTCATTGGGTTTTATTCCTGCCCCTTATTCTATTTACAAAAATATTCACAAGTTAGAACAAAAACATAATCTTTTATTCGACCTTAAGAAAAAAAGTTTGAGCATTAAGGCATACTATGACTTTCCAAATTTTAGTCCTTCAAATAATAAATTGAAGATTAAAAGAGACTTGGAAAATTTGATTACAGATTCTGTAAGGCTCAGAATGATCTCGGATGTCCCTCTCGGAGCTTTTCTTTCAGGAGGTTTAGATTCTTCAACAATTGTTAAATATATGATGAATTTTAATAAAAATATAAATACCTATTCAATAGGTTTTGATGGAAATTTTGATGAAACTCCACAAATTAATATATTAAAAAACCATTTTAAAACAAATCACCATCATAAATATTTTAGGAAAGTTGATTTTGAGAAGATGTTAAAAGACATCTATTATTATTATGATGAGCCTTTTTCAGATAGTTCTATGTTCCCTACAAGGATGCTTTCGAAATTTGCAAAAGAAAAGTTAACTGTTTCCTTGAGTGGAGATGGGGGGGATGAAATCTTTGGAGGATATCAAAGATATAAATTTGCATACCAAATGGAAATTTTAAGAAAATTTCCTAAATTTTTAAGAAAATTTTTATCTAAATTATCTACATCAAAACTTAAGGAGGGATTATTGTTAAGTTTACTCCCAAAAAATAAATTTTATTCCGAAGCTAGAAAAGATTATTATAAACCTCAAATTACAAAAAAAATTCTCTCTGAAAAATTAAATTCTTGTCTGAAAAAAACTGGGGGAAATTTAATCGAGGCGGTTAGATTAATGGATATTGAATTTTATACATTACCGAATAACTTTTTGAATAAGGTAGATATTTCTTCAATGATAAACTCTTTAGAGGTTCGATGCCCCTTTTTAGATTATAGACTTCTTGAATATTCTATGAACTTGCCTACCAACTATAAAATTTCTTTTTTTGGGGAAAAGAATTTTTTTAGAAAAATGATTTCTAAATTTTTACCAAAAAAAATAATTAATAAAAAGAAGTGCGGATTTACTCCTCCCTTGGGTGATTGGATTAGTGAACGTCAAAATATTGAAAATTTGGAAAATTGTTTAGAAACTTTAGTTCATGCTAAAATAATCTCTAAAGAATGGGAGACTTTTTATAAGATGAAAATTCTTAATTCAGATTCTGTTGTTTCAAATAATTATAAAATCAGATTATTTTTATTTCATGGATGGTGTAAATATTGGAAAATTATTTAAAAATTTTAAAAAATTCTTCCTTATAATCTCTCAATGAATATTCTTTGAGAAATCTTTTTCTCCCTTCATTCCCCATAGATACCCTTAACTTTTCATCAGTTAATTTTATTAGATAATCTGAAATCTCTTCAGGTGAATTTTTCCTTAAAATAAATCCAGTTTTCCTATCTTCAATTATTGTTGGAATTGTAGCGATTCCATTGGCAATTATGGGCATCCCGAACATCATCCCCTCTAGAATTATCCTTCCAAAAGTTTCTAATTTGTACTCTGTTGGGAATACTAGAACATTTGATTCTTCCAAAAATTTTTTCTTTTCTTCTCCTGTTTTTTTTCCAACTGAAAAAACTTTTTCTTCCAAATTGTTTTTTAATATATACTTTTTAAAGGCTATTTTATCTTTCTTAAGCCTCCATGGACCTACAAAAACACATTCAAAATCTATTTTATTTTCATTTAGCAATTTACAAGCATTTAATAATTTTGGCCATCCTTTTGACCGATCCATATTTGAAAGAAAAATAATTTTTAATCCCTTATTTTTAAACCTCTTTATTCTGATCTTTTCGAACTGTTCCTTTGAAACTTCATTTTTTATTGTATTTGGAAGAATAAATATATCTCTCTTAACAATTATTCCATTTAAATCTTTGATTAATCCTCTCCCCAAAATTATTACTTTTTGCCCCTTTAACATTTTGAAGAGTTTTTTTCCATTAAATTTAGAATCCCAATCTTCTTTTAAAATTCTACTCCTTATATGAAAGATTATTTTCCCTTCCCAATATTTTTTTATTTGTTTTACAAAATAAAAATCCCGTAACAGCCCTAATCCAGAGGTTGCTGGAACAAAATAAACTTGATCTGGTCTGAATTTTATTAAAGTTTTTCTTATGTTACTCATAACTTTAAAAAACCCCCTAATTTTTTTTAAATTTAACCTCCCTACATCACTAATTTCCTTAGAATAATTTAATTTTATATTTCTAATCTCAAAATTATTATTCCCTTTTAATATTTCTAAACATAATCTACTTGATAAGGCACTCCCATAATGAGGTTCTGGAAGTGGACTTAAGAACAAAATCTTCTTCTTCATCTGGAAATCCCTACTAAATTTAAATTTCCTAACCCTTTTAAGCTTCTCCAAACCTTTTTTCTAGAATGTTTAAAATCTGTAATTAGCCTATAAATCCATTCAATCCCCAACGACCTAATAATTTTTGGAGCCTGTTTCTTTTTCCCTAAAACAAAATCTAATGCCGCACCTACATTCATAAAATATTTTGCATTTGTTTTTTTAATTAATGATGATGACAAGATGTTTTGTTTTGGACACCCAACCCCTACCCAAACATAATCTGATTTTTTTTCATTAATCCTATTTGATATTTCTTCTATTTCTTCCCTTGAAAAACTTATACCTTGGACATATGGCGGATTATAAAAACCTACATTTTTTAAGTGTCCAAATTTTTTTTTTAATTCCCTAATATCTTCCCTTTCTGGCCCAATAAAAAAATGTTTTTTATTTCCAGATAATTCTTTATTGGATAAAACCCTCTCTGTAAATGTTGGCCCACTTATTCTTGAAATTTTCCTTAAATTTAAAATAGATAAATATACCGAGATTACAAATCCATCAACAAAATTCATATTTTGTTTATCTAAAATTGAATTTTTGAATTTCATTTCCCTAGAAAATTGATAAAGGTCGTGAAGATTTAAAAAATTAAATATTCTTCTAGACTTATTTCTTTTTAAAAATTCAAAAACATCTCCTTCATTTATTGATTGAAAAATTATTTTTTTCATAGTAATTTTAATTAATTAAACTTTTTAAGGTGTTCTTTATTCTATTTTATTTTCTTTCTTTTTTCTAACTTGTTCAGAAATCCAATTGTAAGTTCTTCCCATTCCATCCATTAACTTAAAATTTGGAGACCATCCTAATTTTTCTTTAATTAAAGAATTTTCTGAATTTCTTCCCCTTACCCCTAATGGGCCCTCTATGTGTTTAAAATCTATTTTTTTCCCAGAAATATCTGTTGCAATTTGTGCAAGCTTATTTATTGTAACCATTTCCTCAGACCCTATATTGACCGGTCCTGTAAACTCTGAATCCATTAGTCTTCTTACACCCTCTAAACAGTCGTCAATATATAAGAAGGATCTTGTTTGCTCTCCATCTCCCCAAATTTCTATTTCTCCACCTTCTGAACATTCTGAAACTTTCCTGCACATTGCAGCAGGTGCTTTTTCTTTTCCCCCCTCCCAGGTTCCCTCCGGTCCAAAAATATTGTGAAACCTTGCAATTCTTACTGGAACTCTCTTATTCCTCATCATTGAAAGATATAGTCTTTCACTAAATAATTTCTCCCATCCATATTCTGAATCGGGATTCGCAGGATAAGCCATATTTTCTTTTAATCCGGGATTTGAAGTTTCTAATTGAATCTCTTCAGGATAAATGCAGGCAGAAGATGAATAAAATAATTTTTTGTACCTATTGGATAAATTTGCAAAATTTAAATTAATCATTGCAGAATTATGCATTACCTCAAAATCGTGTTCCCCTGAAAAAATATATCCTGCACCACCCATATCTGCAGCTAACTGGTAAACTTCATCAAATTTTTTTCCTTCGGAGAGTTCTAAAGATCTCTTACAGTTATCTTCACTCCTTAAATCTAATTTTAAAAAATCGTCTGCATCTGATTCTGAAAATTCGGGATATTTTATATCTACTCCCCTTACCCAATAACCTTCTTTTTTTAATCTCCTGACAAGGTGGCTTCCTATAAACCCTCCTGCCCCACAAACTAATGCAGTTTTTTTATTTCCTATTTCCATTTAATTATCATAAAAATATTGTTTATAAATAGTGGGTAGGATAACTATATTTTATTTCTTAAATTGTAAAGACTTAAATATCTAAAATTTATTTAAGATTATGTTACTTGAGTGGATTTTATTAAATAAAGAAAATTTAAAAATAGTTTATGCCCTTCTTGTTCTTTTTATCTGTTCTATTGTCGTTCTTAAAACGGACCGACTATTCAAACTTAGCGATTATCAAGGATTAAGGTATTTTAGAAATTCATTTTTCTTTTACGGTCTTGCTTTCTTCTTTAGATTTATACTCGGTGTTATCCCAAATATTTCTGAAAAATCTTTTTATTTTTTAAATACTCACTTTCTTTTTGAATTTTTTATAATTGTCGCTGGGTTCTTCCTACTATATAGTCTTGTTTGGAAAAATTTTGAAAAAAAGAAATTACACAATTCATTATTTAATTTGAATGCCGGGTTCTTTTATTTTAGTGGGTTTCTTATTGGGTTTTTTGATTTTATTCTCAAATCTCCGATACTTATGTATCTTTCTCAAATTATCTTGTTTTTGATTATGGTAATAATAAGCTATCTTAATTTTTCTAGTAATAAAAACTCTTCTAACTTTTTGAAAAATTATTTTATAATTATTCTTGTTGGATTAACTTCCTGGATACTCAATTTATCCCTTAGATATTTTCCTATTGAGAATTCCGTTGTTCAAATTGGAATTTATGGCCTAAACATCTTATTTTTTGTTTTCTTTCTTTATGCAATTATAAAAATAACTGGAAATAAAAATGACTAGAAAACGGGAGAAACTTGAAATTATTAGAGATATCCTTTCGACTATAAATAAATCTCGTTTAATTAAGCCTACGAAATTATTATCTTCTTCTAATTTGTCTCCTCAAATGTTTAAGGAATACGTGAATATGTTGCTTCAAAAAAATTTTGTTAATGAAGAATTTATTAAAGGAAAACGTTCATTTTCACTTACAAAAAAGGGAAAAGAGTTTTTATTAGAATATCGTGTGATTGAAAATTTGATTGAAAATTTTGGTCTTTAACCTCTTAAAATTATCTCCTTCTAAAAATAACCAATCCACCCAAATATAAAATCCTACTAAAAATTGTTGCCCCAACAGCTCCGAAAACTGCTCCGAGTTCGCCATAATTTGTTAACCCATAAACTATTGCAAAATAATTGAGGAAAATATTCAACATTGCTGACCAGAATATTAACCATGCTAATTTCTTTGTTTTTTTTCTTACGGTGTAATAGCTTATGTAAATCCCAATAATTGGCAAGAGGATAATCATTATGGAAAACCATTCTAAAATTGGGACTGCTTGAAGATATTCTTCCCCATAAGCAATTAAAACGACATATTTTGATACTAAATAAGTAAATATTCCTGAAAAAATGGAAATTAAAATTGTTAAACTTAATGTTTTTCTGAAAATTGATTCTAGTTCTTTTCCTGAATTTCTTGCAAGGATTGGCATTATTGAAACTGCCATAAATCCTATAATTGCACTTGCTGCACCCACTAAATTAAATGCGGCTCCGTAGTATGCTATAAATTCGCTTGCTACAAAATGACCTAGCATTAAAGTATCTACATAACCGAAAAACATTCCTGCCATCGCTGTTGCACTTAATGGATAAATAAATTTTTTTAAATTTTTTATTTCACTACTAGTTAACTTTTCTTCTTTTATCTTTAAAAATTTTAATTTTTGTTTTATTTTAATTTTTAAAAATATTAATGAAATTAAATGACTTAAAGTTATTGAAAACAAAATTATTGCTATTATTCCCTGATCTGAAATTCCACTTTTCAAAACTAAGAAAATGCTTAAAGGCACTAATGTAAATCTGGTTACTTGGAATAAAATCTCTTGAATCATTGGTGTTTTGAAGTCTTCTCCTGTTTTGAATAACCGACTAATGAATCCTATTAATGAGACTATAGGTAAATAAAATCCCCCGACTAAAAGGGCATAAAATATTGGTTTGGAATAATAAACTTCTGAAATTGGATATGCACTTGCTAAAAGTGCTAATGATGAAATTGTTACAAGTTTTATCTTCCATTTTAAAAGTTTTTTTGAATATGCCTTTGCTTTTCTAAAATCCTTGTTTCCTAAACCTTTTGCTACGAAGGTTATTAATGCTGAACTAATACCTAAATCGCTAAATGATGCGAATAAAACAATTGTTGAAAGTGCTAAGCTGTAAAGTCCAAACAAATCTGGCAAAAGCATTCTTGCAATAACTATTGTGAAAATTAATGAGCCAAATTTGAAAATTAAATTCTGTGCTAATTGGTAACTTGAATTCTTGATTGCCTGCCCTGATTCTCCAGAAAAATCTTTTGTTTTAATTCTTCTTAAAATATTTTTTATCCCTTCTTTTTCTTCCCTTATTTCTCGGTTAATTTTTGAAGATATCATTAATTAATGAATTCTTTCTTGTTTTTATTTCTTTTCCAAGTGTATAATGCAGAAACTTTATTGTAAATTGGTTCTTTATTTTTTATCATATGAAAATAGTCTGCAAAGATGTGTATTCCGATTCCGATTAATACGAATAAAAAAAGTTCATTTATTAGCGAAAGGAAATATAAAACTATCCAAAATCCTATACTGTGAAAAATAAATACTCCTTTTTTGAATTTGTTTTTTTCTTTTTGGGAAATGTTTTTCCACTCCGGATTTCTTTTTATATACCACCTAATTGCGTTAAATGGATTCCAATCTTTTGTTACTGCGCCATACCAAATATAATGATCAAAATCAATCAATATAGATGCTAAAAAAATTATTACCCCTTCTAACGAAGTTACTCTTGAAAAATTTACAATTAAAAATGATGCCAATAAGCCAATTAAAATATGGTGCCTAAATTTCATTTAATCTTCAGATTCTAATTGTCTCGCAATATCTGCGAAAGCCGGTCTAGAAATTAGAACTCCTGTTGTTATTCCAATCAATGTTGTTACTGCAAATCCTTTTAGAAGTCCTGCAGATGTTGCTCCAATCCCCATAAATCCTAAAAATCCTGTTAAAGGTATTAATGCCATAAAGGTTGTTGTGAATGCGGTTACTATGATAAATAGTGCTTTTTTGATTCTTTTTTTTACTGATTCATTTTTATCTCTTGCTTCGTCTAATATAATTATTTGGGAATCTATTCCAGTTCCTATTGCTGCAATAATTCCTGCAATAGAGGGTAAATCTAAATTCCACCCTATCAGGGAAGCTGATCCTAAAATAATCAAAACTTCGGATAATGAAACGGTAACTAATGCAAGAGAAATTTTTATTCTTCTATATCTTAGAAAGATAATTATTGAGACTGAAAGAATGGCTAAAAGACCTGCAATTAAAAGTTGTTTTGTAAATTCTTCTCCAAGATTTGGGGAAATTTTATCTAATTTTACAATTTCTAATTTGTAAGGCAATGAGCCGGTTATTAAAATTGTTTGTAACCTTTTCATTTCAAGCTCTGCATCTTCAATCGCTTCTTGTCGTGTAGCCCCAGAACCTGAACCTGAAATTTGGATTTGAGTTGCAACATTTCCCTTTAATCCTGCCCCAATATTTAATGAGGATGTTAATTTTTCATCTATAAAAAAATCTAATTGTTCACTTAAATATGACCCGTTTATGGATAATCTATCAGTTATCTCTGCATGTCTTTCTGCTGCATCCTCGCTTAAGAAAATTACAAATTGGAAGTTGCAGGCCTCGCCATTTTGTGTTGCAAAACATTCTGAAATAATCGCATCTGCACCAGTTCTTGCAACATAAACTACATCTTCTGAACCACCCCTAAAAACTACTTCTTCCCCAATTTTTGCTTCAAATTTTCCTTGTTTTGCAATTAACTCTTCTAAATCTTCTGGAGAGGAGCCTGCAATTTCTACACCCATTAAATTTTCTTGGCTTGATGTTTTTACTCTGAATAATTTTACATCTGAAAGTCCATAAATATTTAACCTTTGTTCAGACACTGCAATCAAATCATCTAATTGTGAATCGTCTAATGGAATTTCTGCTTTTATGAATGCTCTTGCCCCTCCTTGCAAATCTAATCCTGTTTTTATGTTTGTTAACGGAATTGAATTTACAGTTATGTCTTCTAGAATTCTTGAATCAAAAAGATTTATTATTTCTAACTCTTTTGTTTTTAAAATCAATTTTAAAGTTTCGTTGTCATTTAAACTACTAAATGGTTCAATTGAATTTGAATAATCTTCTAGCGAATTTATTTTGATTCCGTTAATTTCTTGAATTGTCATTCCTTCCCTTAACCCTTCTAAGAAAATCTTTGAATCTGGGGATACCCGACTAACCTTTAAACCTTCCTCTAAAAATATTGGAGGAATTGAAAAAATAGAAATTAATGAAAGACTTGCAAAAATAATTAAGATCCAAATCCTAAAAGTTATTTTCATTGTTTTGTTTCTACGTGCCATTTAATTATTGAAGCATTAGTTATCCATGTATTGAATAGGTCAAATCCTAAACCTATTAATAGGATTGTGAAAATTTGATTAAGAACTGAGGAAAATGAGTAGATAGAAATTAATGCGAATGTTATTGCGATTATAGATGTTAAGGTCATTGTAGTTCCTGTCTTGAATGCTTCAAATAATGCCTCATTTATTCCCTTTCCTTTTTTCTTAAGTAATCTGGTAGTTAGAAGGATGTCTGTATCAACCGAATAACCAATTAACATTAAAAATGCTACAATTCCTGCAGTGGAGATTTTCATCCCGATTAAATCTACTACTGCCAAGGTCATTACAATATCTGCGAAAGCAGAAAACATTACTGCGAAAGCTGGAACTGAATTTTTTATGTATGTTGAAATTAAATAAATTGTGAATATTAGGAAAATTAATCCTGAAAGAAATTTATTTATTGATAAAAAATAATTCCCCATGAAGAATCCAAAAAGAATGTTCACAAAAATTATTTTTGCCTTTGTTTTCCTACCTTTTTTAAAAATTAGGTAAACTACTGCGGCCATCCAGAAAAATGCTAGAAGGATTGCAACAATTAATTGTTTATAGAAATCTGAAGATAAGCTTGCACTTGTTGTTTCTCTTGAAGAGTTTTCTGAATTCAATTCATACCCTAAAAATTCTTCCAAAACAATTTCTAAGGATTCTGAATCTCCCTCGCCTACAGTGACTATCAACTCTATTTGATTCCCAGAATTATCCGAAATTGTTTTTATTTCAAAATCAGAGATTGTTTTTGAAATAAACTCTTCTAAATCTTCTGAAGAAATTTCCGTTGAAATTGTAATTGTTGTACCCCCTGTAAGAGAAACATCTTTGTGAATTATATCTCCTGTTGAAGAATAAAAAAATGCTAAAAAAATTAAAGAAATTGTTAATACAACTATTGGAGCGATTAACAACTTTTTATAGTTTTTATCATACCAGGGTTCAAAATTTTTCATATAATCTTTAGAAAAAAAGGTGTTTTAAATGTTTGTGGAAATAAAAAAATAAAATTAATTAGGGTAATTGAAAGTTTAATGTTCTTTCATTATTGTTTTCATCCGATTCACTTACCTGACCTAAATAATCTGCTTTTGAATCTGCATTATAACTTCCCCGAGGAACGTTTAAGAATCCTGTGAAAACTTTTGCTGATTGTCCGCTCTCTAATGAGGGGATTTGTCCATAATCTTTATGTAATCCCCCGTTTATTGAGGCTTCAAGAACATTTCTTTCTGCGGAATTTCCACCTATATTTTCTACAATTGCTGACAATGTAAAATTGCAAATGGAATTAACCCCCCCTGTACAACTTGAGGATTCTTTGTAAAAATCACTTATAATTAAATCAGGTGATGAGGGAGGAGATGTCTGGGGCTCCCCACTGAAAACATTTAATGCGATTGAAACTATAATTACTGTTGCAATTACTATCGCTATTGTTTTTAATGTTTGATTTTTGTTCATTGTATCCTCCTTTCAAATAGTATTATTTTAATGATTTTTTAGTATTTATACTTATTGTTTATTTTTCTCTAAAACATAAACTTTAAAACCCTAAATTAGGTGATTATTTTGTGCGTTGATGTTTAGTTACTCGATTTGAAATCGTTTCAAAAATAATCTTCGCTAAAGGCAAAACTGCGTGGATAGTTTAGTGGCAGAATCTTTGGCTTCCAACCAAATGACCGGGGTTCGAATCCCCGTCCGCGCATTTTGTTTTTGTTGGGGGATGCCAGAAAGTAGCGAGAAAAAATCTCTTCAGGTCCAATGTCCCCTCTTGAATTCGTGAGTGGATGCCGGAAAGTAGCGATGGGAAATCGCTTCGAGTCCAACATCCTTCATTTAAATTCGCGGGCGGATGCCGGAGTGGTCAAACGGGGCAGACTCAAGATCTGTTGGCTTAGTGCCTACGAGGGTTCGAATCCTTCTCCGCCCATTCGGTTGTCGAAGAATTCGAACTTGATTCGAGAGTACCTTTGAAAAAGGTTCACTCATCGTTCGCAGGCCCTCGATGAATCCTGCTCCGTTAATTCGGTTGTTGGAGAATTCGAACTTTATTGCTCTCGTAACTCAGCCTGGATTAGAGTGCTTCCCTCCTAAGGAAGAAGTCGCAGGTTCAAATCCTGCCGAGAGCGTTGGATTTGAACTAACGGTTCAAGAGGCGCTTCAAAGAAGCTAACTCGTTTCTCTCAGGCTCGCAACGAATCCTGCCGAGAGCGTTGGATTTGAACTAACGGTTCCGCCAGGGCGTATCCTAAAGGACAAGGGTGCACTTCAAAGAAGCTAACGATTTATTTACTAAGGTTAAATTATATAAATCCAATTTTCTAATTAAATTTATGAATAAAAAATTATTTTTGTTTTTTTGGATTGTAGTCCTATTTTCTTTCTTAATTTATGGAATTTTTATAGGTGACTCTCCTTCTCTTTCTCCAGATTCTTCTAAATCTGAAATTCTTGAGGGATGCAATACTCTTCAAAAAAATGGGGAAGGTATTAATCTCTTGTTTTTTTCCGAAAAGAAAATTGCTAAGGATTATATGGATTATTTTCTTGAATCCGAACCATTTAATAGTAAATTAGATAGTTTTAATTTTTTTTATATTGAAGATTATTTTCCTGAATGTGAATTATATGATGGGGAAATTTTTTATTGTTATTCTCGGGAATTAGTTAAAAAATCTTCCATTTGCCCTAATGACTATATTATTGTTTTGGAAGATCACCCTCCGCAGATTAGAAGTTCTGCTTTTATGAATGTTATGAGTATTAATTCGAATCATCCAAAATCCGTTTTCTTGCATGAATTTGGCCATGTTTTTGCTAACTTTGCTGAAGAATATGTAGATGAAAGTGCGAAAATTCCTTCGAAGGCTAAGAATTGTGTTTCTTCATGCACAGATTTTGAGGAAGAAGTTGAATGTTTTGAAGGATGCACTAAATCTAATTATTATCGTTCTTCATTTGAATCTGTTATGAGAACCCTAAATGTTCGTGATTATGGTTTTTTGAATAATAATTTTATCCTTGAAAGAATTGGTGACGAAGTTATTGAATCTAATCTTTTCATTACAGGTAATGCTATTTCTTCAGATTTTGATTGTTCTGAAAGCGAGTATTATCTTGTGGAACTGGAAAAAGGAAAAATTTCTAAATCGATTCATAGTGGCTGTTCTGGAACCTCTGGATATGGAGATACGGAATATTTAGTACTTGCTGAAGATGATTCTGTTTTTTTGAAAGGAGAATATAATAAGGATTTGATTTTTACAACACTCCCCAATCCTGCCGGAGAAATTAATGGGAAAACTTATGAAGCCGATAGAGATATTTTTTTAAAAATCCCTGTTAGTAAAATTAAAGACGGGATTAAATTAAGGAGTACTGATTTGGCAATTTTGACGGATGAAAATAAACATCTTTTTGAAAAAAGAGTTGATGAAAAACTTTCTTTAGAAGATGTTAACAAATTTGGAAAGCCAGATTTTAAATATTTTGAACGAAAAGTTATAAAAATTAACGAAATTGGTGACGATTTGAATTTAGAGGATGATAAAATTTTTGATGATGGAAAGGGTATTCTTGATGAAAAAGATAATGTTGATGAAAAGGTATCGGATGAGCCAATCGTTCGACAAAGTCTTTTTTCTTTGATGGTTGGAATTATTTCTGATTTTGGAAATTCATTGTTTTCTGAAAGGATTACTGGAAAAGTTGTTGAAGAAGATTTAGATAAAAATTAGCCAAGTAGTAAGATTTATAAATTGAAATTTTGTCTTAGAATTAGACGGCCATAATAACTTGGTTACACCTGATCCCGTTCCGAACTCAGAAGTTAAGCTTGTTATGTTCGTGTCTGTACTGTCTTTGATGGGAAAACACGGAGCTGTCTATTTTTTATTTATTTTTCTTAAAATAATTAAGGTATTTTTCCTACGAATTATTTATAAACTTTGAATCCTATTTTTTTATATGAAATCTTATGATTTTGAAGAGCCTTGCTCCGAGGAACTTGGAAAAGATTTTGATAAAAATGCCTATATCAGATTATCTAGAGATTTGTTAAATGAAACTAATTATTGGAATGGAGATATGAAATCTGGTGATATGGGCTTTCGTTATGAAATTTTTCGCGAAGACGGGGGGCTTTATGAGGGCGAAATTGAAAGAACAGGTCATGTTTTAATCCGTGATGGGAAAGTCATAGATTTTATGAGCTATAATTTTCAACCAGGACCTATTGAAAATATCGTTAATCATTCTGCCCGTTCTAGGGCCGAGCATATTGCAAGAAATATTGAAGAAATTCTTAAAAGAAAAATAGATAAAAGTATGTAATTTAAATTTTATTTTTTAATAAAATATTAGAATTTTTTGAATTTATTAATTAACTCTAAGGTATCTGTTTGTCCCAGGAATTGTGCCCTGCAACAATATCTTTTTACAGAAAGTTCATCTAAAGCTTCTTTTTGGGTTTTCCCAGATTCCACTAATTCTTTGTATTTTGTGTATAAATGTGCTATTGGTTTTCCACAACTGAAGCATCTTATGGGGATTATCATAATTGAGTAGCGAAATTTGGCTATTTAAAGTTTATTGTTTGGTTTGAAAAAATTTATATATCTCGTTTTTTTGTTTATTTTATGGCTTCTAAAAAAGAGGAACTTATCCGGTTGAGAGATGTTTCTAAACACTATTTTATGGGGGATTCTGTCGTTAAAGCGCTTGACCACTTGGATTTTAAGATTTATAGGGGAGAGTTTGTTGCGATAATGGGTCCGAGCGGTTCTGGAAAATCTACTGCAATGAATTTGGTCGGGAGTCTTGATGTCCCAACTAGTGGAGATATTTATTTGGAAAATGAAGATGTTTCTAAATTTGGAGAATCTGATTTGGCTCAAATAAGGGGAAAGAAAATTGGTTTCATTTTCCAATCGTTTAATTTAATTCCAAATCTTACTGCTAAAGAAAATGTGATGCTTCCGATGATGTTTATGGGTCAAACTTTTGAAGAACGTGAGAAAAGGGCATTAAAATTGTTGAAATTAGTAAAATTAGATGACCGTGCAAACCATTATCCCAATCAACTTTCTGGAGGACAGATGCAAAGGGTTGCGATTTCTCGTAGTTTGGCGAATGACCCTGAAGTTATTTTAGCAGACGAACCTACAGGAAATTTGGATACAAAAACTGGGGAAATTGTTTTGAAGTTTTTGGATAATTTGAATCGTCAAGGAAAAACAGTTATTATGATTACTCACGATGCAGTTATTGCAAATAGGCACGCAGATGTTGTTTATTGGTTACGGGATGGAAAACTTGAAAAAGTTACTCGCAAGGGTAAGAAGATTTAACCTTTAGAAATATCACTATCTTTAAATATGTAATTTGCATTATTTGTTGATGAAGATTTTTAGCTGGGGGAGAAATAATTTGGGAATAATTTTTATTTTGTTTTTTTCTTTTGTTTTTATCCTTCTTCTATCAATTACCGGAGCTTCTATTTTTCAAACAATTAATTTGACTAGTTTTAATGAAGGAACTTACTCCAATGTTTTTTATGATTCCGATTCTTCTTTGGTTAAACTTAATGCTACTTATTCTGCTGGAAATTAGACTAGTAAAATTTTTGATGCAACTGCTACTGCAACCTGGAATAATATTACCTGGTTTCAGGAATTGATTTATAATTCTGAACTTCCAAATAATCAGGGAACCGACAATGGAGATTTTATTAATTTGAGTAATATGTCTAAAAATATTTTGTTAATGCATTTTAATAACGATTCAGATTTTGGAGAAAATTCAACACATATTTATGATTTTTCTGGAAATGGAAATAATGGGACTATCGTAGGAGATGTTGCCCCAGATACTTCTAATAAAATATTTGGAGCCTCTTCAATGAGTTTTGATGGTGCTGGAGATTACGTTGAAGGTTCTATAAATGATGATAGTTTTGGTGGAGAAAACCTTACAATTTCTGCATGGGCATACCTAAATAATATTAATCCAGGCAATAATAAATTAATTGTAGCTAGACAGGAGGCTTCTGCTAAAAAGAATTTTCAAGTGGGAATGCAAACAGATAATACCGTTCTTTTTAGCACTTATGAAACTTGTGGAGGCAGTTCTGTTGGATTAAAATCTACAGAAACTTTATCTACAGGTAGGTGGTATCACCTCGCCTATACCTTAGAACACAATGTAGAGAAAAAAATATATATCGATGGGGTTCTTGCAACAAATAGCACTACTACTTCTTCAATACCTTCCGGTTGTGGAAATCAAAAAACTAGTATTGGAGCAAATACTCGAAACCCCCCTACAACTTCTTGGGATGGGTTGTTAGATGAAGTTGCAATTTATAACCGGACATTATCTTCTGGAGAAATATTAGAACATTATAAACGTGGAATTCTTGAGTTGAATTTAAGTGTTAGAAGTTGTGACGATTCTTCTTGTGATGGGGAAAATTTTACAGATATAACCGGAGATTCCTCTCTTTCCTTAAGTGTTGTAGATAACCAATACTTCCAATACAAATTTTTGTTTGAAACTGATAACGTAACTTATTCTCCAGAACTTTATAATGTTAGTATTGATTATAATTTTACCGAACCTGAAACTCCCTCTTCAGGATCTTCTGGAGGGGGTGGTTCTGGCTCATGTAACTTTAATTGGAGTTGTGGTGAATGGGGAGAATGTGATTTAATTAAAAATATTCAAATTAGAGAATGTGAAAATTTGGGGAGTTGTTCATCAACTAATAATCCTCCCGAAACTGAGAGAGAATGTGAAATTTTGGCTTCACCCCCTATTGCGCTTTTTGATGTTTCAATAAATATTCTTGAAATAAGTAAGGAATTGTCTTTTGGAGAAAATGAACTTTTTTTTGAAGTCGATTTGTTAAAAATTTATGCTTCAAATGAAACCACCAATGCTTCAATTAATTATCTTATTTCTAAAGAAAATACAACAATCTATAATGAAACTGAAATCTTAAATATAGAACTTGGACAGGAATTTATCAAAACAATAAATTTTCCTAATAATCTGGATGAGGGCATTTACACTTTAGAGGTAGGATTAACATATAAAAATGGAAGATTTGCTCAAAGCACTTCCCAATTTAAAGTTTTACAAAGGATTTCTGAAGACGGTAAATCTCCATTTAATAGAATCTATATAGTAACCGTTATCTTATTGTTGATTTTATCAATTTTTCTCTTTAAAATTTTAAAAAACATATATAGAAAAGTTTTAAATCATAAAAGTCTTCAAAAGAGTAGCTAAAATGGAATTTAAAAAATTTGTGTACTTATTTATATTTGGAATTTTATTTTTTAGTACACTTGTTAGCTCTAATAGTGTCTCTCCTGAAGGAAATGGAGAGTATTTTGATGTTGGTTTGAAAATATTCCCTGAAAAAAGTGTAAATGTAGGTGATGAATTTATCGTTATTTTAAATGTAAAAAGAGTTGGAGGAACAGAAATTGTTAGAGATGTTTTTATTGATTATATTATTTGGAATGAAAAAATGACTGAAAAGATTTATGAATTTAGGGAAACCGCTGCACTTCACCATACATTAACTAAAACTCATAAGTTAACTCTTCAAGAAAATGTGGATGAAGGATTTTATTATGTTGAAGTTTCTGTTTCTGAAAATAATTTTTTTGGTTCTTCTAGGTTGATGATTTATGTTGAAAAAATGGGCGATTATGAACTTAATTTTATTCTTTGGATTTTTATCTTAATGTTTTTAATTTTTTTAATTTTTTTAATTTTATTTTATAATGTTCATAAAAAATTTCACCCCTCTTAAAATAGAAATGTTTTTATATTGAATTATATTTAATAAGTTACACTATGGTTCACCAACTTTTATTAAACATGTTCTTTGCTAAACTTTTTGTAATAGTTGGTTTACTTTTATCTTTGTTTTCTGTTACTTGTTATTTGAAAATTAATAATTTTAAGAAAAAAGGTCTCAAACCTAAAAAAAACATAATTTCATTTATTTTATTTTCTTCTTATTTCTTTGTTGAATTTCTTGAAATTTTCCGTTTTATCCACCTTGGATTTTTTAAAGATTCTTTGTTATTATTCGCAATTTTTCTTTTAACTTTTGATGCATATCATTCCCAGAAAAAATTATAGGGAATTTTCCGAGAACATTAACTTTTCACTTTTTTGAGCTTATTTTTCCGAGTTACAATTTTTGAAAATGCGATTATTTGTAAAAAGATTACAATGAAAATTATAATTAAACTTGTTCCAGAAAACCAACTCACCAAATCTCTTTTGTTTGCAAAATGAAAAAACATGAAATAAATTATATGGAAAATTGTTAGGTAAAATATTACATATATGAAATTTTGTATCCATTTCCACGAAGGATATCCTAGTGATTTGATTGACCTGTCAAATGAAGTTATTGTCAAAATTAATGCGAAAATTAATGCGGCCAATCCTAAAAGATTTGCCAACGCAAATCCGGGTTGTGTTAAGATATACTCTCCTTTTCTTAGGGTATATCCTAAAAATTTCATTAAATCTCCCTCTAACCATCCATTAAAAATTAAAAGTGTGTGAAAGAGAGCTGTTATAAAAAACCAAACCCCAAAAGTTCTTCTCCAAGGAATTAATTTTCCCATTTGGGTCCATATTTTTGAAAGAGGTCCAATTACCAGAGTTATTGCCAGAAGAATAAAGCTTGTATCTCCCAACGCCCTCCAAAGACTATGTCCTGGAATATTTGAGTGAAGAGATTTTGTTAAAAATAAGATGGTTATTGAAAAAATCCCTACCCAAAAGTTTTGTTTTATAAATCTCCCCATATCTTGTTTTGTATCTCCTAGTTTATTAATTTATCTTCTGATTGTTATCGGGAAAATATAAAAAGTCTTTCGGGCATTTTAATTTATGAAGGATTATTTTTTTCTTGCTTTGGGAAATTTGAAACATCGTGGTGCTAGGTCTTGGTTAACTCTCTTAGGAATCCTTATTGGGGTTATGGCTGTTGTTTCGTTGGTTAGTTTGGGTTCTGGATTGAAATTGGCTGTTGCATCTCAATTCGGGATTAGCACTACTGAAGTCATAATGGTTCAGGCAGGTGGATTGAATAATGTTGGCCCTCCAGGGAGTGGAGTTACCAATCCACTTTCAGAAGATGATGTTGAAAGGATTGATAAATTACCTTCTGTTGAACTTGCTTTTTCTAGAATTCTCCCTTCTGCAAAATTAGAATTTAATGATAAGGTTGATTTTAAAATTTCTGTTTCTATACCTTCTGGAAAATATAGAAAGTTTGCTTATGATGCAGTTAATATTGAAGCAGAATATGGACGGTTATTAAAGGATGGAGATACAAACTCTGTTTTCCTTGGAAGTAATTTTTATTCTAATGAAGAACATTTTGGAAAGTCTTTGAAAGTTGGAGATAAGATTTTAATCCAAGATAAAAAATTCAAGGTAATTGGTATTGCTAAAAAGAAAGGTAGTTTTTTGTGGGATAATTTTGTGATGGTTAATGAAGAAACTTTGAGAGATTTAATGGATTATGGTGATAAGGTTGATGCAATAGTTGTTAAGGTTAAAAATAAGGATTTGATGGAGCGTGCAAGGATTGAGATTGAAAATGAACTTCGGGATTCTCGAAATGTTAAACTTGGAGAAGAAGATTTTGAAGTTTCTACTCCTGATGCAGTCCTTGGAACTGTTAATGAAATTCTTAATGGGGTTCAAATTTTTGTTTTGATTATTGCATTTATTTCTATTTTTGTCGGGGCTATTGGGATTGTTAATACGATGACTACATCTGTTCTTGAAAGGAAAAAAGAAATCGGAGTTATGAAAGCAATTGGGGCAAAAAACTCTCAAATCTTTTTCCAATTCTTTATTGAATCTGGGTTGCTTGGACTTGTAGGGGGAATTGGAGGTGTTTTGTTTGGATTAATTTTGGGTTATCTTGGTATTTTGGGAATAAATAATTTTATAGGTTCCGAAATATCTCTAAAAATCGATTATCTTTTAATTTTTTTATCTTTAATTGGGAGTTTTCTTATTGGTTCTATTTCTGGAATAATTCCTGCATTTCGCGCATCTAAACAAAATCCGGTTGAGGCACTTTCCTAAAATGGAGGGAATTGAGATGATAAACTATTCTTTGCGAAATTTATGGCATAGGAAAACTCGGAATTCTCTAACTATTCTGTCGATTCTTATTGGAATTTCCACAATCTTTATCTTTATTAGTTTTGGCCTTGGACTCTACGATTATGTTCAGGAGGCTGTCCTCGATTCTTCTGCAGATAAGTTGATTATTCAAGCAAGAGGTATTGGGGCTCCTGGATTGGATACTACATTTAAACTTGAAGATAAAGATTTGAGAACTATTCAAAAAACTCCCGGAGTTCTTGAAGCTAGTGGGAGTTATTTTAAGGTTGCGAAAACGGAATCTCGAAAAGAAAGTGTTTATACCTATCTTGTCGCATATAATCCTGAATCTCCTTTAATTATAGAGATTTTTGGTATTGGAATCTCTGAAGGTCGTGAACTTCGAAAGGGAGATTCTAAAAGTGTTGTTCTTGGATCAAACTATCAAATTCCCAATAAAATTTTTTCAAAGCCTGTTGAATTAAATCAAAGAATTGACGTCCAGGGTGTTTCTCTAAAAGTTGTTGGTTTTTATGAGCCTGTAGGAAATCCTCAAGATGACTCGAATGTTTATGTATCTGAAAATTATCTAGATAACATTTATCCTGACGAAAATAATTCTTATGGATGGATTGTTGCAAGAATTAATCCCTTAAACATCGAGAGAGTAATTGAGAAACTAGAAAAAAACCTTCGAAAAGTTCGTAATTTAGATGAGGGCAAAGAAGATTTTTTCGTCCAATCTTTTCAAGAAATGATTTCTTCTTATATGGGTTCTTTAAATATTATTATAGGTTTTATAATTTTGATTGCTCTTGTTTCGGTTTTTGTTTCTGTTGTGAATACTGCAAATACAATGATTACTTCAGTTCTTGAAAGAATTAAGGAAATTGGAGTTATGAAAGCTTTAGGTTCTAAAAACTCTGAAATTTTTTCAATTTTCCTTTTTGAATCTAGTTTTCTTGGATTAGTTGCGGGAGTTCTGGGCATTCTCTTAGGGATGGGAGTCTCTATTTTTGGAGGAAACATTTTAGAAAAACTCGGTTGGGGTTTTTTATCTCCTTCCTTTCCCCCAATTTTATTTATAGGTTGTTTATTTTTTGCAATAATTACGGGGGCAATCTCAGGCGTTTTTCCCGCAATGCAGGCTTCAAAAATTAATGTTGTAGATGCCTTAAGATATGAATAAATAACTTATTTTTTCCTTTTACGAAACCAGTAAATTACTCCTAAAATTAAAATTGTCCATAAAACGTAAGTGCTTTTTGAGGTTGGTTCTTCTCCGTTTGCCCTATCAATAAAATAGTTTGAATCAAAAATTATATTTTTTTCTATCGTCCTTCTTTTATTTAGTGGATCTGAATAAATTATGTTTAATAAAATTTCTCCATCTAAGGGGGTTGCTTCAAAATCCACCGTAGTGTATTCATTTGAATCTAAATCTCCTGCAACCATCCTGTTTGAACCTTTTATGATTATGTTTTTTTGTTTTTCAATTTCTAAAGTTAGTGCTTCGATGTCTGAATCTCCTACATTCAAAATTTCTATTGTTAATTTTTTTTCCTGATAGTCGTACTCAGTTACATAAATTTCAAAATCAGATTTTGGATCATCTACCTCTATATTAAAATTTTCTAAAATTTCTGCATTATTCTTGTTTTTTAATAAAACTTCGATGAAATTTTCTCCATCTAATGCATCTTCGTCAATTCTTACCTCATAAGGAATTTGGATTGTTGATTTGTAATCTTTAATATAATCTACTTCCTGAAAATTTCTTATCCCCGATTCTCCGGGGTTGAAGATTATAGGATACTCTTCTTTTAATTTAAATGCAATGTCTCCACATTCTGAACTTTCTAAATTACTTATTTGGAAAACTAGTTTGACGTATTCTCCCGGAATTGCAGGATATGGGTCTTGATTTAATAAAACTATTTCCGGGGTACATGTCTCTGCGCTTGCGAAATTTATTATTGGAAGAATTAACATTAAAATGATTAATTTTTTCATAAGAGTGTTATGTCCTTCTTCTTTTTAAAATTATCTTTATCAAACCATAAAAGTTTAAAAAGAGTAATTAACAGAATTAATGAAGATGGTGAAATGTTGTATTTATTGTTCTGTGGAAGTTCAGTCTGATTCGGTTGTTGATATGTGTTCTAAGTGTATGTATCAGGTCTGGGGAGAAAAAATGGCTAAGGCAATTGTTGAGAGTATGGAAAGTGAACGAGATAAGGGGAATTTAAACCTTGGAGAAGTTGGAAAAAATAATGTTGAAGTGGAAAAACGTTTTGAACCCAAAGAGGTTGTTGTTGAAATTCCTCCCTCAGAAAAACTTGAGGGAATTTAGTTTTAATTTTTTTTGTTTTTTTTCATTGAAAACATTTTTAAATGGACTTTTTCTTGATTTGTTAGGATAATTTTGTCCGAGTTGGAAACAGCGCAGGAATTTCTGTGTTGTATTATTATAAAATGGCTAAAGGGAAAAATGTTAGAAAAAAGGGAAAAATAAGTCTTAGTGGTTACTTTAAAAAAATTGGAATTGGAGAGGATGTTGCAGTTGTTGTTGAAAAAAGTGTTCGTGCTGCTTTCCCAAAAAGAATCCAGGGAAAAAGTGGGAAAATTATTGGAGATAGGGGACGATTCAAAATTGTTGAATTAAATGATGGGAACAAGAAGAAAAAATTTATTATTCATCCAGTTCACCTAAAAAAATTATAATGGTAGTACAAGAAAATAGACCAATTACTATGGCAGAAGTTTCCTCCATCGTAGGAGATTCAGATAGTGCTAAATTAATCAAAGATTTCATTAAAAATTTTGACGTTCTTTCAGCTGAAAAAGCTAAGAGTCTTGTTGAAGAACTTAAAAAATTAGATTTGATAAGATTAAAGGATTCGCATATTGTAAAAATTGTAGATTTTATGCCAGGTGATGCATCTGAATTAAATAAGGTAATTAGTGAAGTTTCTTTTGAACAAGAAGAAATAACTAAAATTCTTGATGTTGTCAAGAAATATTGAATATGGTAAAAGAAGAAACTGTAACAATCTTAGATTTCCTTCCCTATGGCTATCCTTTGGAAAATAAAATGATGCCTTTGGCTCAGGCAGTTGGACCTGAAAATTTTACACTTTTGCAAATTGTTCCTCGAAGGGGTGAAAAGTTTGAAGTTGGCGAGGAAGTTTATATTGGAGAAGGCAAACGTGAAAAGGTCCAATATATTTTAGGGAGATGTCCCCGTGAAAAGTTAACTGAAACTGCAAAACTTCAATTACAAGAAATTATTGAAAAATCTATCCAAGATAGGGAGGAACGATTTGTTAAATTTTTTAATGAAGCGCAAGCTATAAATACTCGACTTCATCAATTTGAATTACTTCCTGGGCTTGGCAAAAAACATACCCAAGCAATTCTTGATGCTCGAGAAGAAAAACCTTTTGAATCTTTTGAAGATATTAAGGAAAGAGTTCATAATATGCCTGACCCTGCAAAAACTATTGAAAAAAGAATCTTGGAAGAACTAACAGAAATACAGAGAAATAATCTGTTCATATCATAAAATGGCAACCGAAAAAAACATGGAAACTAATGAAGAAAAGAAAGCGAAATATCAGAAAAAGGAATATGATGATGTTAATCTCATAAGAGTTCTTGGAAAGGACATTCGAGGAGATAAGGTGTTATTTGCCGGATTGACAAAAATTCGTGGAATTTCATGGTCTTTTGCTAATGCAATTTGTAAAATTTTAAAATTGGATAAAAAGAAAAAGATCCAGGAAATGAGTTCGGATGAACTAAAATCTCTTGAAGATTTTGTTAAAAATCCTTCAGTTCCTGCTTTTATGAAAAATCGCCAAAAAGATTTTGAAGAGGGTAAGGATAAACATATTTCCGGTGCAGATCTAAAACTGAGAAAAGATTTTGATATCAAGAGATTGAGAAAAATAAAATCTTATAGAGGGGTTCGTCATGCTGTAGGTCTTCCAGTGAGGGGTCAAAAAACTAAATCTAATTTCCGTAAAAATCGGAAGAAGTCTGGGGTGACAGGTAAAAAGAAATAAAATGGGAGATATAAAAAAGAAAAGGAAATTATTTAATCGGCCAAAGAAACTTTTTGATAGTACTCGAATTAAAGAAGAAAATGTTTTAGTTAAAAAGTATGGCCTTAAGAATAAAAGAGAAATTTGGAAAGCTAAGTCTTCCATTTCTAGATTTCGTAGAAGAGCTAAACAATTGATTAGTTCTGAGCCAGAAGTTCAACAAGTATTTTTTGATAAGCTTGGAAAAATGGGAATTAAAGTTGTGACAATCTCTGATGTTCTTGCACTTACTGAAGAAAATTTGTTGGAAAGAAGATTAGAAACTTTTGTTTTCAAAAAAGGTTTAGCAAATACCCCAAAACAGGCAAGACAATTAATTGTTCATAAAAATGTTCTTGTTGATGGCTCGGTAGTTAATGTCCCTTCATTTATAGTTACTTTAGATTTAGAAAATAAAATTTTATTGAAAGAAAAGAAAATTAAAACTCCAAAAACTGGAGAAATTTCTGAAGATGTTAATGAAAGTGATGTTGAGGAAATTAATGAAGATGTTGTTTCAGATGAGGGGGATAAAAAATAATGGCAAAAAATGAAGACAATGTAGGAATTTTGAATATTTATGCTAGTTTTAATAATACTATCGCAACAGTCACAGATTTGGCCGGAAATACCATTGGACGAGTTTCTGGTGGACAAATCACAAAACATGATAGGATGAGGGCAAACCCCACAATTGCAATGTTTATAGCAAAAAAAATTCAAGATATTTGTAGAGATTATAGGATGAATACACTTTATATCCGTATGAAAGGTCAAACTGGTGCAACTGGAATTGGTCCCGGAGCTTTTGCAATTTCAAGAACATTAACAAAAGAAGGTTTTAAAATTTTAAG
Source organism: Candidatus Woesearchaeota archaeon (assembly GCA_964613185.1). Lineage (GTDB taxonomy): Archaea > Nanobdellota > Nanobdellia > Pacearchaeales > GW2011-AR1 > JAGVXH01. The sequence goes on along the minus strand of CAZTIP010000001.1, from coordinate 72,535 downwards.
TATGGCAGATATTACTTCAATTCCACGGGGCGGACCTAAAAAACCTCATGGACGAAGAGGGAGGAGAGTATAGTTTAAATTATTTGTTTGCCTAAATGACTAAACTTATAAACTAATATACGGATAAAATAAAATGGTTTCAAAATTAATTGAAGAGAACAGAGAAAGATTTTCAGTAATTACTGATTTAGATATTAGTTTAGCTAATGCTGTTCGAAGGAGTGTTGGAAAGATAAATGTTTTGGCAATTGAAGAGGTTGATATTTATAAAAATGATTCCTCTCTTTATGATGAAATTATCGCTCACAGGCTAGGTCTTATTCCTTTAAAAAATCAAAAACTTAAGAAAGATGATGTTCTTGAATTTAAACTTCATGTAAAAAGTAAGGCCGATGGGACAATGGTTCTTTCTGGAGATTTGTCCGGAGATATTGTTACATATCCTGAAATTCCAATTGTTTTATTGGGGGAAGGTCAGGAACTTAAAATTGTTGCCAAGGCTAAAATTGGAACTGGATCTATCCACTCAAAGTATATTCCTGGATTAATTTTTTACCACCATGTTCCTAAAATTAAAATTTCAAAAGAAGGAGAACTCCAAAATGAACTCGCAGAGATTTATCCAGAGGCATTTAAATTAGATTCTTCTGGAAATTTAAAAATTCAAGAAACAATAACTGCAGATTTAGATTCTGAAGATGTTGAGACATTTCCTGGGGTTGAAGTTGAACCTACTAAGAATTTGTTTTTTGCAATTGAATCTTGGGGACAAATTGAAGCTAAGGAAATTTTTTCCGAGGCATGTAAGGCTTTGAAAGTTGATCTTTCTGAAGTCTCTAAAGTATTGAAATAATTCGTTTGATTAAATTCGCGGGCGGATGCCGGAAAGTAGCGATGGGAAATCGCTTCGAGTCCAACATCCTTTCATTAAATTCGCGGGCGGATGCCGGAGTGGTCAAACGGGGTGCGTTAAGGGCGCATTGGCTTAGTGCCTACGAGGGTTCGAATCCTTCTCCGCCCATTCGGTTGTCGAAGAATTCGAACTTGGTTCGAAAGTACCTTTGAAAAGGTTCACTCATCGTTCGCAGGCTCTCAATGAATCCATCTCCGTTAATTCGGTTGTCGGAAAATCAAAATTTAATTAAAAAATAATATGGAAATAAATAAAACCAAAATTGAAAAGAGAATGAAGCATAAAATGAATGCTGAACTAGTTAGCACTATCATTAAATTAAAAAAAACTAATCCTGAAGTTGCTAAAGAACTTGCAAGACCTAAAAGGAGATGGCCAGTTATTAATTTGAAAGAAGCGGATATGGTTGAGGGAGATATTTTAGTTGCTGGAAAAATTTTAAGTGCAGGGGATTTGGGAAGTTCTAAAAAAATTGTTGCTTGGTCTGCCTCTGAAAAAGCAATCCAAAAAATTAAAGATGCAAAATCTAGTTTTGTTTATATTGTTGATGAAATGAAGAAAAATCCTGAATTAAATGGTTTTAATATTTTAAAATGAATAAATTAATTGTTGATGGAGAAGGTGCAATTTTTGGACGAATGTCAAGTTTTGTTGCCAAAGAACTTTTGAAGGGTGGTTCTGTAGATATTTTGAATTCTGAAAAGGTAATTGTTTCTGGAGATAAGAGAGTCTTTGCTAAAAAAATTCTTGCAAAAAGAGAAATGGGTGGTGGAAGTTCGTTGAAAGGCCCAAAATATATTCGTAAAGAAGATAGGTTGTTGAAACGAATGATTCGTGGAATGTTGCCTAGAGATAGAGCTAAGGGAAGAGAGGCATTTAAGAGATTGAAATGCCATATTGGAAATGGAGATTTGAAAGAATCTGATTTGAAAAATGTTAAAACTTTTGACCATAAAAAACTAATGAAATATTCGACAATTAAAGAAATTATGGAGTTGATTAAATGAATAATATAGTTGTTTCTGGAAAACGGAAGACTGCCATCGCAAAGGCCACAATTACAGAAGGGACTGGAAAAGTAACTTTTAATAAACGACCATTAGCTTTTTTATCTGATTTACAACAACTCGAAATTAACGAACCTTTAGTCATTGCAGATGATTTTTTGGGAAAATTGAATTTTGATATTCGTTTGAATGTTAAGGGTGGTGGGAATGCTAGCCAAATTGAAGCAGGAAGACTTGCGATTGCAAAGGCTATCCTTAAATTTACAGGTGATGACGAATTAAAAAAGATTTTTGTTGCTTATGACAGAAATTTGGTTGTTGCAGATACTCGGAGAAAAGAAGTTTGTAAACCTGGAGACTCTAAAGCTCGAAGTATGCGACAAACGAGTTTCCGTTAAAATTATTTATTTTTATGGAAGAAAAGTATGAAATTATTTTTGGAAAGATTGGAAAATTGATAAAAGAGTCTCATGAAATTTCTTCTATGAAATATGAGCTTTCTGAAATTTATTCTATTAATGGAGAAATTGAAAATTTTCTTGAAAAATATCTAGAAAACACTTTAACAGACCAATCAACATTAAATCTTGAAAAAAATTTGGAAGACCATATCAATGCAACTTTTAATTACTATGACTCTCTTGTAGAAAAAAGAAGTTTTTTAAAAATTTTTGGAGAATTGATTCCAAAAAGTGTTTTTCAAGAACATTCCCCCAATTTAAATATTCTTTTTGAAGACCTTGATGAAGAAATTTACAAGGTTCGGAATTCCCTAAGTCTTGCAACTACAGATAGTCTTCTTTTAGATCTTTTAAAAAATAAGTACAACCCCTGATTTTTTATTTTTTTCTTGGTTTTAGAAATCAAAAAGTATAAATACCCCCCCTTTAAAAAGAAAGTAATTTGAAAGGGGGTTTAAAAAAAATGGATAAAAATCAAGTTTTAACAACAATATTAATTTCGGTGATAGTTGCAGTGATAGTTTCCTTAGTGGTTTCAAATAACTCTGAACCTCAGGGCTCTCCTGCCGTATCCCCCCCTTATTTTATTGCTGAAAATGTAGTTACCGACCCCCTTTATTCAAGAGGAGAATATGGATGCCGTACAAGTGATTTGAAATGTAATCGATTATTAAGTATGGACCTTAGAAATATAGGTGATACAACAGGTGCAGCGTATGTCAAGATAGTCATTTCAGATGGAGAAAATTCAGTGATAAGTACAAGAACTTCGGGAAATATTGTTAGTTCGGCTCTTGAAGAAATTTCTACCTCAACCGGCTTTCACGATTCTGGAAACTATGTTGTAACAGTTTACACAATACCTACGCTGGTAAGTAATTCTGACCACGGGTCACAAAGCTATGTTGGTGCTTTTGAAATAGAAATTTAATAAAATTATTTGGGCAAATTAAATTTTTTTTATTTTTTATTTTTTTCTTGGTTTTAGATAACCTTTCAACTTCCTTTGAGTTGCGTAAAAAATTTCTGGAGAGATTATGCTTTGATGATTTCCCTTATGGATTTTCCCATTGAATTTTATTTCTCCAAGATAGGTCCGATTAGTTAGAATTTTTTTTACACCATTTGTAGAAAGTGTGAAATTTCTTGCTAAAGAGTTTAGGGAATAGTTCCTATTGATAAATGTCCTGAATAGTGAATGTATTTTTGATGCATCCTTATTTGGAATTAACTTTCCAGAGATGACTTCATAACCTTTTGGAGGACGAGTTACCAAATCGCCTCCACTTGCTTTTTTACCCATTCCCTCTTTCTTTGATTTTCCAGATTCCTGACTATTTTTCCTAAAAGTTTCTAAAAGTTTCCAATCTATTTTTTCATCGAGATACTCATTTAATTTTTCTTTTTCTTTTGGAGCGAATTTTGCACAAATTTGACAAAGAGTTTTGTTAAAAAATTTTAATTCTTTTAAATCTTGATAATCGCATTTTGCACAAACCATATAATTCTAAAAGGAAAGAATTTATAAATTATTTCGTATTTTGATTTTTATGGCTAAGAGAAATATTTTAAAAATTTTTTTTATTTCTTTTGTTGTCCTTTTATTGATTGTTTTTTTGGCAGGATTTTATTTTTATAATTATTATGTTTTTGAAACTGTTGAAATTTGTGTTGGAAATTATACTGAACTGGAGCACTCTTGTGAAAACGTGGACGATTGTTTGAACCTCTTTGAAAATTATGAAGAAAATTTTAATGAAACTAATTTTTCTGATTTTGGAGATTATGGTAATTTTTCTGAGTTTCCGGATTTTGCCAAAGAAAAACTTTTTGAATTTTCAGATGAGTTGGTTTCTTGTGATGGTGTTTGTAAAGTTCGTTCTATAGAAGGTTTCGATTCAACCTATATTGGAAATCGCGTACTGAAAGATTGCTCTGAATCAGAGAAAACACTTTCTACAGATATTAAAGGAAAAGATGTTTTTGAAATATTCAAACTTTTGAAAAAGTAATGTTTTTATAGTTGTTTTTCTTTTTTTGCTTAATTAAATGAGGTGAAACTATGAAAAATAAAGATGATGGTTGTTGGAGCGGATTTACTGGAAAGATTGCTACTATTTCGCTTACAATTGCAGTTTTAAGTTTGTGGACAACACTTGCAGACATGTTCTTTGGAATCAGTGTTTGGTGGTTCGTAATTATTTTTATAATTGCTTCAATAAAATCCCATTCTTGTGGAAGTTGTTGTAGTGTTGAGTCTAAAAAAACTACTAAAAAAAGTTCTTCTAAAAAGAAACGAAGATAAACTTTTAATTAAATTTTAATTTAAAAATCTATTGGAGATTTTATTTTTTTTAATTCTTCTGCAGATACATGAGTATAAATTTGAGTAGTAGATAAATCGGAGTGCCCTAAAAGTTCTTGAATTTTCCTTATATCTGTATCTGCCTCGAGTAAATGTGTTGCGAAACTATGTCTTAGGGTGTGACAATGGACTCCTTCAAGCCCTGCCCTTTTTGATGCAGAGGAAACTATTTTTTGTAAATTTCTTGATGAAAGTTTCCCATTTTTTCCAGTAAATAAAAATTCTTTTCCTTTTTGTTTTTCCGTATAGTCTTTTAATTCTTCGAATAGAAAATTGGGAATATTAAATAATCGGTCTTTTTTCCCTTTTGATTGTTTAATGTATCCAATTTTTTCGGGAAAATTTAAATCAGAAATTTTTAAATTTGTTAATTCTGAAACTCGAAGTCCGCATGCATAAATTAAACTTACCATTAATTTTGATTTTTCATTTTGAAGAACTTCTAAAAAATTTTTTATTTCCTCTTTTGACAAAACTTTTGGAATTCTCTTTTCTTTTCTTGGTCTTTTAATATTTGAAGTTATGTCTTTTTGTAAAACAGAAGAATATGCATATTTTATTGCAGATAAAAAAAGGATTATAGAGTTTGAAGATTTGTCTGCGAGATTTTCTGCTATAAAATGTTTTACATCTTCTTGTTCTGAATTTTCGGGAGATTTTTTTGTAAATTCTAAAAAATCCTTATTTGATTTAAGATAATTTCTCAAGGTATAATCTGAGTTTTTAGATATTTTTAATTCTATTTCAATTTTTTTTAAAAATTCTTGAAGTTCCATCACCTGCTTTTTCTTTCTTTGAAATCTTGAAGAGTTTATAATTTTTGGGGTTAAAAACCTTTTTTAGTTATTCGGTTTAACGAATAACTATTTATTTCTTTTTTTTTAGGTTTTTCTTGAATTTTTTATCGTCGGCAAAATTTGGTTTTAAGCTAGTCTCTTCTGTTTGTTTTTAAAAAATTTTAAAGATTAACTCTCACTTTTTGAATTAATTTTTTAAATAAAATTGCTTATTTTGATAGTTTTTGTGAATTGTATGACTATTTGTTCAAAAAAATAGAATTAGAGGTTTAAATTGCCTTAAATTTGATTTAAAGATAGTTCTACAAAGAGTCCTGATTCTTATGGAAATTGAGTTTTTCATCCAAAGGCAAGTCAAATCCTTTTTCTTTTAGAATTTGGAAGATTCCCTGCCGAAAATTATAATTATTTATCATCCTGTGGTGATTGGGGCACAATCCAATTAAATTTTTTGGAGAGTTGTTTTCCTTGTTTGAATCTATGTGGTGCAAATCGACTATTTTGTCAAATCCACAGATTACGCAGGCTTTTGTAGTCCTTCGATAAGTTTTAAGATCAACATTATTTGATTTTCGATGATTGTACGCGCGATTTTTATCTAAATGAAATGTATAATTATAACAACTTGCGCAGAGGTTTTTTGCATGGATTGCCCTTTTCTTTTGGCACCTTTTACATTTCAGAATTTTTGGGGCCCATTTTAATTTTTTGTAACATTGGTAACATAGCCCTTTTGCATGGTGCTCCTTTTCGTTTTTGCAATTAACACATTCTTTAATCATTTTCCAAAAAAAGCCGTTCGCATATAAAAACTTTGTGCAAACGGGCTATTTCCGTTCGTTTTTTAATATAAGAACGTCATACAATGTATATTGTGCGAACTTTTGTGATTTTTTGATTGTTTTTTGATTGTTTTTTTATTGTGCGAACTTTTGTTAATCACTCTCGTAACTCCATTCCCTTGAGATCGCTTGGCCATTTTTGATTTGAAGTTTCGATTAAAATTAATCCTTTTTGAATTATAGATTTTATTTGGTTTGGTGGGCGATTAGATTTTAAAGTGTATTGAACTTCTATCTGCTCCTCTCCAGTGAAATAATTCCTCGAGTTATAATCTGTTTGGCTCACTTCTTCAATTAATAGGTTTTCTCCCCTCGGATAATTCCTTGATGTTGGATTTTGAACTGTTTCTGTGCCAAAGCAATTTAATGTTTTTTGCATCAATTTTTGTGCATCAGCTTTTGATAAATCGGTTGTGATTTGATAATTATCGTTATGACCTTCCTGACGAATAAAAATGTATGGCGCCATTTTATATTAAATACTCCTAAGTTTATAATAATTTTGGTGTTTAGGGGTTTTCAAATTCTGTTGTTGGTTTGATGTCGTGCACTAAGGTTACCTTAGTTACTAAGTGTTTTGAAAGTGTTTTGAAAAAATAAAAATAAAAATAAAAATAAAAATAAAAATAAATCTTTGGTAAAATTATTTGTTGAAAATTGCTAGGATTACGCTAAGGATTGCACCAACAACAACTGCCCATCCGGCAACAACTGTTATTTGATTAAGTCCGGGAATTACTAAAGTCCCGTCAATCATTCCAGAACCTACTGCAAGTGAAACTAGTATTCCGACACCCCATGCAAATATCCCCATTAAAGAGTTTTCTTCCATTTTTTACCTCCTATTCTTTTTTAGTTTTCGTAGTGTAATGAAAAAAAATCATTACTGCTATGAATGTTATTAAAAGTACTAAAAAATATGATTCTGTGAGGGATGTTGAATATCCTAAATATTCTTTTATTGAATTTGTTTCTGACGCTAAATCTGGATTCATATCACATAATGACCATTTGTAATCTGGGTTGGGAACGGTAGGAGCAATACGACATGGAATTATTGGAAGAATGAAAGAAGTGATTAATGTTGCTGAAGAAATTAACATTGAATCTACCACTTTTTTTTGAAATTGCATAAATTCCCTTAGGGAGGTTAGTTTATAACTTTTTTGTTTGGCCTATTTTGTCAAATTTTGGATAGTTTTTTGTTAATTTGAGGAGTTTTTTTAAAGATTTTTGAAAAAGTTATTAATTTTAGTTGTTTGTTTGGACAGGTGTTTAATTTAAATTATGTGTGTTTAAGTGTTTGGAGTGATCTTTGGGTGTTTGGACAGGTGTTTAAAGTTTTTTGGACACTAAAAGAGTGTTTTTTAAAATTTATCGTCTATAAAAGTTAGTGTTTAGGGTTTGGACAATGGCGAGAGAATTTTGTTTAAACAAGAGTTTTTGGTTGTTTTGTTGGATGTTTTTGTTGTTTTAGTTGTTTGTTGTTTGGACAGCACGAAACATTTATAAAGATATTTTATTAAGTTTAAGTAAGATGTTTGGATTATTTGGACATAAAAAAAGAGTTGAAGATCTTAAGGATGAAGTGCAAGATTCCTTTAATCGGGTCAAAGAGGATTTTGGAAAAGTGGGTCAATGGATTAAACATATAGACGATAAACACGACACACGTGAAAGTGAATTATTGGAAGTTAAGGACCAATTATTATCAATTCAAAATGATATTTTGGAAATGAAAGACTTTATTTCTTTCTTTGGACAGGGATTGTCCAAACAACCTTCAACAAAAGTGAATAAACAACCATTGTCCAGTGCTGTCCAAACACCTGTGCAAACAGCCGTTCAAACAGATGTTTTAGAGAATTTAACCGTAATGGAAAGGGCAATTGTATGGACATTGTTAAATGCAGATATGAGGTTAAGTTATGAAGATCTTGCAGCATTGCTTGGAAAGGATAAAAGTACTGTGAGGGGGCAAATAAATACTATAAAACAGAAAAGTGAGGGTTTAGTAAGGGAATCTAGAGAATCAAATGGTAAAAAAAGGCTTTATATTCCTGAAGAAATCAGCTCAAACATACTAAAGAGCATTAAAGTTAAAGTTGCGAGTGAAAAAAACCATAAAAACCGAAAAAGTGAGGATTAATATTAAAAATCTAATATTTAATTTTACTTATTTTTTCAGAAAAGTGAGTTTATCAAAACCTAAAAAGTTTAGTTTTTTGAAAACGGCGGTTTTTTCGTAAAAAATAGCTAAAATAACGGGCCTGAATAAGTAAGATTCAGGGTTAAATTGGAAAATGAAAAAGAGAAAGTTTAATGCCTTTAGTTAATCGTTTAACCGAATAACATTAAATTGATTTTGATGAATTTTTGATATAAAATGATTGTGTCTAAAGTAACGTTTAAATTAAACGTTCCGAGAAGTCACAAATCACGTAGTTTTATGATTGTGTCTAAAGTAGTCACGGTTTTTAGATCTTCAGAGATTTTTAACAAAATAGTTTTATTATTTAGTCTTATTTTTTCTATAGGTACGCCCTTTTTGATCAATTTATTAATATAATCTCTTATAGAGGACTCACTGAGATTTATTTCTTTTGCAAGAGTTTTGTAAGTTGTTTCGTTGTTTTGACTTTCCAAACTATATAATGTGCTAAAAACTAACATTTCTTGGGGTGTTAAACTCTTAAATTTAAACATTATTCCTTTTTTTATAGTATCTAATGAATTTAGAACCTCATTTGCTTGTTTAAATTCAGAAATAGGGTCTTTTTTTATGTGTTTGTCTGTCTGTTGGTTTGTCTGTCTGTCTGTTGGAACCCCTTCATTTCCTATGGAGAATTGATGATTTAAGTGTAAATTTTTGTTTAATTGTGAATTTTGTGTCTGAATTGTCTGATTTTGTGTTTGTCTGTCTGTTGGAGTTGTCTGAATGTTGTTTTTAGAATGTAAAATGTTTATTTTTTTATTAATTTTTGTAATTTCATCTCTTAACTCTGAAATATCTTCTTTTATTTTTAAAAATGCCTCTTTTATTAGGTCCATTATTAAATAAAAGGGATTTACTTTATATTATTAGTTGTTTTGAGAAATATATTTTAAATTTTTTAAAAATAAAAGTTAATTATTGGTGTTTTTTGTATATTTCATAAGTTTTATTTGAAATTCTCCATCTCAACCTTCTAGAATATTCCAATCCTTTAGAATTTTTATTAATTTTTATAATTAATTTCTTTTTTTCTAATTCTAAAAGTAATTTTTTTGTAAATTCTTCATCTCTTGCAAGCTCTTTCGCTATTTCAGATGTAAAAATTTGTTTTGGAAATGATTTAAATAAATGTAACAAAATTTGTTCAGAAATTTTTTCTATTTTTTGTGAAGATATTTTTGGCATATCACTCTTTAGTTTAATTGTTTTATATGTTTTTGGATTTATTATTACGCTCACACCCCGAATCGAACGGGGATGTCTCGAAAGACCCAGGGTTCGAACCTGGTGCAATACCATTATGCGATGTGAGCTTTAAGATCTTAGTAATGATTTAGTATAAATATGTTTAGTATATTAAAATTATTATAAATTTTCTTAGTTAAACTGTCAAAAATTATTCTTTTTTCTTAAATTCTACTGTTGGAAGTCTTATATGGATTGGTAATCCTAATTCTTCTTCTATTTCAAAGGCTTTTATTGAAGCTTTTTGAATTATTAAGTTAGTTATTGCAATATTTTCTGGACTGTCATATTTTTTGTCTTTTATTGATTTTTGAAGCTCTTTTGCAACTTTTGAAGTTGTTTTTATGAATAATTGTCCTTCAATTTTTACTTTTCCTAAATCTGCATAATTTACTTCAAAAGTATATGCTGCTTTTAGAGTATCTTTTACTTCTTTTATAGACTCCACTTCTTGAAGTTTTATATTTGTTTCCATAGTCACTTGTCCACTGAACTCTGGATTTCTTTCTGCTTCTATCTTCAATATTTTTGATCCCGCTAGTCTTAATTCTTCCATGATATTATTTTAATAAAAATGCTTTATAAATTTATGTAATTTGTTAATCTTAGATTTATAATAAATCTTCTTCTGAAACTACTATGAAATCGCCAACGGCGATTACAGAATTATAAGGTATTAATGCCTCCCTGTCTTTTGTCCTTTCTAAGGATAAATTTGAGGTATATGTTGTTAAATCTTTAAGAATTATTTGTATAAGTTCTCCGGTTCTTGCTTCAAAAGTAATATCTTTTACTATCCCTAACTTTCTTCCTTCTTTTGTAACTAATTGTTTTCCGAGGAGAGCTTTGAAGGGTTTTTTGTCCATACTAGTTTAAATTGAAATTATTTATAAATGTTTCTTTTAAATTTTTATTGATTTTAAGTAGTGAATGTTTTGTTTGATTGTTTTACTAATTTATTGTTTGTTTGTTTGTTTTAGATTTCTTTTTTTTTAATTCTTGTTTTAGTGTGACCCTATGGTTTCTTTTGGAAAAATTTATAAATGTTTTCTTAAGTTTTTGTTTTTTATTTTTAATTTTTATTTATAAGTATTTATATTATATATTATATATATTAAGATAGTTAGTTTATAATAGTTATATTAAAATATCTATTATCTATTATATATTATCTAAAATACATATTCTAGTATATAATTGTAAAATAATCAATTATTAATGCAAATGTAAAAACTAAAATAAAAAATTTATATAATGATATAATTAAAAATAAAAATTAAATTATAATTTATTTTATTTGGAAGTGAAATAGAGGGGTCAGAGAATTTTAGGATTAAATTATTTTATTATTTTTTAAGTATATGAGAATTTAAATAGTATTGTTTATTTTTTTTATTATGTTAAATAAAAGGTGGTTTTATGGGTGTTGAACTTGGGGATATTTTTGATTCTGCAATAAATAACAGTCTTTTTAATAATAAAGAAGTTTTACAAGTCCGTTATAATCCTGATTCAATTCCTCACCGTGATGAACAAATTAAGTCTATTGCAAGTATTTTAGGATCAACCCTTAGAGGTGATAGACCTAGTAATTTATTTGTTTATGGAAAAACAGGAACTGGTAAGACTCTTTCTGTTCAATATGTTATGGAAGAAATTATTAAAAAAGCTAATGAATTGAATGTTGAAGTTCGATTTGAATATATTAATTGTAAACTGAGAAAGGTTGCAGATACAGAATATAGGATTTTAGCAGCATTAATTAAAAAATTAGGTGGTAGTGTTCCTGCAACAGGACTCCCTACTGACAAGGTTTGGTCTAAATTTATAGAATTAGTTGATAGTAAAAAACAATTAATTGTTTTTATTTTTGATGAAGTTGACCAGGCAGTTAAGAAAATGGGAGATAGTTTTTTGTATTCTATTACGCGTCTTAATCAAGAGCTTGAAAATGCACAGCTTTCGATTATAGGAATTTCTAACGATGTTACTTTTTTAGAAAATATAGATCCTCGAGTAAGATCTTCATTGGGTGAAGAAGAATTTGTTTTTCCACCTTATAATGCAATTCAACTTCAAGATATTTTGAACGGGCGTTGTGAAGAAGCGTTTAATGAGGGTGTTATTGATGAAGGTGTTGTTGCAAAATGTGCTGCTTATGCAGCTAGAGAACATGGAGATGCTAGGCGAGCCTTAGATTTGTTTAGAATTGCAGGAGAACTTTCAGAAAGAGATGGTGAGAAAACTGTTTCAGAAGATTATATAGATTTAGCGAATAATAAAATGGAAAGAGATAAAATTTTAGATATTGTTGAAAGCGAACCCAAACAATTCCAATTAGTTCTTTATTCAATATTACAATTAACTAAAGAGGAAAAAGATAAATCTAGTTTTTTTACCGGAGATGTCTATAATTATTATGGTATATTGTGTAACCAAACTAAAACAGATAAGCTAACTCAACGGAGAATTTCAGATATTATCGCAGAAATTGATATGTTGGGTTTGATTAATGCAAAGGTTATTTCAAAAGGAAGACATGGTAGAACTAGAGAAATTAAACTATCAATACCTAATAATTTATTTAATAAAGTTGAAGATATTTTAATTGAAGCTCTTTGTCTTTAAATAATATAAATTAATTTAAATTAAGAATCTTGTTAAAAAGTATTCAAAAACTGGAGACAATTCCCTTAGGAATGTAGTATCTCCGATTTTATAAAATGGCATCAGAAATATTAAAACTTTGTATGGGAAAAGGGTTTCTTTTAGATAAGGAAATGTTAGATTTACTATCTACATTGAACGAAGCTGGAGCTAAAAGAGTTATTGAGGTTCTGGGAAATTTAGATATTGGTGAAAGAGTAATTACTAAAAGTTTGTTTTCAAAACATTTTGATAAATTTAAGAATTTTTTGATTGAAGATGTTGACGAAATTAAAAATTTATTTGGAGGAATTGAAAATACTGAACCAACTGAAAATTTGAATAAAAATGATTTGACTGGCGATGTTCAAAATGGTCGTTTAAAATTAATTTCTGCACCTGCATTTCCTCAAAAGAAAGTGGTTGTGAAAGATTTCGTAAATCATTTTCGTGCGCGCTATGAATCTATGAAATCTATTTTGGAAAAAAAAGATTTTGAAAATTTGAGCTCTATAAGAAAAATAGGAACAAATAGGGGAAGTTATACAATCATAGTTTCTATAGTTAATAAAAGAATTACTAAAAATAAAAATTTACTTTTAGAAGTTGAAGATTTAACGGGAAATTCAGTTGTTTTAGTTAATCAAAATAAGAAAGAAGTATTTGATAAAACAAAAGAGGTTCTTTTAGATGATATTGTTGCGTTTAATGTTACTGGAACTTCAGATATTCTTTTTGCTAATGAAATTATTTATCCAGAAGCTGCTTTAGTTGAGAAAAGATATAGTGAATTTGATGAATATGTCGCATTTATTAGTGATTTACATGCAGGTTCTACTATGTTTTTGGAAAAAAATATTTTGAAATTTATTAAATGGTTGAATGGAGAAGAAGGTGATGAAAAACAGAGAGAACTTGCTAAAAAGGTTAAATATTTGTTTATTAATGGAGATAATATTGATGGTGTTAGTCATTACCCTGGGCAAGAAAAACATTTAATTGAAAAAACTTCACTAGGTCAATATAAGAAAGTTGAAGAAATTTTTAAATTAGTTAGGAAAGATGTTCAAATGATTATGAGTCCTGGTCAACATGATTCTGTTTGGGTTGGAGAACCTCAACCAATTATTGGAGATAGATGGGCCCCAGGGTTACACGAGATTGAAAATCTGCATTTAGTTCCAAATCCTTCGCTTGTAGAAATTGATGGAGGATTTAAAATTTTAATGTATCATGGAGGAAGTATTAATAGGATAATTGATGAAATTCCTTTTATTAGAACTACTTTTGGGCATAGTTCCCCTACTACTGTTGTTAAAGAAATTTTGAAGAGAAGGCATTTGGCACCTATGCATGGTTTAATGGATTATATCCCTTGTGAGAATAAAGACCCTTTGGTTATAGATATTATTCCAGATATTGTGACTACCGGAGACCAACACCGATTGGAAATTTCAAATTATAATAATATTTTATTAATTGCTAGTTCTTGTTGGCAATCTATCACACCATTTGAAGAAAAAGTTGGAAATGTTCCAGACCCTTGTAAAGTTCCTTTGTTTAATTTAAAAACTAGGGAAATAAAAATTTTAGATTTTTCAGATGATTTGCCTGGCGAGGGAGAAACTTCAAAAGTTAAGGAACTTAATAAGAATAAAATTGAGGAAGTTGTGAAAAATGGAAAATAAAATGGTAGATAATGAAAAAGTTATTTGTGGATGGGATGATGAGACTTATTTTAATAATTTAATTAAAAAAGTTGATGAAGAATATAAAATTGCTAATGAGGCAAGGTCTAAGGGGTTGGATCCTGAGAATAAAGTTGAAATTCCTTTGGCAATGACTATGGCTGAAAAATCTGTTGGGTTGATAACGACAATTTATCCGGATTTGCCAATTAAAGAAATTACAAAAAGAATGTTGGAATTGGAAAAAGAACATGGACAATTAGATACTTCAGTTAGTTTTGTTATTGCCCGTGAAATTGCAGAAGAAAAATTTCATAAATTTGAAAATCAAATTGAAGCTATTGATGCAGGGATTAGGGTAGGGTTTGCATATTTAACTTTGGGAGTTGTTGCATCTCCTATTGAAGGTTATACTGGCGTTCAGCTTGGAAAAACGAAAAAAGGAGAAGATTATTTTATTGTTAATTTTAGCGGACCTATCCGTTCTGCTGGAACGACTGCAACATGTTTAGTTTTGATGTTAATTGATTATTTAAGAGAACATTTTGGTTATGCTAAATATGATCCGAGTGAAGATGAAATTAAAAGATACATTACTGAAAATACAGATTATCATGAAAGAGTTACTAATTTACAATATTTTCCAACTGAAGAAGAAATGTATTTTTTAGCAAAGAACTTACCTATACAGATTTCTGGTGACCCTACTGAAAAATTTGAAGTTTCTAATTTTAAGGATTTGGAAAGAGTTCATACTAATTTTATCCGTGGAGGAATGTGTCTGACTTTTAGCGAAGGACTTGCTCAAAAGGCTGGAAAAGGGTGGGGCCGTTTAAAATCTCCAAAAAAGAATGGAATGAAGTGTACTGGATGGGATTTTTTGGAGGAATATTTGGTCATCCATAATAAGAGAGAAAAGGGAAGTTCAGATGTTGTTGCAACTTATATCAAAGATTTAGTTGCTGGCCGTCCAGTCTATGGACATCCAAGTGTTTCTGGAGGATTTAGATTTCGATATGGGCGAAGCCGAGTTGCAGGTTTTAGTGCTGCATCAATCCATCCTGCAACTATGGGGATTTCAAATGGTTTTTTATCTCATGGGACTCAATTAAAGATTGAAAAACCCACTAAAGGATGTATTATTACTTCCTGTGACCAAATTGATGGACCTATAGTTAAATTAATTGATGGATCTGTTAGAAAAATTTCTAATTTTGAAGAATCTAAAAAAATTTATCCAGAAGTTGAAGAAATAATATATTTGGGAGATATTTTATTTCCCTTGGGAGATGTTATGGATCGTAATGCAAATTTGGTAAAACCTGGTTATGTTGAAGAATGGTGGAAACTGGAATTAGATAAAAAGTTGGAAGTTACTGGTGAAGAAATTTGTTTGGATTCTTTTGATGTTTCCTTTGAAGAAGCTATTAAATTAAGTGAAAAATATTTATTACCCTTACATCCAAAATATATATTTTATTGGAATCAAATTTCTAAGGATGACTTTTATTTTTTGATTGATTGGATTCAAAAAGCTGTTTGGAGAGAAAATATTTCAGATAAAGAAATTTCTTTTAATGAAAATGGAAAACTTGTTTTGCCTTGGGAAAATTCGGTTAGAGAAAATTATTCGAAAGCTAAACGGGCTCTTGAAATTTTAGGAATTGAGCACGAAGTTGTTTTGGATAATGTTGTGCTAAATAAAGATGCATTACCTTTTCTGAAAAATTTAGGTATAGAATTTTCTGAAGATGAATCTTTAAAAGAACAAATTTTGAAAATAAAAAATAATCCGGTTGATGAAGTCGATGTTTTAAAAATTGTAAATGGCCTGTCTAAATATAGGATTAAGGATAAAAGTGGAGATTTTATTGGGACAAGAATGGGTCGTCCAGAGAAAGCTAAACTTCGTAAATTGACTGGGAGTCCAAATATGCTTTTTCCAGTTTCAGAACAAGGTGGCCGTTTTAGAAGTATTCAGGATGCCGTTAAGGTCGGATTTATAAAATCTGACTGGCCTCTCTTTTATTGTAAGTGTGGTAATGAAACAATCTATTCCCTTTGTGAAAAATGTGGTGATAAAACTGTTCGGAAATATTATTGTAGGGAATGTAGAACAACATTGAAAGAACCTTGCGAAAAACATGAAGTTAGTGTTAATTATACTTACCGTAAAATTGATTCAAAAAGTTTTTTTAAACAGGCCACAGAATTTTTGGATTATAATTCTTATGATGTACCTCCGTTGATTAAAGGGATTAGAGGAACTAGTAGTGATGGGAGGGACTTTGAGCATTTATCTAAAGGTATTTTGAGAGCGAAATATAATTTAGCTGTTAATAAAGATGGAACAATACGTTATGATGGTACTGAAATTCCCTTGACTCATTTTAAACCTTTTGAGATTCGAACAAGTGTTGAAAAATTAATAGAATTGGGATATACTCATGACATAAATGGAGAAATCTTATCTAAAGATGATCAAATTTTAGAATTGAGGCCCCATGATGTTGTTTTGCCTTCATGTCCTGTTACTGCAGATGAAAAGGCAGACAAGATTTTTTTACATATCTCAAAATTTGTTGATGAAGAGTTGGAAAAATTTTATAAATTACCTTCTTATTATAATCTGAAATCTAGTGAAGATTTGGTTGGCCAATTAGTTGTTTGTATGGCACCTCATAATTGTGCAGGAGTTATTGGAAGAATAATTGGTTTTAATGAGCTTCAAGGATTGACTGCCAGTCCTTATATGCATGCTGCAATGAGAAGAGATTGTGATGGAGATGAGGCTGCCGTAATGATGTTGATGGATGTGTTGATTAATTTTTCTAGAAAATTTTTGCCAAGTCATCGTGGAGGAACTCAAGATGCACCTCTTGTTTTAAATGCAAGAATTAGGGCAGGAGAAGTCGATGACCAGATTTTAAATTTGGAGGTTTGTGACCATTATCCTTTGGAAGTTTATGAATTAGCCGAAAAAGAAAAACACTCTAGCGAATGCAAAATTGATAATGTTAAAAATAGATTGAATTCTGGAAAAAACCCTTTTGTAAATTTGGGATTTACTCATGATTCTTCTGATTTTAATATTGGTGTTTTGAATGGGGCTTACAAAATTTTGCCCACTATGAAAGATAAAGTTAATGGTCAAATGGAAATTGTTTCTAAAATTCGTGCAGTAGATACGGAAGATGTTGCAAGACTAATTATCGAAAGACATTTTATCCGAGATATTAGAGGTAATCTAAGAAAGTTTGCTAAACAACAATTTAGATGTGTTGCATGTAATAATAAATTTAGAAGACCTCCCTTGTCCGGGGTTTGTACAAATTGTAAGGGAAAAATAATTTTCACAATTAGTGAGGGGTCTATTAAGAAATATTTGGAGCCCGCAATGAATTTGGCAGAAAATTATAATATTTCCCATTATACGAAAGAAGGTATGGAATTGACCAAAATGTATATTGAAAGTATTTTTGGAAAAGATAACGAGAAACAAGAAGATTTGAAAAAATGGTTTTAAATTTTATAAGGTTTATTTAATAATCTGCCTTAACCAATTCATCTCGTTTATAGAAAAATATTAACCCTATCCCTAGAAATGTTGGAACCAACGAAGGAAGTATTGAAGATGTTTTGAAGTAAATACTAACACCAATTATAATTCCTGTTATGCCTAAAAGAATTTCTTCCTTGAACATATTTTATTTTATTTTTTTGGGTTAATAAATGTTTAGAATGGGAAATAAAAAATTATTGTAGGGATTAAAAGTGCACCCATAAGAAAACCTTTTCTGACACCTATTTCTGTAGCTGTTAATCCTAAAATTGTTGCTATAATGAAGGTTATTAGTCCAAATATTCCTGAGAATATGAATACTATTATTGTTAAGAAAATTAAAATCATTAAAGAAATTTTTGAATAATTGATTTTATGAATTTTTTTTGAAAAAAATTTAGATAATTTTATTGTGATAATTATTGCGATTATCGAGGTGAAAATTATCGTTAATGTTATGGGCACAATTATATTTTCTTTTAAAATGTCTAATTTTGAAATTGCATTTGCTGCACCGGTCCTTGATTTTCCAAGAACTAATAATGTGATAAAAGAAATTGCCATAATTAAAGTATTTATTGAACCTAAAAGAATTAAAAATTGTTCCCTGTTTAATTTTCGGGTCATTGTTGAACCAATTATTGCTGCCTGACTACTCCCTAAACCGGGCAAGAGTCCACAAATTGGAGAAATTAAAATAGTTATGATTGAGGGCTTAATTAACTCTTTTTTTGAAATATTTGGTTTATCAATTGTTTGCTCCGGAATTTTTGCGTTTGTTTTTAATGAATAGATTAATGTTGATGAACCAAAAAGACCTGTAAGTAGTGGGAAAAGTGGTTGGTTTAGGGGAAGATTTAGGGAGGCTATGCCTAGAAATCCTGCAAGTGAAAAAATAATAAATGAATTTGATTTTGATTCTTTTTCGTTAAAAATTAGGAAAACCGAAATCCAAATTAAAAACCATGCCATCATCTGATTTATGAACGGATAAATTTTTGGAATTATTAAGAAGAAAAAAGGTATTAAGAAAATTAGGGAAATTATTGCAATTGAAGAACCCAAAACTGTTAAAGTTACTGCTTCATGTCCGAGGCCTTTAAGTAAAAATTTGTGTCCCGGAAGTGCAGAAAGTCCTGTGTCTTCGTCTGGTGCTCCGAAAAATATTGAAGGTATAAAATCTATGAAGGTGTGCGTGATTGCCATTGCAACTATAAAAATTAAAATTTTTTCTCCAGGAATTCCACTTAAAAATACCGATGTAAAGAATATTGATGCAACTAAATTTATATGGATTCCTGGAATTAAACCTGTGAATGTTCCTGCCAAAATCCCTAAAAATATGACAATTAAAGGAGTAATGGTTAATTCCATGACAATATATTATAGATTAATGAAATTAATAACTTTTTCCTAGTTTTAACAAAGTTTATAAATTTGAAAGAGGTAGTTTTATAATGAAGCGGAGAATTACTCTGATAGTTTTATCACTGATTTTAATAATATGTATTTTCTTAATAGTCTTTATGTTTAATTCTGATGTTGAAGAAGATGAACAAATTAATTACGGTGTAGGATTTAAAACTACTGCATCTGTGTTAAATGTTACAGATATCAATCCTTTTGGAATTCAAACAAATCCTTTTGAGGTGAGTGGATGATGGAAGTAAGATTTAAATTTCTCTTTTTTTTATTTTTATTATTTGGAATCTTTTTTGGAATAACTGAAAATGTTTTAGCAGATTTATCTGAAGTTCAGTATCCTGTTTTAGAATTAGGTGGTTGCAATTCTCAAAGCGAATGCAAGAGTTATTGTGATGATGTTGAAAATATTGGAGTGTGTTTAGATTATGCTGAAAAAAATAATTTAATGTCTAAAATAAATATTGAAGAGGCAAGAAAAGTGTTGCCTTTTTTAGAAGAAGGGACTTCTCCTGGAAGTTGCAAAACTAAGGAACTGTGCGAAAATTATTGTGATTTGAATGAAAATTTTGATGAATGTTTGGAATTTGCACACGATACCGAAATTATTTCGTCAGAAGTATATGAAATTGCAAAAATAACAAAAGGTATTGGCCCAGGGGGTTGTCTTCGAGATGAATGTGAAAGCTTTTGTAGTTCTCCAGAAAATTTTAAAACTTGTTTGGATTTTGTAGGAGATAAGGGGCTTGTTGGGGTAGTAGTTAGTAGTGAAGATTATGATCTTTCTAAAAAAATGATTCCATTAATCGAAGAGAGTAAAATGCCAGGGGAATGCAGTTCTGAAAGGTCTTGTAACGAATATTGCGAAAATAAAAATAATTTGGATGAATGTAATAATTTTGTAGATGATTTATTTTCTAAAAAAATCACAGGGAATGTTGTTGAAGAAAACTTGGACGGTTTTGAGCATGAAAAAAGTTTAGATGATTTTGAAGGGAAAGTTCAGGAATCTGAAACCGAGGATGAGAACTTAAAAAATCCTGTTGATGAAAATTTTGGAGACAATAATCTTGAAAAAAAGAAAGACGAAAAACTTATCCAAACAATTTCTAAAAATAAAATATCTCGGGATGGTGGCTCTTCTAGATTTACGAATTCACCTTCTGAGGAAATAGTTGAAAATGAAGATTCTGAAATTGAAATTGCTGAACCCGATTCTTCTTTAGAGGATTTGGAAGGTGATATTGGTTTGGTTGATGAAATTATTTTTACTGAACCTGAAGACATTTCTGAGGAAAAACAGGGTTCTTTAGAAGAAAAGAAAACTGAAGTCAGTGAAAATCACGATTCCGAAATTTCTGAAAATCACGATTCTAAAAGTCAGGATTCTGAAGACTCTAAGACTCCTGAAATAAAGGGTGATAATGGTGATAAAAGCGATTCAGAAGATTCTCAATGGACTATAAATTCAAGAGCGATTGCACCCCTTCGAGAATCTATGCCTCAGGAAAGTTTATTTGATTTTTTCAAAAAGGTATTAGGGATTTTCATTAAGTGATTTAACTTAACTGTTTTTCTCTATTGAATTTACCAATATCTGAGAATTATTTTTGTATATTTCTTTCTTTCCTTTGTAAAATATTTTATCACCCTTTTTTAAATTTAAGATTTTATCTTCAAAGATTATTAAATTTTCTTGAGAATTTTCCAAAGTTATTGTGATTTTATTTTCTGAATAAATTATTTTTTCAATTACACCTTCCATTTCTTTTTGGACTGTTTGCGAAATTAAAATTAATGATAAAATTCCTAAAATTGAAAAAATAAATAAAATTTTTTTTAAATTCATTTTAGTTTAAATTCTACTGTATCCTTATCCTTAAGTACATGTTCTAAACCCACTGATTGTCCTCCGAATTTTGAAGAAGGTCCCCAAATTCTTGTTCTTTTTATTTTTTTAGACATCCCCTTTAAAATTTTTTCTGCAACATCTTTAAGTGTAGAAAATTCCTTAAGAATCATAGGTTCTTTTGTTGCTTCTTTTTTTGGCTCTTTAGTATAAATTCTGATTATTGGAAATGTTTCAAAAATTTTTTGTTTTAATTTTTCAATTTCAAGATTTGTCGGATTTTTAGAAAAAAAGTAACAGTTATATTTTTTGAATTTAGATTTTAATGTTGATTTTATTTTTCTTTTTTCTTTTTCATCTAATAAATCTGATTTATTATAGATTATAATTATTTTCCCTGTTGCCCTATAAAGAAAATCTTCTGCTTTTTTTATTTGCTCAATTTCATCAATAATTAATAGAATTGTATCTGTGGAATTTAATAAACTTTTGTCGTGATTTGGGAATGAAGGAATATCGATGATTTGGACTTTTGAATTTTCAAATTCAAATGTTCCTAGTTTTGGTTTGTTTGTAGTAAATGGATGTGTTGAAATTGAAGTTTTTAACCCTGTCAATATCTTAAAAATTGAAGATTTTCCCGTATTTGGGAACCCTGCGAGAACGCACTGAATATCTGCCTTCTTTATTCCTTGTTGATTTGATTTCCCTGCCTTTTTTTGTTTTTCTGCACCTTTCTTTAATTTTTTTAAACGGTTTGTTAAATTTTTAAGCATGTTTTCTGAAGATTTGTGTTTTGGACACTCTTTTATCATAATCTCTAAACAGGCTATTCTTTCCTCGTCAGAACTAGATTCATGAAATTCTTGTTCTGCCCTTTGATAAAATGGTGATTGATTTGTAGATGCGATATATTCTTAATTGAAAATAGTTTAATAAGTTTTTGAAAAAAACACTATTAGCAAAACTCTTAAATGATTTTTTTGTTGGTTAATTATGAAATTGGGCATATTATTTTCTGGTGGAAAAGATTCTACGCTTGCCACATTGATTTCTAAAAATGAAGGGCATGAAATTTCTTGCCTAATTAGTGTTTTCTCTGAAAATAAAGAAAGTTATATGTTTCACACCCCTTCAATAAAACGTGTTAAAAATCAATCAAATGTTATGAATATCCCCTTAATTATTAAGGAAACTAAAGGCGAAAAGGAAATTGAACTTGAAGATTTGAAAGATTCTATAAAATCTGCTATTAAAAAATTTAAAATTGAGGGGATAGTTACTGGAGCCGTTGAAAGTGTTTACCAGGCTACTCGAATCCAGAAGATTTGTAATGAATTAAAAATTGAATGTTTTAACCCTCTTTGGCAGAAAGATCAAATAGAGATTTTGAAAGATTTGATTGAGCATAAATTTGAAGTTGTTGTAACTTCTGTTTGTGCGTACCCTCTTGATAAAAAATGGTTGGGAAGAAAAATGGATGAAAAATTTATTTTTGAAATTAAAAAACTTGCGAAAAAATATAAAATTAATCCTGCAGGCGAGGGAGGTGAATTTGAAAGTTTTGTTTTGGATTGCCCTTTATTTAATCAACAACTAACCATAAAATCATTTAAAGATTTTGGTGAAAAAAATTCTTGGAGGAGGGAATTAAATTTGGAAATTAAGAATAACATGGTGTCGAAACTAAAATGATATTGATTATAAATATTTGTAAGGATAAGTTACATTATTATGAATTTGTAAAACCTATTTGTGATATTTTAGAGAATGAAAAAATTCGTTTCGAAGTTAAAGATTATTTAGATATTTATTCAAGTGATTTGAAAAATTTTGAAAAAATCATTATTTGTGGAACTAGCTTACTTGATGATAGTTTTATTGAAAACTTGGAAAAATTTTCTTGGATAAAAGATTTTGATAAACCTTTGTTTGGAATTTGTGGCGGTTTTCAAATTATTGGGCTGATTTATGGGGGGAAATTAAAAAATAAAACTGAAATTGGATTCTTTAACGAAAATTTTTCTAAAGACTTTTTTGGATTGAAAGGTGAACAAGAAGTTTACCATTTGCATAACAATTTTATCAAATTTTCTAAGGAATTTGAAAGTTTTACTAAATCTGAAATTTATCAAGCAGTTAAACATAAGTCTAAACCTTTTTACGGGGTTTTATTTCATCCCGAAGTTCGTCAAAAAAATCTTATTTCGGAGTTTTTAAAATTGTAAATTTGATTGAAGAAGTAAAAAGAAAAAAAGAATTTTCACAGTTACCTAATTCTATCGTTGATAGGGCTGTCAAGATTTCTGAAGGTGATGTTAAAAAATCCCGGGCATTATTAAGAAAATATTTTGGAGTTTTTTTAACTAATAAAATTTTGAAAGGAAAAATGATTGGTGAAGAAATTTTGAAACACCATATTTCTAGTAAAAAAAGAAATTATGATAAGTTTTATGGTGAAATATTTGAAGATTTTAATGATGTTGGTTCTGTAATTGATTTAGGCTCTGGAGTGAATGGATTTTCTTATCCATATCTCAAAAAAATTATTGGCGATGTTGATTATTTGGGTTTTGAAGCCTCTGGACAAATCGTCCGCCAAACTAATGATTATTTTTTAAGTGAGAACTTAAATGGCCGTACAATTTGTAAAGATTTATTTGAGGCAAAATTTATTTTGAAAAAACTCCAAATGATGAAAAAACCTCGGGTTGTTTTTATGTTTCAACTTATTGATGCTCTTGAAAATCTGAGAAAAAATTTTTCCAAGGAATTTATTTTGAAGATATCTTCTGAATGCGAATTTATTGTTTTAACATTTCCTCTGGAAAGTATTAGCGGTAGGAAAAAGTTTTTGATTGAACGTAAATGGTTGGTAAATTTTTTATTTAATGAGTTTAATGTTTTGAAAGATTTTAAAATGTTTGGAGAACAAATTTTTGTTTTTAGAAAGAAATAATTTTACAAATTTCTAATAGATTGGGTAGTGACATAAACCTTAAAAACTCTTGACGTTTTTTTGAGATATGAAATTTAATAAAAAAGTTTTAGATAATGGATTAACAATTTTGCATGAAAAAAGGGATGTTCCTGTAACTACTGTTATGCTTTCTGTAAAATATGGGTCTGCTTATGAAACCGAGGCGGAAAAAGGGATGGCACATTTTATGGAACATCTATGTTTTAAAGGGACTGAAAAAAGAACTGTTAATCAAATTGCAGAAGAGGTTGAAAAAGTTGGAGGGATATTGAATGCTTTCACTTCTGAAGAAATTACTGCTTACCATGTTAAACTTCCTTCAGAACATTTAGAAATTGCTACAGATGTAATTTTTGATGTTTTTTTTAATGCTTCATTTCCTGAGGAAGAAGTTGCAAAAGAAGCGAAAGTTATTTGCGAAGAAATAAAAATGTACCGTGACAATCCTCGTGCACATGTTTTTGAAAAAATAAAAAATTCACTTTATGAAAAACCTTTCGGATTATTTATTGCAGGTTCTGAAGAAGGTGTTTGCTGTATGAGTCGTAAAATGTTATTTGATAAACATCGTCAAATGTATGTTCCAAAAAATTCTGTTTTAACTGTTGTTGGAAATAATGACTTTGAAGAGGTTGTAAAATTTGCAGAAAAGTTTTCTGTTGAACGAGAAGGTAATATCCATGAAATTCCAGAAATTAAAAAAAGAATTTTGAGAGAATCTGAAAAAAGAGATAGTTTGAATCAATCAAATCTTGCATTGGGCGTTCATTTTCCTTTGATGGGTGATAAAGATAGGTATTCTGCAGAAATTTTTTCTACAATTCTTGGACAGGGAATGTCTAGTAAATTATTTAGGGAAGTTCGTGAAAAAAGAGGGCTCGTTTATGGTGTTAAAACCGACTTTGATTCTGGGAAAAATTATGGTTATTTAGTTATTTGGGCTGGAACAGACCCAGGAAATATTGAAGAGGTTGAAAAAGTTTGTTTAGATGAATTTTCTAAAATGGGGCAAGTTACTTTAGAAGAACTTGAAGCCGCTAAAATCCAGGTTATCGGAAATAGGCATGTTGGTGATGAAGGTTCTAGTGATGTTGCTGTCGGATTAACATTTGAAGAATTTTCTGAAAGTGCCGAAAATTATTATAAGTATCCTGAAAAAATTAATGAAGTTACCTTGGAAGATGTCCGTTCTTTTGCTGAAAAAACTGAATTTGCAAGATTTAGTTTAGGTCCTTAATCTCCTATTTGATGTTTTTCGATTCTTTTTGCTAGTAAGATTAATTGGTTTGCAGTGTCCTCTTCTGAATCTGTATAGATTACAGGAATTTTCAATTCTAAAGTTATTTTTAATAGATTTGATTTAATAACGTTTTTATGTAATTTTGTTTTAATTGGTGAAGACGAATTTTCAAATAAGAGTATTGGATTCTGATGCAATTTTTTTAAGTTTTTTAATTGAAGTTCTAGACGACCTGAAATAAAAGAACTTGCGAAATCATTTATGGTTTTCCTTTCAATCCTGTAATGCCCGATTTCATAATCTCCTTCAGTCAAGGTTTTAAATTCCCAATTTGCTTTTTTAGATTCTAAATTTGTTGGAACAAAACTTTGTTTTTCTCTTGTATCCACAATAATTTTAATTTTAGGATTTTTATATTTTTCTTTTTTTTCTATTGAAAGTGATTTTGTAAAAATATTATGTACGGATTTCATTAAAATAATCTTTTTTGTTTTTCTCCAGAATCAAAACTTTTTTTTATTTGATCTATTGCCTTGTGCATCCTTTTCTCTTTATTATTTGCAGTATAGTGATAGATTTCATCTCGAGTATTTTTTGTAACTAAAATTTTTAATGAACCTTTTGATAATCTTGCTGTTCTTCCTGCTCTTTGAATTTTCCGAATTGCAGAAGGGATTGGTTCGTAGAAAATCACTTCATTAACTTCGGGAATATCCAACCCTTCTTCAGCGATTGAAGTTGCGACAAGAATATTTATTTCTCCCCTTTTAAATTTTTCAATCATTTTCTTTTGTTCTTTCTGTTTCAATCCAGTAGTTTTTCCCTTTCCATGGTCTTTAATTGATTGCCCTACAAAATTGTCTGCACGGATTCCTTCAAGTTTATTCAACATTTCCGAAATTGTTCTGACAGTTTCTCTAAATTGTGCAAAAATAATTATTTTTGAATTTGAATCTTTTTGAAATTGTTCTGTAATTATATTTTTTAAAGTTCCTAATTTTGGATGTTCGATTTGAAGAAGTGTTGCTAATGAATATGCTTTTGCAAAAAATGGATCTTTCGTTAATTTTTGAACTCCTTTTGATTTTTTTTCTGAAGCCTGTTTGAATAAATCCTTTAGGTATGCAAGGAATGATGAAAGCGTTTGGGTTTCTAATAGTTCTAATGCGTGAGAAATTTTGAGGGCCTGAGCACATGCAGAAACTGCAAGCATTTTATTCATATCATTTTTCCTTTTAATCTCGTCCATTAATTTTGATTGGGTTTTTAAGAGCATTGTTTTTGAAGCAAATCCGAACAAGACTTTTCGATTTTTTAATTCTGTAATCTTCTGATTATAGATTTGTTGAAGCAAAAACCGGATATCTTCGAATTCAGGTGGAAATGTAACATCTATTTTTTGAAATTCTAATTCTTTCAAATAAGGTTTTACATCTTGGCTTTCGCGAGTTCTTATTTCGACAGATTTAATTCCGAGATTTTCACAAACTTGGGTTATTGTTTCTTTATCTGAACCTGGAGATGCCGTTAATCCTAGAACCCTTCCTTCGGAATTATAGGATTTATAATTTTCTGCGATTTTATTGTATGCATAATTTTTTACACACCGGTGACACTCATCGATTATTAACAAACTTACTTCGTTTAAATTGTAAAGCCGTTTTTTTAAATCGTTTGAAATACATTGAGGTGTTGAAAATATAAACTCTGCAAATTCCCAAATTTCTTTCCTTTTTTTTGCAGGAGTTTTTCCTGTAAATAATTGCATGTCTGCCCAACCTTCTGGAAGGTTTTTTTTGAAGGATTCAAAATGTTGTTCAATTAAAGGTTTTGTTGGAGCTAAAATAACTACTTTTTTTAACGGATACTTTTTGAATCTGTCAATGGCCATCATTAATGCAATTAATGTTTTTCCCGTTCCTGTAGGTAAAACCACTAAACAATCTTTTTCCCTACAAGTTTCGAATATTGACTGTTGATAGTCTCGCGGGGTCATATTTAATTCTTCCATCTTTTGAAAAGGTTTTTTATGTTTTTATAAATTTGGAATGTTAAGAAATTATGAAACTCCATCCAAAGAAAACTAACAAAATTGTAAATATGGTTATCCAGAGCCCTCTCGAAGAGAAGAAAATTTTTGAACCGTCTAAATTTGATAATGGGATTATAGACCACATTGCGAAATAAATGTTTAATTTTGCGAATAATTCAAATCCTGCAAGATAACCTATTATTGCGAGAATTAAGTTTGCAATAATTCCCCAAATTGCAATCCATGCAATGTGCCACTCAGTTACTTGAGTAAATCTATAGAGTCCATGTTTTCTTGAAACTCTTTCAGTTTTTGCCTCTACATCAAATTGCAAAATTGCTAACCACCAAAAAATTCCCTTAGTTATTAGTGTTAAAATTAATGGCAACCAAATCATGGGAAGTTTTGTTTTAAAATGTGCATCTTTTCTGAAACCCCATTGATAAATTCTCCAAAATTTTGTTTTTACATTTGTTTCTAAAAAATTTCCTGCTATTTTTTTTGCTAAAATGTTTATACTTAAAATAATGAAGAAACTAATAAATGTATAATTTAAAATTGAATTATCTTTGAAAGAAATTGTAAGTGCTAAAACTAATGATGAAATTAAAACTATTAAAGACTCTTTTCTTATTTCTCTTAAATCCATAAATTATTTAATTTTTAATTTTTTATAAATTTATGTAATTTGAATAAAAACTGGAATATAATCTGAATCATAGAAATGTATTTAAATGAAAAGTTTGTATTGAAGATATGTTGAAAATAAAAAAAATGAGCGAGGTTGTTGGTAGAAAGGTTTATACTGATTCTGGGGATTTATTTGGTGTTGTCGAGGAGATCAATCTTATAGATAATAAGATTGATGGTTGGAGAATTGTTGTTGCCCGAGATTCTGGGATGTTGGAAGTTCTTGGTGGTGCAAGGGGGATTATTGTGCCTCACCAATTTATTAAGGCGATTGGAGATGTTGTTTTGATTAATCGAAATGCAGTTCCCGTTCAACCCGAAGAAGAAGATTTTCCAATTGAAGGTGAAGAATTAATTTGATTATTTAAAATTTAAGGGATAGTTTTAAATAGTTTTTATTCATATTTTTTATCATGGCGTTAAGTTCATTTTTTACAGAAGGTGTTTTACCTTTTTTGCTAATCTTTGTAGTCATCTTTGCAATTTTGCAAAAGTCTAAAGTTTTGGGGGAAGGAAAATCCCAAATTGATTCGTTGATTGCTCTTGCTGTTGCTTTGATTTTAATAAGTGCTGAAGGTCCTCGAACAATTGTTGTTGATTTGATGCCCTGGCTTTCTGTGGGTGTTGCTGTGATGCTGGTATTTTTAATTTTGTATGGTTTTGTTGGTGGAGATTTGTCTGGAGGAAATGCACCTGATTGGATGAAATGGACTTTTGGAATTTTAGCAGGAATTTTTACTTTAGGTGTTGTCCTTTATGTCACTGGTCTTGGCTCGATTGTTTCCGGATGGTTTGAGGGTGCAGGAGATAGTAATTGGTTGATGAATGGAATTGTAATTATATTGGTTATTGTTGCAATGGTCGTCGCTGTCCGTGGTGGAAATGGAAGTGGAAAAAGTAGCAGTGATTAGGTATTGGACAAAACATATATAAATAAGATTTCTATTGATTATTATGGTTGTAACGATTACAGATATTTTAAATCAATGGACTCAATTAGGTGTATTCTCTTATGTAATTCCGTTTCTTTTAATCTTTGCAGTTGTTTTTGCAATTCTTGAGAAATCGGAAATTCTTGGAAAAAATCGTCCAATTATGTCTATTGTTGCTGCATCTCTTGGGCTCCTTTCATTACAATTTGATTATGTTTCCGAATTTTTTGCAGTGATTTTTCCAAGGTTTGGAATTGGGCTTTCAGTATTTTTAGTCTTATTAATCTTAATTGGCTTTTTCTTTGATTTGGATAAAGAAGAACATAAAAAGAAACTTAGTTTTATTGGGTGGCTTACTGGTGTAGGGGTTGTTATTTGGGCCCTGAGCTCATGGGATAGTTGGACAGGATATTATGGTTTTGGAGGATGGTTTGCAGAATATGTTTGGTCCTTGATAATCCTTGGAGTCTTAATTGCAATAATTGTTAGTGCCAGTTCTGGTGGGAAAAATTAAGAATGGTCTCCGAAGTTTCATTTTCTGCAATAAATTATTTTATGCCTATCTTTTCTTTTCTTTTAGTGTTTATTGTTATTTTTGCTTTATTGAAAAAGACTGGAATTTTGGGAGAAAATAGTGCAGTCTCATTATTTATTTCGTTTATAGTTTCTAGTTTTTTTATCGTTGAGGCCTCTCTCGTTGAATTTGTGCAATTTAATTCTGCATGGTTTGCGGTCGGAGTGGTCTCATTATTTTTCTTAGTTACCTTGATTGCATTTTTGCCCTGGAAAGAACCGTTTAAATTTATGACTCAAGGAAATTGGTTTTCATGGGCGTTTCTTGGAATAATTGCAGCATTTTTTGTTGTTTCTTCTGCATACGTTTTTAATTGGGTTATTGATTGGGGATCTGTTCAATCATGGTTTAACACTGATTGGTTTGGAATGATTCTTCTTCTGTTAATTGCAGGAGTTGTTTCTTGGAAAATCGGTAATTAAATTTAAAATTTTTGAAAAAAATTAATTGAAAATTGAATTTATTAAATTATTTTGATTTCTTTTTCAGTTCATTTACATTGTCAATTAATGGATTCATCAATTTTGAAACTGTTCCGTGCAAATTTTCTAAATCTTTATGGACCATTGCAGAACTTTCTCCAAATTCTCCAATTTTCCCAATAACTGCTTGCTGTAATTTATCTATTGAATTCTCTATCTTTTTTAATCGTTCATCTATATTTGAAACTTTTTCTTTAATGTCTATTTGAAATTGCCCGATGTCTCCTGTCTTTTCCTGAAATTTTTCTAATTTTTCAGAAACTACTTGTTCGACTATTTCTGAGATTGCACTGGTATCTTGTGAATTTGTTTGAGGATAGTATTCTTGCCCTGAATATGCCTGAGGTGTTTGTTGGTAATACTCTTGATTTTCTGCAGGATAAATTTCTGGAGATTGTTGTGATTGCCCTTCAGGAGAAGGTACTTGAGGTGATTGTTCCTGTTGTGGAGATTCTTGTGGTTGTTCAGAATATTGTGGTGCTGGGGGCTCTGTTTGCTGTATATTTTCCTGTGGAGAAATTGCATTTTTTACATTTGCTTGATTTAGAGATTCGTTAATCTCTTTTGGAGAAACCCCTTCATTTTGTAATTGTTGAACTATTTGGTCTTGAGAAAAACCTCTTGATTGAAGTTCAATAATTCTGTCTAATGTGGCCATGTTATTTATTGGAACCTTTGGTTTTTATTTCTTTCTTAGTTGAAAATTTTTGATTAATCAACTCTTCTACATCCTTTTTTCGCATAAATTCGAGTGGTTGAAAATCTTTTAACATTCTTTCAACTAAAATCATTTCATCCCTTTTTACAAATTTATTAAACTCTGTCAATAAACTATTTGAAATCTTTTCTAAATTTTCTATTTTCTTTTTTATCTCTTCATTTTCTTTTCTTATTTTTCTTAAACTCTCTTCAGATTCTTGCTTTGATGAAATTAAATTTTGACCCAATAATAAAACTCTTTCCCTGATTAACCGATTTCTCTCAGATATATCTCTTAATCGAGTGTTAAAATCTGCTAGAAGAAACTGAAAGTTATCCTCTCCAGTTTTTTGATTTACCATAGGATTTTATGTTTTAAGAAGTTTATAATAATTTTGGTTATTTTAATATATACATAAATTTTAATATGGGTTTTTATTTATCTTAGCGGAGGAAAAGATGAGGAATAAAATAAAAATTGGTTTTGATTTGTCATTTATGAATTTTGAAAATGATGTTTAAGGCAGGATCCCCATTATATTCTTACGAGATTATTCGTGAAAGTGGAGAAAATGTAATGTATATTAATTATCTTGGAGCACCCTTTGTTCCTTCTATGATAGATTCTGGAGAAGTTATGGCAAGGACTTTAGATAACCTGAAAGAAGATCCAAATGTTAGTAGGATTGTATTTGTTCAACAAAGAAATTATTCTCATGATTTCCCCCAAGTTAAGATGCTTATTGAAATTTCAAATCTTTATGAATTTTTTGTTAATCAGGAAAAAATAACGTCTGTTGAAAATCTTTCTTTATTGGGGAGTTCATATCACGAGGCGTTTTCTTTTTTGAATTTTATTTTTAATGGACTTTTGAAACAAGACCCTTTGAAAGCTTATCGTAATTTGAAAAATTCATTATTTGAACAACGTGCTTTAAGGGAAAAAGGGAAAGACAATGTAGCATATGTTAATTTATTGGAAAATCTTGTTGGAAAATTTGAAGAACTTGAAATTATTAAAAAATTAAAATTAAGTTTTGATGTTTATTCTACGGGAGATAGGAATATTTATTCTGAAGTTTTTAGGGCAGATATTATGCCAAATTTCACATTTACAAGAATGGTTGCTAAAATTCCCTCAGATGCAGAAATAATTAAACAATATACTATTTCTGAAGGTCCTGATACTAGCCTAGTCACAATTTTTAAGAGACCAAATAAATCTAAATTGGTTTATCATTTGACTCCTCCAGAATATCTTTTGAATGATGATTATCATCTTTTACTTAATTTGGCAAGAAATGTTTTAATTGAACATCGTCCAACTGAACAAGAATTTAATGATTCTGAAAGAACCAGGCAAATTTTTTTGAATGTTGCTCGAGATTTGCTTAAAGATTTAGCTGCTAATAAAAATATTTCACTTAACTATGAAAACTTAATCAAACTTTCAACTATTTTGGTAAGACATACTATCGGTTTTGGGGTTTTGGAAGTTTTATTGAAAGATGAAAATTTGCAAGATATTATGGTTAATGCCCCTGTTTCTCTTTCTCCGATTTTTGTTAAACATAATGATTTTGGAGAATGTGTTTCTAATTTAATCCCTTCTCAGGAAGATGCAGATTCTTGGGCTGCAAAATTTAGGATGTCTTCAGGTCGTGCTCTTGATGAGGCAAACCCTGTTTTAGACACCAGCTTAAATCTTGAAAATATGAGTGCGAGAATTGCAATTATTCAACAACCTCTTTCTGCAAGTGGGATTGCATATACCTTGAGACGACATAGGAGTAATCCTTGGACACTCCCTCTGTTTGTTAAAAATAAAATGATTGATAGTTTAGGGGCTGGCTTGTTAAGTTTTATGATTGATGGAGCTAGAACTTTATTAGTTGCAGGAACTCGTTCCTCTGGAAAAACTTCTCTTTTAGGAAGTTTACTTTTGGAGATTATGCCGAGTCATAGAATCCTGACTATTGAAGATACTTTGGAATTGCCTGTTGCAGAAATGAGACGGTTGGATTACGATATTTTGTCTATGAAAGTTAGGAGTGCATTGGCGGGAGAATCTACTGAAGTTTCTGCAGAAGAAGGAATTCGCGCAAGTCTTCGTTTAGGGGATTCCTCTCTGATTGTGGGTGAAATTCGTTCTTCTGAAGCGAAGGCACTTTATGAGGCAATGAGGGTTGGTGCTTTGGCAAATGTAGTTGCAGGAACTATTCATGGAGGGAGCCCCTATTCCGTTTTTGATAGAGTTGTTAATGATTTGCAAGTCCCCATTACTTCATTTAAAGCAACAGATTTAATTGTGGTTGCAAACCCTATTAAATCTCCAGATGGATTGAAATCTTGGAGAAGAGTTTTACAAATTTCGGAAGTTAGAAAACACTGGGAAAAAGACCCTCTGGCAGAAGGAGGATTTATTGATTTGATGAAGTATGATGTTAAGGAAGATAAAATAAAACCTTCTGATGATTTAATTAATGGTAATTCTGAGATTATGAAAGATATTGCTTCCAATGTTCGTGGATGGGCAGGAAATTGGGATGCTGTTTGGGACAATGTTGTTTTAAGACAAAAAATAAAAGAAGAAAGCGTTTCTTTTTCTGAAAAAATGAATTTACCTGAATTGTTGGAGGCAGAATTTACCGTAAAATCAAATAATGCATTTCACCAGATTTCTAATGGGGTTAATGAAGAAATTGGGTTGCCAACTAGTGAACGTGTTTTTCCTGAATGGAAAAAATGGCTTGAAAAAGAGGCGAAGAGATTAGATTTATAAAGTTACTTTGAGTTACTGGAAGTAACTATGGTTAAAAAATCTTTAGATTCTGTTGTTAAAATTGATTCTGAACTTTTGAAGCGTGTCGAAGAGTTTATTAATTTAGAAAAAAATAAATTTAAGTATGTTAACAAGAAACAATTTATTGATTTGGCTGTTTCGA
Organism: Candidatus Woesearchaeota archaeon; assembly: GCA_964613185.1. Taxonomy (GTDB): domain Archaea; phylum Nanobdellota; class Nanobdellia; order Pacearchaeales; family GW2011-AR1; genus JAGVXH01. Next base: position 38,949 of record CAZTIP010000001.1, on the reverse strand, counting down.
AATTGTTGCGTCGTGAGGAGGTGAAAAGATGACTTCTACAGACGATATTTTGAAAAAATATGGTGCGAAGATAGATGGGCAAATAAAAAATTATGAGGAGCGTCCTGCACAAAATAAATTTAGTAAAAGTTATGAAACGTTTCGTGCCGGGATGTCTCCCGAATTTAGCCGTTATGAAAGATGGTGTAAAACTTTAGGGAATGCATTTAAAATTAAAGTTGGAGAGAAAGATAAAAATCGAATTGGACGTGCAATAGAAATTGCTCATTTGAACATTACTCCATCCGAAGCGGTCGTTCTTTCTACAATGATTTTATTTCTTTCCTTATTTGGTGGAATTTTGATTTTTATTTCAATTTGGCTTTTGACAGAAACTTATTCATTTATGTTGCTTTTTTTAGTTTTAGTTTTTTCTATTTTTCTATTTTTCTATTCTTCTAAAATTCCTGAACAACTTGCAATTCGTTGGCGTTTGAAAGCTAGTAGTCAGATGGTCCCAGCAATTTTGTATATTGTTATTTATATGAAACATACTTCTAATTTGGAAAAAGCGATTGCTTTTGCAGCAGAACATTTAGATGAACCTCTATCTTTAGACTTTCACAAGATTTTTTGGGATGTCGAAGTTGGAAAATTTTCTACGGTTAAAGATAGTTTGGATAGCTATCTTACTGGATGGAGGGATTACAGTGGGGAATTCGTTGAAGCATTTCATTTGGTTGAATCTAGTTTGTACGAATCTGAAGAAATTCGGAGAGTTGAAGTTTTGGAGAAATCTCTCCAAGTAATTCTTGACGGGGTTTATGACAAGATGTTAAAATATACTCACGATGTTAAGGCCCCTCTAACAAATATTTATATGCTTGGAATTGTTTTACCTACTCTTGCTTTGGCGATTTTACCTTTAGCATCTACGATGTTGGCAGGAGCGATTAAATGGTATCATGTGATGGTTATTTTTAATCTTTTAATTCCGTTTATGGTTATTTTTCTAACTAGAAATGTGGTGATGAAACGGCCTGGAGGTTATGGGGAGTCTAGTTTGTTAAAGAAAAATCCATTATATCAAACTTATTTGAGTAACAAACCTTATTGGATTGGGGCATTGGTTGGACTTCCATTTTTTATCCTTGGGATAATTCCGTTTCTTTGGAGATATACTGCAGTTCCTGAATGGTTGAATATGGCGAGAGATTATAGTTGGAAAGAAATAGGTGTCGGATTTCTTGGAGATTCTGGAATTTTTGGGATTTTTCCAAATGCCGCCGGAGAATTGGTTGGTCCCTTCGGCACATTATCTTTAGTTCTTAGTTTGTTTGTTCCCGCCTCTTTTGCTATTATGTTTGTTGTTGCATTTAAAATGAAAACTAAAGAGCTTATCGTTGCTCGAGATAAATATAAGTCTGTTGAAAATGAATTTACTTCTTCTTTGTTTCAATTGGGAAATCGAATAGGCGATGGAACTCCTGCAGAAATTGCCTTTGCTAAAGTTAGTGAATCCACCAAAGGAACTTCCACAGAAGGATTTTTTAGAATTGTTAATGAGAATATCCAAAGTCTTGGAATGAACCTTGAGAAAGCTTTGTTTGACCCTAAAAGGGGTGCCGTGATTTTTTATCCTTCCCAATTGGTTGAAACTTCAATGAGAATTTTAACCGAATCTGTTAAGAAAGGTTTGAAGGTTGCAGCGAGAAGTTTAATGTCGATTTCGGAATATGTTAAAAATATTAGGAAGATTGATTCTCGATTGAATGATTTACTCGCCGGAATAATTTCGGATATGAAATCTAATATGAATTTTTTAGCACCTCTTCTTTCTGGAATTATCGTCGGTCTTTCTGGAATGATTACGACAATTTTAGGAAACCTCTCTGCGATGTTTGAAGGTGGGGGTACTTCGGAAGCATTTGGTGCTGGAGGAATTGAAGGGATACTTTCTATATTCGATATTTCCACAATGATTCCAACTTATTGGTTGCAGATTGTTGTGGGGTTTTATTTGATAGAGATAGTTTTTATTTTAACAGGAACTTTAGTTTCAATTAAATCTGGACGAGACCAATTACAAACAACTTATGAAACGGGGAAGAATTTGAAGATAACATTTATCCTTTATTTTGTTGTTGCCCTCGGTGCGATTGTTGGATTGTCTATTGTTGCGGCGATTGCACTTTCAGGATTGGCGTAACTTTGCCTTAAATTTTTTTATAGAAAGTTTTATAAGGGAAAGAGTTATAGTTTGTTTATGGTGATGAATAAAAAGGGACAGAACTTGACTCTTGGAACAATTATTTTGATTGTTTTAGGAATTGCAGTTTTAGTTTTTTTGATTTTTGGATTTTCTACAGGGTGGAATAATATGTGGAATAAAATTACTAATTTAGGTGGCGGAGAAGCTAATGTAAATACTGTAAAACAATCTTGTGATCTTGCTTGTTCAACTCAAGATAAAACAGGATTCTGTATTCAAAAAAGAGTCGTAAAGTATGTTGACTCTTCAGACCCTTCAGCAATTATTACGCATTCCAATGGAACCTGTAATGATTGGATTAATGGTACGGGTGAATATTCAAATATGGCTGTCTCTCCTTGCCCAGCAATTACTTGTTAGATTTTAGAAATCTTTATTAATGTCTTTTTTATTTTATTTAGTGTGTTGAATGTTTAACACTTTTTAATAATGAGATGGTGGTGAAAAATAAAAATGGAGCTTGAGGAAATTGGAAAGATTTTAATTGCAGTTGTTGTTTTGTTAGTTTTGGTTTTTGCTTTTATGTTTTTATTTAATGAAAAAGGTGGGGCGATTCTTGAAGGGATAAAAAATCTTTTGAGGTTTGGTAATTAGATGGTTTTTAAGAAAGGTTCTATTGATTGGTCAATGGGGAAATTGATATCTCTTGTGTTGTTGGTCGTTGTTGTTGCTTTGATTATTTTTGGTTTTACGAGTGGGGGTATAAATCCTCTTGTTGAAAAAATTGGTGGAAAATTTGATGAGGTTTTAATTTTACTTAATTTGAAGGATGATTTTAAGGGAGACCTTCCTGGGTGTCGAACTCTTGATTTGACTAATCCTCTTGTTCGTGGAGGAGATGAATTTTTAGAAGCGATGATTTACTTAAATGGACGAAGTGCTGAGGGTTATCGGCTTGATTTGTTTGGAGAGAATGATTTTAAATCGTTAGATATTTGTAGGGGCCCTCAGAAGAGCTGTGTCCTGAATGCTAGTGTTGGGGGGGAGAAGTTTTCTTGGAGCTGGGATTATAAGGGTGGAGAGGTTTATGCCAATCAACGATCTACATGGCATAAGAAGTTTGTAGATAAGCAAAATAGACCTATAGCTGTTCCAGGAAGGCAACATTCAAGAAAAACGATGACCTCTTTTTTTCTAATTCCCATTTCCCTGAAAGAATACAGATTTAATACTGGAAAAAATAATCTTAAGGATTCTCAATTTTATTGGGAACTTAGAAATAAAACTATTGGATTGTCAAATGAACTCGCTTTAGATAGTTTTGATAAAATGTATGAGGATTTAGAAGTATTTTATGGTTATGCTTATGGTGGTAAAAATTCTTTTGGATTTATAGATTCAAATTTAAATATTGATAGAGGGGTTATTTCAGATGGGGGAGATATTTTAAAATATGGTGATTCTGACGATGAATTAATGTTTGCAGTTGGTTGGAATGGCGTGTGGGATATTTATTTTTATCCGAAATTTGATGGAAATTATTTATATCCTCGAATGTTAGCTTCTGAAAAAGGAACTAATGAAATGCTTAAATTTTTCAAGAGAGAAATGGATGACTTCACTTTTGTTTGGCCATTTAAGGATTCTGATGATGATTTGCATTATAAAACTATGAACTTGAGTGAATATAGAGAAATTCTTTCTTGGAAATCAGATTATTTTTTGTATGGTACTGAAGACTTCGGAAATCGTGGGCCGAAGGCTCCTCAGGCCATTTTTCCAAACAATTCTAATAAAATTTCAAATAGTTTTTCAAAGTCTTTGAAATATGATTCTGACAATGATTTGGATTCGGACACCGATATCGACAAGTTAAAAGTGTTTATTGACGAAAAAAATAAAAAAAGATCTGATGTAGTCGGGATTCAAAATATTATTTGGGAAAGGGGGCTAGTGAGTACAATTTCTTGGGAAACAATCGATGTTCTTGGAAGGGAGTATACTGTTAATGACATTGTGATACCTTCGGATGATTACCCTCTTATTTCGTTAGAAGGTCTTCAGGGGGAATATTTTCTAAAGTTGGCTTGGCCACTTCGTGGAGAGATTAATTTTTGGATAGGTCAGGAAAATGGTAAAGGTTTTGTTTCTGTAGGGGATTCAGACGATTATATGTTGCCTCGTGGAGAATTTTTAGATGGTTATATGGTTACAGGGATTTATGAATTGATGAACGTGAATTGTTGAGTGGATGGTTTGGTTTATTGTTATATCAATTTTATAGGTTTATATTTTTTAATAATTAAAACTTCGAGTGATGTCTTCATCTTCTCCAAGCCCTCCCGGAATTCCATCCTCTCCAAGAGTTTTTAAATTTATTAAATATTCTGGATCGGCAATTTTTTCAAAAATATACTTCCTCCCCCAAGGATCTTTTAGATTAGGGTCTAAAACATATTTTCCGAAACTGTTTTTTTCTAAGATCCCTTTTAGTTCCATCAAATCTTTCGGAATTTTTCCATTTTTTTGAAAATATGTTATAAGTCCGTCGTGTATACCCTCCATATCTCTTTCTAGTTCCCAACTTCTTTTAAGATAATCCTCCCTAACAACAACATCTTCATTTTTTCCAGTCCCTCCTGGTGAGCCATCAGCACCTAATGTTTTGAATAAGCATTTATTGCCATTTTTTTCAAAAATATACTCTCTTCCCCAAGGATCTTCAAAATATTTTTTTTCCAAGCCATAATTATCTTCAAGTATTTTTTGAAATTCTATCGAATTTCTTGGAAGTTTTTGCTTATTTTTCAGTTTATAAAATTCAATTATTTGAGAGATTTCTTTGAGATCTGATTTTATTTGTTTATATTCTTGGCTATCTTTAAAAAGAACCTTTTTATTTTGATTAATTTTTTTAGACGAATTTTCAGGATACGATTTTTCAAGAAATTCCTGTATTTCATGATGAAATTGATTACTAAAACTTTCTCCGAATAAAATATCCCCTTTATGGTTTATGATGGTTATACCATCTTCATTTCCAAAACCAAAAAATGAGTTATCTAATTGGAATACCTTATTAATTTTATTTTCAAAGACGGATTTTGAATTTATTTTGTATTTAGTTTCTGCAAACTGCATACCTATTTTCTTTCTTTGAATAATTGGACTCCATTCTCCATAAAATTCTTTTAATGAGGCACTTTTAGCAATACTACCTTTACGTACCAAAAGGAAGTTATCATTATCTGCATCTTCAGAATCATGTGTGTATAATAGGGTGTTTGGACCAAGAGTTTTGAGACTTATTTTCTTTAAGAAATTGAGATCTTTTTGATTACGGGAAGTTTTGAAGTTATTTGTAAATGAATTTAGAAATACTTCTTTATTCCACCAATTATCTGAAAATTTTTTTATATCTTTAATTTGTTGTATGCTATAATCCTGATTTTTTAAACTGTTTATTGCTCTTGAAGAAAATAAAGGTACATTAGTTTGAAATTTACAATTTTTTGAAAAATATTCACTTTCTTTAAATACTCTTATAAATGGATGTAAACCTTCCTTTTTTTGAATAATATATTTATGCCCTGTCTTTTCAAGCTGAGAGGTGTATTCTTCAATATGATTTTCCTCAATAAATGTGCTTGCTTCAAAATCTTGTTCTAGGATTCCAAATCTGACGTCAATATTTCCTTTAGGGTTTTTTTTAAGAGAAATTTGAAAATGCCCATTATTATAGATGTCCCCCTCTTGGATAATTTCATAAAATGAAACCCAATCACCATAAATTCCTTCATGGTCTCCCTGAGTTTCTAAAGCGATTTCATATTCTAATCCTCCAATTTCTGTTGTTCTTTCAAGTCCGTTTTGCATCTTTGTGAAAGTTAGATTTGGTGCGGAAATATGGATTTTCTGTCCGTCTTTGATTTTTTCCGGATTGTAGATTAGAATGGTTTTTCTTCCAGTGATTCCGTGAGTGAAAAATAATTCTGAGAGGCTTCCGTTTGTTGAGTTTGAAGGCATTCGGATTATTTCATAATCTTCTCCGAATTTTTCCTGAAGATTTTGGATTCTTTTTTCTTCGTTTTTTTGTCCAAGTTTTTTTAGGAGATTCTTTCCTGCTTTAAGTCCCATTCCAATTTTTCCAGGCGCTAAATCTATTGCATTATCTAGCGCAATTTCATATTCGTTTTTTGCTTCGTTTAAATCTTGCTGTTGTTGACCTTTTAATGTTGCAATTCCTCTGTTGAATTTTCCAAGTTGTTCTTCTAATCTTTGATTTGCCCCGTCTGTTGCGAAAAGTGTTTTGTGCCTTTTTTCTGAATAGTCAAATACTGAAACTTCTTGATAAATCCCTTCGAGTGAATCTTTTGGGACTGCGAAATAAACATTTGTTCTTGAAGAATTTTCCTCAAATAATCTTTGTCCTTTGGTTTCTAGGTCTTGTCTTAAATCATATGAAAAAGATATTTTTCCAAAGGAATTGTCTAATTTGTTTGTTATCGTCATTGAATTCTTTGGCTGTGAAGATTCATTTTGATATCTTCCTGTTGAAATAATTCCTTCAGATTCAAATATTTCATAGAGTCCTTTTTTTGTTGATGAGAAATTTGAAGATTGGTTTGATTCTTGAACGAAATAATCATAGGTTGCTTGTTGGTCGTTTTCCCCTCTCCTTTGAAAATTTTGAACCTCTTTTGGAGAGGGTCTTCTTAGGTTTTTGAAAGGATCTACATCTTGAACTTCATTTAAATTTCCAACAAGAGGGGTTAACATTATTGCCCCAAGGGTTGCGTTTTTTAAGCCAGATTTTGTTTTGGAAATTAAACTTTCAAGAGTTCTTTTCATGACTTTAGAATGACTAACAAATATATAAAGTTTTGTTTTTATAATTGGTTAGATTTATTAAGTTTGTTTTGTGAATTATTTTATGGAGGATAGGCGGGGGGAGATGGTTACGAAGGAAATTATTGAATTGCTTATTGCGGCTGCAGGAATTATCACTATAATTTTATTATTCTATAATTTTATTGCTCCTTCGGGAGATATTATCGATAGAAATTCTGAAGCGTTTTTTGATATGTTTGTTGACCAAATTTCTGTAGTGGATAATGGTGGTGAAGGAGAATTTTCAATTTGGCAAAAAACTGAGGGTGCTGACCTATTTCTTATTTATTTTGGGAATAGGACTGGAAATAAAATTCCCTTACGTTTTAATATAAGTGGTGAACGATTTGAACCTTATGGAAAATATGAGCTTGATTATAAAAATGTTTATTGTATGTGTTCTTTGAAAAGTGGAATTCCGTGGTGCAGTTATTGTGCGAATTTAGCAAATATTGCCTCATTGGATGGAACTTATGGAGGTGCATGGAGTTTGAAATATAATGAAAAAATAAAAATGAAATTTGAAAATGGATTTTATAATTTTATGAGAGTCCCTTAAAATGAATAAAAAAGCCCAGACTGTTGATGAAACGATAAAATGGATTATTTATCTTGCAATTCTTATTGCTGTTGGTTTTGCGATTAAAATGGCTATTGGAAAATTTTTATAAATAGTTTTATTAAGTTTGTTTTGTGAATTATTTTATGAGAGATAAGCGAGGGGGGATATTAAATCAGGTCGTTGTTCAGATAATTTTAATTGGTTTGATTTTTGCGATATTTTTTATGGCAGTTTCTAGTAAAATAAATTCTCGAGGAGTCAGTCAACAAGTTTTAGAAAAACAAATGGCATTGTTGATTGATTCTGCAGTTCCTGGGATGAATTTTACTATTTCCAGAGATAATTATTATGGGATTGTTCAAAAAGTTGAAATCAAAGAAGGAAGAATTTTTATTGCGGTTTCTGGACTTTCCTCTTTGAAAGGCTACCCTTATTTTACTAAATATTCTGTTTCGGCTATTGAAGAGATTGATAAATTTGTGGTGATTGTTGAATGATTTTTGGAAAGAAGGGGGCTGCAGGAGAAAGTATTATGATGATTTATCGAATTATTATTGTTAGTTTTATTGCATTTATTGTTTTGGGAGTTTTCTCAATTTTTTATGAACATCATATTGATGTTAGGGATGTTGAAGCACAAATTATGGCGAGGGAAGTTGTTGATTGTTTAGCCCCTGCAGGAATTTTATATTTGGAGGATTACCCTTCAACTAGTAAAAATAATTTATTATTTTATTGTGGTTTCGAAAATTTTGATGGGGAAAGATTTTTTGTAAATGCAGTAATTAATCAAAGTAATCCTCCAAAAAATTTGGATAATTTTTATCAAGGAGATTCGGGGGCGTCGTGGATTAAGGAAATTTTTAAAAATAAGCCCTCTGCAGTCAATAATTTGAAAAAATATGAACCTGGAAGTTTTAGGGAAACTTATCCGGTTTTTATTAATTCTTCAAATAATTTGTTTGAAGGAATAATCGATTTGGAGGTTTTTGTTAACCATGAATAAGAAAGGGGTTATTGGGAGTATTGCCGTTTTATTTTTTGTTACGATTGCAGTAATTATTATTTTGACCTTATTTGCACTTGCATCTACCATAATTAATAAAGTTAGCAATACTGCTGGAAGTATCCAAGTTTATGAACCTTCAGAACAGAATTTAAAAGAAATTTCTGCCTCAAGTTATTTTTCTTATGGTGATAGGTATCTTAAATTAGTTAAATTTCGACTTTTTTTAGTTCGCGGAATTCCTTATGACCAAAGTCTTGTTCGTGCGAGGACAGGAGGTTCTTGATGAAAAATAATCGAGCACAATTTTTTGGACTTTATATCATTATTTTAACATTGTTTTTGTGTGGAATGTCTATAGGAATTTATCTTTCTCAACAGCAAGAAACGCCTAATTTTTTAGTTTCTCCAAGAGAAGTAATTGCTATTCAAACAGATTTGGAAATGTTTGAGATTCGTGAAGTTCAGCTTATTGAAGATTCTTTGAGTGTTTCTGGAGGAAATTTTCCAAATACACAATTTAATGAAAAATTTTTAGATATTTTTTTAGATAATTTTAAACAAGAGGGCGAAATGACTGAATTTATTTTTAATGATTTGACAGTTAATGGGGCTGATGCCGAGGATAATGCTAGGGCAAATAGCGGCGATTTTTTTAAAAATACTTTGTATCCTTCAGGAAAGCTTAATGTGAAAAATGGGGAACTTTATTTTTCAAGAGGGATTGTTGGGAAAAAAATTAACCTTGTGGGGAAACCTGCTAAACTAAATTTTCCTGTTAACCTTACATATAATTTTGAAAGAGAATATTTAATAAAGTTTGAAAATAATAAATATGTTGTGGAGAAAGTTTAATGGATTACGGCGGAAATGATAGAAGAAGAACGAAGAAAGATTTGAAGCGAAAGCGACTTGCCAGAGGATATAAACGTGGTGGGAAATTTCGTACTGCTGAAGTTAAAGAATCTTCCGAAGATTTAGGAGTTAAAGAAAAAAATAAGAAAAATAAGAAAAGATGATTTCTGGATTTCTTTTTTGGCTTTTCCTTATAGGAATTTTGATTGCAAGTTTTCAAGATTTGAAACGAAGAGAAATTGATAATTGGCTCAATTTATTTTTAGTTTTTGCTAGTTTGTCTTTTGTTATTTTCAAATCAATTTTTGATAATTCACCTTTATTAGTTCTTCATTCCGGATTTTTTTTATTGGTGATGTTTATTTTTGCCAATTTATTTTATTATGGGAGGGTTTTTGCAGGGGGAGATGCAAAATTATTATTTGCGATGACATTATTTTTTCTTGATGCAAGTTATTATGTAACTTTTACTAATATATTTACATTTATTTTTCTTTTGATGATTTCTGGTTCAGTTTATGGGCTTGGTTATTCACTTTTTCTTTATTCAAAAGATTTCAAAAAAGTGAATTTGGAAATGAAAAAACAATATAGGAATCCTTTTTTTATGTATTTTTTTATGGTAGGGGTTGCGTTTTTTATAATCGGTTTTGTTAAATGGTTTTTCATTCCGCTTTCAATAATTTTTCTTTTTCTCCCGTTGATTTATATTTTCTCTAAAGGGCTTGAAAAAGTTTCAATGATAAAATCTATTTCGGGTAAGGAGCTTCGTGAAGGAGACTGGCTAGTTAACGATGTTAGTGTTAAGGGAAAATTGATTCGCGCAGATTGGGACGGTTTATCTTCTGAAGAAGTGGATTTGATGAAGAATTTAAAAAATGTTAAAATTAAAGATGGCCTGCCTTTTGCCCCTGCATTTTTAATTGCATTTTTAGCTTATTTTTTCCTGAGAACAAAATTTCTTGGAATTTTAATTAATTTCTTTTAAGGAATTCTTGGACTTATTATTGGAATTTCAATTTCTGGAACTTCTTCAATTTTTTCTTTTTTAATTTCCTCTTTTTTGGATTCTTCGTTTTCTAAAATTTCTTCTTGAAGATTTTTTAATTCTATTTCGGAAATTTGTTTCCTTTCAGTTTCATCACCATATAATGGAATTATTTCTAAAAGTTTATGTTCCATGATTTCAATTTCATTTATCTTTATTTTTTTTGGATTAAATTTTTGTTCAAGTATTTTTGAGATTTTTTCCGAAAATATTTTTGAAGATGTATGGACTTCTTTGGAATGTTCTTTTGGAACTATTAATGTGTGTCCTTTACTTAACGGGGTTAATTCAAGAATTGCAATATTTTTTTCATCTTCTGCAATTTGAAATGAGTCTGTTTTTCCACCCACAATCGAACAAAAAATACATGAACTTCCAAGATGTTTTAAATTATTTTGATTAACAAAATTTTCTATTTGTTCAGGACTCATAGATTCTATTTGGTTTCTTATCTCAACCCTTTTATTTTCTGGAAAATTAGTAAGTTGTTTTAAAAGATGCTCTTTTACACTGTCTGCCTCCTCTTTTGTAAATGCCATTCTTAAAATAGTTTTTTTAGAATTATAAATTTATGGATTAACCAACTGCTCTTCTGTAATCCATTAATTCTACAGATGAAACTCCTTCAATTTCTCTTATCTCTTTTTCAACATCTTCAACTTCCTTATCCTCTGATAATGCAAAAGTTATTAGTAGTGACTTTAACCCAAAAGCAATTGGTTCCTCTTTGGATTCATTAAAAACCCCTGATTCAAAGTTATTTATTTTTTCTTTGATTTTTTCCCTTAATTCTTCTAAATTTACATCAACACCTTCCGGCATTATTTTAAATTGAATTCCTGCTGTTGCCATTAGGGTCCTCTGTAATCGCAATTATCACATTTATATTCTATAGATAAACTTCGGCATTTTTCGCATCTTTTTAGTTCCTTTTTACATTTTGGACATGGAAATTTTACACTATTTTGGTTTTCTGTTTTACAACTTATACATTTCATAATTGTCCTTCTTGAGTTTAGTTTATAAACTTTTTGAGTTATAATTTTATCTGGAAATCTTCAATTAATTGAATTATTTAAGACTAAAGTCCAATAATACTTAAATAGTCTTCTTAATTTTTTAAATAATGCAAAATTATGAGTTACTCTTGGAGAGAATTGCGAAATCTGCAGATAAACCTAAGGAGGAAATTGAAAGAATGGTTGAGGCAAAAAAAGCAAAACTTTCTGGACTGATTTCTAAAGAAGGTGCTGCACAAATAATTTCTGCAGAACTTGGAATAAGTTTTGAAGATCAAGATTTGAAGATTAGTGAGTTAATGCATGGAATGAAGAAAGTAAATATTGTTGGAAAAATTGTGACTGTTTTCCCCGTTAGGGAATTCGAAAAAAATGGCCGTTCAGGAAAAGTTTTAAATTTTATTGTTGCAGACGAAACTGGAAATTCTAAGGCAGTTTTATGGGATGTGAATCATATCTCTCTTTTTGAAAATGAGGAATTGAAACAAGGAGATTCTGTTGAAATAAAAAACGGTTCTACTAAGGAGAATGAAATTCACCTTTCAAGTTTTTCTGAAATTAAAAAGAGTTCTCAAGCTTTTGAAAATGTTAAAACTGAACTCGCTATTTCTGAAAAATCCTTAATCGACGCACAACAAGGTCAGACTATCAAGGTTAGGGGAATTGTAGTTCAAATTTTTCAACCTAGATTCTATTCTGTTTGTCCAGAATGTAATAAAAAAGTAATTTCTGAAGGAGAGCTCTTTAATTGTGCAGAACATGGGGCGGTTACTCCAAAGAGCAGAGCTATTTTGAATTTTGTTTTAGATGATGGGACTGAAACAATGAGGGTTGTAATGTTTTCTGATTCAATAAATAGCTTAGTTCCGGAAGATGATTTGAAAGATTCTGAAAAATCTATTTTGTTTAGGGATGATTTTATGGGAACAGAAGTTTATCTTTCGGGAAATGTTAAGCGAAACCAATTATTTAATAATCTTGAAGTTGTTGCGAATAATATTGAGAAAGTTGATGTTGAGAAATTGATTGAAGTTTTAGAGACTAGTGAGTGATTTTTAGGAAAAGTTTAAATACTTTCCATCCCCCCCAGATTAGATGAAAAAGAAGATGATGCCTAAAAATAATAATCTTTCTAAAGTTCTTTTAATCATTGCAGTTGTTGTTATAGCGTTGGTTGTTTATTTTAATTATAGGGATTCTATTCAGAAATCTCCTCCTCTTCAAAAATACACTTCTTGCGGGAATGGAATTTGTGATGTTAGAGTTGGTGAAAATTTCCTCAGTTGTCCTAGCGATTGTGGTGCTAATCCTGCACCTGTAAATGATTGTCCTAATGGAAAACCTGGGCCGAGTAATACTGGATATAAAACTCCTGTAGGTCCATTAATCCCTTATACTGGCCCTATGACTATTACAACCCCTGGAACAATAATTAGTAATGCAATTATAACTGGTCACCTTAGGATTAATGCTGATGATGTAACTGTGACGAATTCAGAGATAAATGGGTATGTTGAGATTCGTCCAAATTTTGCAGATACAACTATCAGTAATGTGTTTATGGATTGTAGTGGTTTTAATTATTGTATTCAGTCATCAAGTGGTTATAGTGATGGGATTATGATAGAGCATAGTACTTTTAAAAATGCTATTTCTGCACATATTCTTGGAAGTTCGATGAGAATTCTAGGAAATGAATTCTCTAATTCTGTGGATGCTATTAAACTTTTTTCAGGAGAAGAAAAGACTATTGTTGAAGGAAATTGGATCCATGATCTGGATGTTATATTTGGAGTGACACATAACGATGCGATTCAGATTACTGGGGGGGATGCATACATAGAATGTAATAATTTAGACGTCCAAGAGGGAGCTAGCGTGGTATCTGCAAGACAATTCAGTGGACTTATCGAGAATCTCATTATAAGGAAAAATTGGATTAATGGTGGTGCACTTTCTATTATTTTAGTTCATGATCTTAATCTTCCAAGTTCTACAAATGCCCGAGTTGAAGAGAATATTTTTGGGAATGATTGTAGGTTTGGAACAATGGGTGGCGATATGGTTGAAGTAACTAGTTGTGGCAATATTTGGGCAAATTCAGGAGTTTCTGTGAGTGATAATGATCCTAACGGGGGATGTTCTATGGTTGGTTCTTTTAGTGGTTGGACACAAACTTATGAAACTTGCCTTTAATAATCTTTAAATAGTTCGTTTTTTTTGGACATAAGATTCAGATGTTTGTCCTTGATAGTTTATTAAGATTTAATAATTTTTAAAATAGGAACTTTTTTAATTGAAAAAATATTCTTAGATTTGATGGTTTTGGAAATTGTTTTTATTTTGATTATTTTTCTTGTTGGACTTTTTGTTGCTTATCGTATTGGTTTTCGTGGAGGGAGTTTTTTTAGAGATAAATATTGGGAAAATGAAATTAAGAATCATAGAAGAGATGCGGTGATGCGTTCCCGTTCTGTTTTGTATGGACAATTTTCTGAACAATTAGCTCCCTACTTGCCAGATTTTAAATTTAATCCAAATGATTGCAAATTTTTAGGAAAACCAATAGATTTTATAGTTTTTAATGAAGAATCTACTGGAAAAATTTCCGAAGTTATTTTTGTCGAGGTGAAAAGTGGCAATTCAAAACTTTCTCCAAGAGAAAAAAATTTAAAAGAAGTGATTAAAAAAGGAAATGTAAAATGGGAAGAATATAGGGTTCCAAACAATTTTTTTAAAAAAAAGAAATTTGATTTTGAAGATTGAATTATTTAGTTTTAATCATATAAATCCTTATAAATCCTAGATGTTCTTTGAGAGATATGGTTGTTAAATCAAAAAGTCCTGAGGAAATTGAGGAAAAAATTGGTGAAGAAGTGACTTCTGAAGAGGATGTTTTAGGAGAAACTGAAAAAAAAGCTAAAAAAACTTCTAAAAAAGTTAAAGAAAAAGAAGCTTCCTTAATTGATATTCCTGGGGTTGGCCCTGGTGCTGTTGCAAAATTGGAGGCTGCAGGAATTTATGATTTAATGGGTTTAGCAGTTTTAACCCCCCCACAATTGGCTGAAACTGCTGGAATGGGTGAAGCAGCTGCAAGAAAGGCAATCCAATCTGCTCGTCAAATGATGGATCTTGGTTTTAGTGATGGGCTTGCACAGGAAGAAAAGAGAAAGGATTTATGCCATATTACTACAGGTTCTAAGAATTTAGATAATCTTCTTGGGGGGAAGGGGATAGAAACAAAATCCATTACAGAAGCCTTTGGAGCTTTTGGTTCTGGTAAAACCCAATTAGCACTATCTTTAGCTGTAGGTGTACAATTACCTGAAGAACAGGGGGGTGCAAATGGAAAGGCAGTTTATATTGATACTGAAGGAACTTTTAGGCCAGAAAGAGTTCGTCAATTTGCAGAAGGGATTGGTGCTAATCCAGACAAAGTTTTAAAAAATATTTTAGTTGCAAGGGCTTTTAATTCAGATCATCAAATGCTTTTATTGGAAAAAGTCAACGAATTAGTAAAAGATGGGGAGCCAATAAAACTAATGATTATCGATTCTCTAACGGCTCACTTTCGTGCAGAATATGGTGGGCGGGGACAATTAGCAGATAGACAGCAAAGATTGAATAGATATCTACATAATCTTATGAAAATTGCTGAAATGAATAATCTTGCAGTTTATGTTACAAACCAGGTTATGAGCGATCCTGCACAATTATTTGGAGACCCAACAAAAGCTATTGGAGGAAATATTGTTGGACATGCCTGCACTTACAGAATGTATTTAAGAAGGGGTAAAAAAGATTCCCGTGTTGCTAAATTGATTGATAGTCCGGACTTGCCGGATAATGAAACTGTTTTTATGATTGAAACTGGCGGATTAAGAGATATTGACGTTTAATTTTATTATGAATTGTTATAATTTCTTACACTAAACTTTTCGAAAATTAAAATATAGTTAGGTTTATTAAGTTTTATTATTTTATCTCTCGATGATGAAGAAAATTTTCTTAATTTTAGTCAGCTTTTTATTTATTTACTCTATTTCATTTGTTGATTCTATTAGTGGAAGTTCCTCTTCTGGAGGTGTTGGGGAATTTTCTGAAAATGGATTGAATATTAATGGAGCCAATTTTTTTGAAGATTTTTATTCAGGGGAAAAAAATGCATTTATTTTTCTTTCCCTTGTTTTTATTATAATTGTTGGAATTATTTTTTGGAAAAGTAAAATTTCCAGGAAATAATTTTTAGATCAATAAATAAATGGAATATATTTGTACTTTACCTTTTTGCAATATTCTACATAATCTTCATCCTGCATTAGATGCCTTTCTTCAGTAATTGCCCTTAAATGATAAATTATTGACCAAATTAAAACACTTGTGAATACCTTTATTGAAATTATTGGAATTACCATTATCCACCAAGAAATATTTTTTGAAATATAGGCAGGATGTCGAATTATTTTATAGGGCCCTCTCGAAACAATTCCCCTGTTTGTTAAATTTGAAGATTTTGCACCCAATGCAAGTGTTGCACTCAAATAAATTAATAGAAAAAATATTATGGAAATTTTCAGAAAAAATGTCTTTGTTACCGTTGATGCAATTACATTTGTTTTTGGGAACCAAGAAATATAATTTGTGAATGTTCCGTTAAATGGTGGATAACAAATTAATGCAACTGCCCATCCAAAAAGAGTTGGTTCAACAGATTTTAATTTATTTTTTAGTGATTTTCCCTCAGTAGCATATCCAAATGCAAAATAAAGCGTATCTATAAAAAAAATGAATGAAATGATTATTGGAAATATTAATTGATTAAATGAATTTAAGGTTGCTAAATTTGTGATATTTGAAAGTTCCTCAATCCCATTTAAAATACTGTAAAAATTTCCAAATAAAAAATTTAACATTAATGGCAAGAAAAAGAATTTAACCAATACAAAAAGGGAAAGATTTTTTTGTTTTTTATTTATATCCTGAAGTTTTTTTATCTGAGGATTTTTTATTATATCTTTTATATTTTTTAATGTTATTTTTATTACTTCAAAAACTGCTTGCCCTTTAGAATTTTCTTTCTTTCTTTTTGGATAAAGAATTCCTTCGATGAAATTCACTATTGTATAAATTATTGCAAGGTAAATAATTACTTTTTGAGTATCTGATCTTAAAAAATTAGTATAATAATCTAATGATCGATAAATTAAAACTATCGACCACACAAGAATTATTGTTAATGCATTTGGTTTAAAGTTTTTGAAAAATTCTTTTGTTTTCATAAGCTTAATTATCTTTTAGATTTATATTATTTGGGTTTAAATTATTTTAATGGATGAATTTATTAAGTTTGAAATTATTTTAATTTTATGTCGAATAAAAATAATCCTGAATTTGATTTTCCCGAAGCTATATTGGTTAAAGAAACTAGCCTATTTAATGATTGTGAAAATATTGTAGTTGGAAAGGGAAATTTGAATGCAGATATTTTATTTGTTGGTGAGGCACCTGGACGAAAGGAAGATTTAGAAGGAGTTCCCTTTGTTGGAGCTTCTGGGAAAAACTTAGATAAACTTTTGAAATCAGTTGGATTGAGTTTGGAAGATGTTTATGTTGCGAATATTTTAAAATGCCGTCCTCCCGAAAATAGGAACCCCAATTTTGAAGAAATTTTAGCCCACACTCCTTGGCTTTTGAAACAAATTAGGGATATTAAACCGCAAATTGTTTGCAGTCTTGGAAATTATGCAACCAAATTTTTTTTATCTGGGGGGGATGTTGAACAAATGAAGAAACAACCGGGAATTACATCCATCCATGGTGAAATACAAGATGTCGAAATTAATGGATTAAAATTTTGTTTGATCCCACTTTTTCATCCTGCCGCCATAATTTATAATCGGACTAAACTTACTCCTTTGTGGGAATCTGATTTGAAAATTGTTAAAAATTTTTTGAAATTAAAAATTAAAAATTAAAAATTATTTTTTGAAAGATGTTCTTCTAGAGGGTGCATCTTTTAATTTTAAAAATTTATAATGTGCAGATAAAGTTTCTTTATTACATTTTTTACAAATTTTTTTTAAGGTATAAATCTTGCACCGATTACATTTTTTTAAAAGATTCATTTTTTTTCAACGGCTAAAAATTCGCAATTATATTTTTTTGATTTTTTTTCTAAATCTTCAATTAATTCCTGCATTCTCTTTTTACCTTCCTTGAAATCTTTGACTGCTAAACTAACTGTAAAATTACCTGCAGAAATATAATTTATTGAAACATCAGTGTTTTTAATATTAAATATCTCTTTTAATTTTTCTACCCCGTCATCTTCAAAACATTTTATTGAGATTTCATGTTTTAATTCTGTATGTTTTTTTCTTTTTTCAGTTAATTTTTCTATTGCATTTTTTTTATCTTCTGGAATGTATTTTTTTAAAATATCTTTGTCTTCTTTAGATTTATCTAAAAATTCAGAAAGATTTTCAAAATCTTTTAAAATTTTTTCCCTTATATTTTCAGATTTTTCTTTCAAAATTTGATTAAATGCTGTTTTTATTGATTGTTCTTGTTTGAATTTTTGCATTACTTCTTTTTTTTCTTTTGAATTTACCCTTCTTAATGAAAGATGAATATTGTCTCCAGATATTTCTAATATTTTGCAAACAATGGTTTTATTTGGAACCACAAATTGACGCATGAATTTTATTCTTCCTGGCGAAATTTCTGAAGAAATAATGGTTCCTTCTTTTCCGTTTGGCAATCTTACAAATGTAATTGTATTAGTTACTCTTTCTACCTTGCATAAAATTATATCTCCTTCTTCCATAAAAATTAATATTAGATTGTTTATTTAAATTTTTGTAATTTAGAATTATAAAACTTCTTCTACTCTTGAACGAATTTTTGCATTCCCTCCTGAAGGCAATGCTAAAACAGTTTCACAATCTAAACATCTTACTTTTGTTGATGCTTTTCCAAAAATTACTTGATTTGATTTGCATTTTGAACAAACAACTTTGATGAATTTTCCTTTTCTTTCCATAGATTTAAGTGATTGGATGTCTTTTTAAGTTTTTTGGGTTTGAAAACTTAGATTTTGACAATTTCGATTTCTAAAGTTTTTTTTAATTCTTCAATGAATGGGACCTCTTTTTCTTTTTCAATTAAACAACCTGCTGCAAACTGATGTCCTCCTACTTTTGCTTCTGTTTCTGGATGATTATTTTTGAATGATGTAATTGTTTTTTCTAAAATGTCTTTTAAATTTCTTCCCTGTTTTCCTACGATTCTTGCAGAAATTTTTATTTTATTTTGATTATAGGCCATTCCAATTAAAATCGTTCCCTCTTCGTAAGTTGCTGAAGCTGAAATCATAGAACAAATCGTCCCAACTACAACATCCTTTATCTGGTCTTTTGCATTCAAAATTACAAACCCCTTCCCATTAATTTTTTCCATATTTTCGGCTAATTTTAATCCTGAAACTAATTCTTGTTTATAATTTGTATAGATTTCTAATGCCCTTGCCTTTGCTTTTTTATTCCCCAGGCAATATGCAATTGCAGTATCGCTGTGTCCTAATCTTGAACATGCATTTATCAAAACTGAAATTTCTCTTACATCTTCCTGTGTGTTGAAAAATCTTAAGATGTATAAATTTCCTACTATATTTTCAATGGTGTTATCTTTTGCCTGCAGAACCATTATAGAAGTTATTAACCTCGACATTTCTTCCTCATCTAATTCTAAGAGGTTTTTTTTAGAATCTATCCTTGTTTCTTTTAAAAGTGATAATGCTCCGTTACTGTTTCCTGTGACTCCTGGAATGTAAGGTGATGTAGAATATTCTAAAGTTCTTTTTAATGGCCTTGTTGCAGGATAAAGAGTTAGCCCTTTTTTGATAGTTAAATCAGTAGTGTCTTCTAAAATTGTTTGATTAATTTTTGAAATATTTCCTTCATTTCCCTCTCCCACCATTCCTATTACTGCAATACTTGATAGGTCTTTATTTTCTTCTGAAATTGATTTTGAGAATAAATAACAAATTTCTGCACCTGTGCAATTATTTGTTTCTGGATTTTCTGTTAGGTGAGGATTTATAATTTTGATATTTTGGCTTAATTCATCAATGTTAATTTTATTGTCTCCAAAAATAAAAATTGGTTCTCTTGAATTTTGAAAATATTTTAAATCTTCTGATTTTACGTTATTAAAAATTAAAATTTCGTTTGGCTGTTTTTTTAATTCTTCTTCAATTATTTCTTTAGTTAATCCATTGGTTGTCCTCAATGTAAATTGCCGATCCAACCTTTGAAATGTTTTTGCCAGAATTGCAGAAGAAGTTACCCCGTTACAATCTAAATGACTTATAATTCTTATAGGTTTTTTTTCAGAAATTTTCAGAAATTCTTCAGATACTCTTTTTATTATATTTAACATTTTCAATAAAATCTTGTTTCATTAATAAAGGTGTGTTTAATCTTTTAAGTTGTAAAATTATTTTTTCCTTTTCTTTACTATTCCAAAGTATTTTTGAATAATGTTTAACCTACTTTGTGCTTTTTGTAATTTATGTTTGGCTTTTCTATCTGTTATGTTATGTTTTAAATGACTTTTTAACCCTGTAACTTTTTTTTCTGCATTTGTTAAATCTTCATTCATATCAATATTCAGCTCTTTTAAGTAAGCTTTAAGCTTTTTTCCGAAAATTTTTGTTGTCGGAATCCCATATTGGTCCCTTAATATTAAACCTATTTTTGAAGGAGTGTTTTTTTCTGCAAGCTTTGCTATTACTTTTTTTAATTCAGGTTCTTTCATTTTAACCCATGTTGGTTTTTCTAATTTTTCCATGTTAATTTGGTGTTTAAAGGCTTTTTAAGAGTTTCTTTTATAAAAATAGCCCTGCCAGTGTTCGCAAATCACAACTTATATGCAGAAAATACAATTGGCATATTTGGAGTAATTTGTTCATCGAACCTTAGATTCTCATCCTAAAAATAGCCCCGCCAGGATTCGAACCTGGGTCAGCAGGATCAAAACCTGCCATCCTTGACCACTAGACTACGGGGCTATGATATTGGAGTGTTTCTTTTATTTTTAAGAGTTTCTAATGTTTATACCTTCCCCTTTTTTCAACAGCACTTAATCTTTCTAAGATTTTTTCTTTTTCCTTAGAATTGTATCCTTTGATAAAATGATTAAATAATCTTTCGTGATTTTGAAAATGTTTTGCTTCCAATGCTTGCTTTATCAAATAAAGATCTACTGCCATATCTTCAATTTTTGTTGAGATAAATGAAAGTCCAAAATCTATTAAAAATATTTTAGATTTTACCAAAATAGTGTTTGAAGTTGTCAAATCTCCGTGAATGATGTTATTTTGATGTAGAATGGATGCTTGATTTCCTAATTTTTTCATTATGGTTAATTGTTCTTTTTCTTGATATTTATTGAGAGTTTGGGATAGTTTTTCTCCGTCGAGATATTCCATTTCTAAATTAAAAATTTCTGCTGAAATTAATTTTGGAACGTTTATTTTTGCAGATAATGCCTTTGTTAAAATTTTTGCTTCTGAACGGGTTCTTCTTTTTCTGATTTGTTTATCTAATTGAAGATGGCGATATGATTTTTCAGTTCTTTGTTTCAGGATTGTTTTATCCTTAAGAAATATTTTTGCCTCTGCACCTTGCGCAATTAATTTTTGTTTCATTATTTAAAATTTCATTTTCCCTTTAAACTTTTTCGCCATTTTCATCATTGTTTTTTGATCCATGTTTCCTTCTGCCATTCCTGCCTGCATTCCCATCATCTCTTTTAACATTTTATATTGTTTAAGAAGCTCTCTTAATTCGGTAGTTGTTGTTCCTGAACCTGATGCAATTCTTTTTATTCTAGAAGTTTGTTTTTCTAGAACCTCTGGATTTTCAATTTCTTCTTCAGTCATTGAAGAGATTGCAGATTTCCAGTGTTTCATTTTAGATTCTTGTTTTTGCAGTGCTTCTTTGGGAATTTTTGCCGAAGACATTCCAGGAACCATCCCCATAAGTTTATCCATGCTTCCAATTTGATTCATTTGTTCCAATTGCCCTGCCAAATCTCTTAATGTAAATTTCCCTTCTTTTAATCGATCCTCCATTCTTTTTTGTTGTTTTTCATCTGTTGCAGATTTCACTTTTTCTAGAAGTGCCTCTAAATCGCCCATCCCCAAAAGTCTTTGAATGAAAGCTTCCTGATTGAAGGATTCTATTTCGTGAATTTGTTCTCCTACTCCTATGAAAAAAACAGGAGATTTTGATTCAGCACATGCAGTTAATGCCCCTCCACCCTTCGAAGTTCCATCCATCCGAGTAATGATTACTCCATCAATAGAAAGCGCTTTTTGAAATTCTATTGTTTGTGTTTTTGCTGTTTGCCCCGTGTCTGCTGGCATGACCAATAAATTATAATCTGGTTTTATTGCCTTGTTAAGAGATTTTATTTCTTTGATGAGTTCCTTATTTAATCCATCTCTTCCAGCAGTATCAATTAAAACTAAATCGTATTTTTCTAAATCTTTTTTGAAATTTTTTATTATTTTTAGAGGGTCTTTTTCTTTTTTATCTATGAATGCAGGAATTTTTGCCTTTTTCGCCATTTGTTCTAATTGATCCATTGCAGCAGGTCTTTGAGTATCAAGTCCAAGAAGTGCAACTTTTCTTCCACGTTTAGAATAGTATAGGCCTAACTTTGAAATTGTGGTTGTTTTTCCTGCACCATAAAGTCCAAGGAACATTATCTTTGCTTTTTTTGACAATTTTAATTCTTTTTTATTTCCAAGTAAATTGGTTATTTCGTCGTGAATTAATTTTACTAGTTGTTCTTTTTTATCAATACCTTTTATTGTTTCATCATAAGCTATTTTTTTTATTCTTTTAGAAAGTTTAAGAACTAGCTCGATATTTACGTCTGCCTCTATTAATGCTTTTTGAATATCTTTGATAATTCCATCTATTAATTTTTTATCCAAGAAGATTGCATTTGAAATTTTTGTTACTCCGGATTTTAATACGTTTCCTAATTTGTCAAGTACCATTGTTTTAGGAGTGTTTGAAGGGTTATTAAATTTTGGGTTTTTTCTATAGTTCTAATTTTTCGATAAATTTCTTTTTGTTGAATTTTTCTAAATCTTCATATCCTTGACCTGTTCCGAGGAATAAAATTGGTTTTCCTGTAATTTGGGAAACTGAAATCGCAGTCCCTCCCTTTTCATCAACGTCAGTTTTTGAAAGAATGATTCCTGTAATCCCAATTTTTTCGTTAAAAGCTGATGCTTGTTCAATTGCATCATTTCCTGTAATTGATTCTCCTAGAAAAATTTTCATATCTGGCTTGGAAACTCTTACAATTTTTTCTATCTCGTTCATTAAAGAATCTTTATTTTGCATTCTTCCTGCAGTATCAATTAAAACTACATCAATTTTATTTTTTTTCGCGTGCGATATCGCTTCAAAACCTATTGAGGCAGGATCTGAACCATAATCTTTTTTTGTTAAATGGATTTTTAAATTGTCTGCGTGTTCTTTAAGTTGTTCTATAGAGGCTGCTCTGAAAGTATCTGCTGCCGCAAGAGATACCGATAGTTTATTTTTTTGAAGGTAGTTTGCAATTTTTGCAGTAGTTGTTGTTTTTCCTGAACCATTAATTCCTGCAAGGATTATCACAAAAGGACTTTTAACTTCTAAAGTGTCTTTAATCGTTTTTATGAAATCAGGACTTTCGATTAAAATAGATTCTATTGAATTCTTTAATTCCTCAGATAGGTTAACCTCATTGATAGTTTTTCCAATTAATTTTTCACCTAATGAATTTTTTATTGACTCAATAGTATTGTAAGCAACATTATTTTGTAATAGTATTAATTCTAATTCTTCAAATAATTCTTCAAACTTTTCATCAGTTAACCTTTTTTTGAATTTTTTATAAAATTTTCTTTCTGATGAGTTTTCTAAAACTTTTCCCAATTCCTCTTTTGAATTATTCTTTTTTGATTCTTTTTCTACTTTTTTAGTTTTTTTTATCGATTTTTCTTCCTTTGGAGTTTCAACTACTACTCCCTTTTCTTCAGTTTTCTTCACCCACCCCTTTAACTTATCCTTTAATGAACCAAACATATTTTAATTAGACAATTTTATTTTATAAATTATTGCGTAATTTTCTAGACTATACTAATTCTTTTAAATTGGACGAATATAGATTATTATGATAACTTTTAGTGATTTGTACGAAGCTATGCGAAAAGAGAAGTATTCTGAACAGTTGCAACTCCTTCCCCCTAAATTTTTGCAAGAATCTGCAGAATATTTTAAAGAAAAAAAGGAATTTTTGAATAAAGAGGAAGATTCTTTTTCTGCGATGGCTATAAAAAATAAAAAACGTCTTGAAAATTCTCTTTCTAGTTTTAGAGATTTATTGAGAATCCGGAAGAAGAAAATTTTGAATTTATCTTTTGTCGCTGCAGAGGTTGGAATTGGAAAAAAAGATTTTGAAAATCTTCTTGGTTTTGAGAAAGATTTGTTTGAGGAAGTCGTGAAGAGTTTGGAAAAATCTGAGAAAAATTTGAATGGAGACATGAGTGGTGCACAAGATAGCGAAACTAAACATAAACTAGTTAGATTTTTGGAGGATGTTCCTGAGTTTTTGAATTTTGAAGGTGAAGAAGAGGGCCCCTTTGAAAAAGGACTTGTTGCTAATTTACCTAAAGAAATTGTCGAAATTCTTGAAAAGGATAATCGTGTCGAAATTCTTGAAGAAGAATAACTTTGAAAAGTTATTGAAATTTTAGTTTATTAAATTAAATTTTGGAAATACTTAAAAACCGTTTTTTCTCTTGAATTAGGTGCCTGCGTAGCTCAGTTGATAGAGCGGCTGCCTTGTAAGCAGTAGGTCGTCGGTTTGACTCCGGCCGCAGGCTTAGGCAAAGATTTAAAACGGAAGAAATAAAAGAAATAATATGGCTACATCCAAAAATAAACCAAAACGACTTGATAGAAATAAAAGCTGGAGAGTTGCTAGAAGGAAAAGAAGAATTAATGATTTAGTTAATGGAAAATCTCGCTCTAGGGCCAAAAGGCCAAAAAATAAAGGTTCTCTTGTTGAAAAAGCAGTTGAAAAATTAATTGTTGAAAAAGATTAATTTTTAGAAAACATGTTCTTCGTTAGATTTTTTGTAATTATGTAACTCATCAATTGAAAACCACAAACTCAATTCTTTTTTTGCATCTTCTGAATTTCCAGAGGCATGGATTATATTCTTTATCGCAATTCCCTTTTCATCTGCATGAGAATATGAAATGTGCGAAAAATCTCCTCTGATTGTTCCTGGATTTGCAGATTTTGACTCGGTTTCTCCCACAATCTTTCGAACATTTTCAATAGAATCGACTCCTTCGATTACCATTGCAACAATCGGTCCAGAAATAATAAAATCTTCTAGCCCTTTATAAAATTCTTTTTCTATATGTTCTGCATAATGTTTTTTTGAGAAATCTGAATCTATTTTTACCATTTTTAATCCGGAGATTTTTAACCCCCTTTGTTCAAATCTTTTAATCACTTCTCCGATTAATCCTCTTGCAATTCCGTCTGGCTTAATTAAAACTAATGTTTGTTCAATCATCTTCTTTTATTGGTTTCTCTAAATCTACACTTTCTTCAAAATCTTCTTCAGATTTCTCAGTTTCTTCTTCTTCTTCTTCAGATTTCTCAGTTTCTTCTTCTTCTTCTTCTGAAATCTTTTGAATATCTTCCGAAGTTTCTTTTGAAGGTTCTTCCATGTTTATTTTACTTAAATCTAATTTTTCAGTTTCCTTTGTTTCGAAAATTCTTAAATCACAAAAAGAAAGTGGGTAAACTTTTTTTAACTTAGGTAATAATTTTTTTTGCAATGTTCCATCCATTAATTCCTGACAAATCTCGTTGTAATCTTTTCCTTTTAAATATTCTAAAAGAAATTCTCTTGCCTTGTTTCTAAGATTTTTTCTAACAACTCTCGAAACCTTTTTTCGTGTAACTAATAATGGTTTAACTACTGCCCTGACATCTGCACATCTTGCTACGAAAGAATCTTCAACATAATCAGCCCTTTTTCTTACAACTTTTCGAACATAAGCTTTCACTATTTCAATTTTTTTTGGAACTGCAATTAAACTTCCTTCTTCATTGAATATATTGAAAGTTATTACAACTCCTTTACCTCTCAATTTCCTTGTTAAATCCAACTTTATTGTTTTTTGATGAAGTTGTTCTGGAGTTCCTAAAACTCTCATAGTTGAACCTAAAAGTGGAATCTTCACTTCGATGTATTTTCTTCTTTCTGCCATTTTATTCAAGTACTAATTTTGATGTTCTTTTACCTTTCTTTTGATCCTTTCCTTTATTACAAACGGTACAAGTATAAACAATTGCTGTTTTTTTAGTTGTTTTTCTTTTTCCCTTTGCCTGATTTTTAAGACGGGAATAACGCCCTTTATTTCCAATCCCTCTATTAAGTCCTCTAAGCATAGCCCTTTGTTTTGCTCCTCTTTTAAGTGTTGAGGCCTTTCCCTTACTTTGTTCCTTGACTTTTTGTTCGGTTTTTTTTCTACATCTAGGACAATATCTGTTCAATTTTTTGGGCATTTTCATACTATTCTTTTTGTAATTTGCTTTTTAAAGTTTTTGTTTGTATGGTCTCGTAGTTAATTTTATAAGTTAGTTTAATTTGAGAATATATGGCGAGGGTTAGATTTTTCGCAGATGGTCATAGGAAATTTTTTGAAGAAGTAATATTTAGAATGAATGCTCCTTCTATGAGGGGGCTTTTACAATTTGGTTTTAATGTTAAATATTCTACTCTTAAGAATTATTATTCTGGAGATAGATTATTGCCTGAAAGTTTATTTATTGATTTTTGTAATGTTTCTGGGATTGATATGCGTGATTTGAAATTTAAACTTGTTAAAGAAAATTGGGGACGTGTTAAAGGTGGTAAGAAAAGTAAGCGTGGCAAGATTTAAAAGTTTTAATATCCAATCTTTTTTAAGGTCCTGTAGTCTAGTGGTAGAACGTGTCGTTGACTTCGACGAAGTCCAAGTTCGATTCTTGGCAGGACCATTTTAAGTTTAGTTTACTTAGTAAGTTAGTTATTAAGTTATTAAGTTAGTTATTTAGAAATATTTATAAGTGCTTGTTTGTTGTTTATTTTTAGGTGTTTGAGGTATGAAAAAATATTTGTTATTAGTTGAGGATGAAAAGCTTTGGGAAAAGTTTAAAGAAAGTATACAAAAGGATATTAATAGTGAAATCATTGAATTAATTAAGAAAAAAGTAAAAAAAGAAGGTGAGAAAAATGAATAGGTTTGAAAAAAAGGGACAGGTTACAATTTTTGTTATTTTAGCTATTTTAATTGTGGGGGGAATTTTGGTTTATTTTTCATTTAGTGGAGGTTTTGGAAGTAGTGTCCCTCCTGAATTTGAAGAAGTTTATGATTATTATCTTTCTTGTTTAGAAGATACTGCAACCTATGGGGCAGGTCTTTTAGGTGAACAGGGAGGATATATTTCCCTTCCTGAGTTTGAACCAGGTTCTGCATACATGCCCTTTTCCTCTCAATTAGATTTTTTTGGTTCCGGAATTCCATATTGGATGTATGTTTCTGGAAATAATCTTTTGAAAGAACAAGTTCCTACGAAAAGTGGGATGGAAGAAGAACTTGGAAAATATGTTGGAGATAGAATTGTTGATTGTGATTTTTCTGATTTTGATGAGGCAGGTTATGATATTTATTTGGAAAATGGGCTTGTGGATGTTGAAATAGATAAATATAAAGTTTCTTTAGATGTTGAAAGCAAATTAACACTTTCATTTGAAGATAATTCTGTTGTTTTAGATAGCCATTCTTTTTCAATAGATAGTAAACTTGGGAAATTTTTTGATTTGGCAATGGAGGTTTATAATTTTGAGAAATCTGATATGTTCTTGGAAAAATATGCCTTAGATGTTATGAGGCTTTATGCACCCGTTACAGATACGATGGTTACTTGCGAACCTCAAATTTTTGTTGAAGAAGATATTCGTTCAGATATTGTTGGAGGGCTTATAGATAATATTCCTACGATTAAACTTTCAGGGGATTATTTTAGTCTGTCTTCAAAAGATAGGAATTATTTTGTTACGGACCCGGGATTTGACGTTGATGAGAATTTGAATTTTCTTTATTCTGCAGATTGGCCAACGAGAATAGAAATGCACGGAGATAAAGTTATTGAACCTGTAGGTCTTCAAGAAGGTATGGGGATTTTAGGATTTTGTTATGTTCCCTATCATTTTGTTTATGATATTAATTTTCCTGTCTTGATGCAGTTTTATGATGATGAAGAAATTTTTCAATTTCCTGTTTCTGTAGTGATTTCTAAAAGTCAGGCAAGGGAAGCTTTACCTACCTCTTCTGGGGAATCTATTGAATCTGAAGTTTGTAAATATCGTGAAACTCCAATTTCAGTTCATACTTATGATTGGGATTTAAATCCTGTAGAATCTCGAATCCAATTTAAGTGTTTAAAATCTACTTGTGATATTGGAGAAACTAAAGATGTTGGTGGAGATGCTGTTCTGGAAGGAGAATTTCCAAGTTGTGTTAATGGGTTTATTCTTGCTTCTGCAGAAGGATATGCGGAATCTAAGTTTCAGATTTCCACCAATGAAGAAGATATTGCAAATATTGTTTTGAATAAAAAATATGAACTATCCTTGGAATTGGAAGATGTCAAACAGGCAGTGATTAGTTTTACTTCTGAAGATTATTCCACTACGGTAATTTATCCAGAAACAGATAAGATAAACTTGATTGAAGGAAATTATAATGTTTCTGTTCAGGCATATGATGATACTTCTCTTAAATTCCCCGCTATCAATGAAAGAAAATGTGTTGATGTTCCTGAATCGGGTATTGGTGGCTTCTTAGGTATGGAACGGGAAAAATGTTATGATGTTAATCTTCCTGAAACCGAAGTTACTTTTGCAGTTGTTGGAGGCGGGAGAACTAATGAATATGTTACTGAAGGACAATTGAAAGATTCGGCAGAAATAAATATCAATGTACCTATGTTTAGTTTGCCTGGTAGTTTGGATGAATTACAGAAGAATTATTTAAGAGTGGAGGATGAACTAATTTATATAAGTTATGAATAAAATGGGGGAAAAAATAGTTATTAATAATGTTGTGAGGAATTTGTTTTTAATTGTCGGAGTCTTACTTATTGGTGCTTTCTCTTTTGGGATTGTTTCTTCAAGTGGGCATACAGGAGGATTTTATGGAGGGGCTACAAACACTTGGCAAACCTATCAACCTAACTTTAATGAATTATATGGTTCTGATGTTGGGACTTATTGGCCAGTTATTGAAAATATGAATAACGACCAATGTAATGCTACGAGTGATTTTTTAGTTATGATTCCTCCTGGAGGGTGCAGTCCAAGTGTTGTTCGAAGTGATTTATTGGAAGAACAGAATGTTCCAGTTTTTTGTCAATTGCAATCAATTCAAATTAATCCTTTGATTAAAGTTTCTTCTATAAAATCTATTTCTTTTAAGGGAGAATATCCTGAAGGGGTTTCTGGAATTAGTTTTCATCCCGCGAGAGCAGCTACAAGGTCTTATCGAACACTTTTGGGAAACCCCACAATTAACAATATTGGTTATGTGGTGATTGTTTTGAAGAGAAATAAAATTGAAAAAAATATGGAAGATTGGATTGCTGGAAATTTGACTGCAACAATTCGTTATGATGCTGAAGAAGCTTATGGGGTTGGAAGATCTTCTTATTATTTGCCGATAATGAGTGAAGATGAGTGGGAAAAGGATTATGCTAAAACTGCATTTTGGAAAGGAAAGGGTTATTTACGATTGATGAATATAAACAGAAATTCTGCAGAAATTGATATTTATCATTCTAAAGATCAAGTTTCTCGAAAAATTAATCTTCAAGAAGGGCAGACTAGTGAAATGAGTTATTTTCCCGGATACTATTGCCGTGCTGGAATGAAAGTTAAATTGAATAAAATTGTTTCTCCCGAAGATATGGTGCTTTTGAATATTGATGGGGAAGAAAGTTGGGTTAGGTCCGGTTCCCGAATTTTGAATAATCGATGCACTGTGCGTTCTTTAACTGTTAATGATGATGAATCTGGTTCTGTAAAAATAGATTGTAGTGGCGGTTCCCTTCTTTTGAGTACCTCTCTGAAAGATGAAAATTCTTTGAAAAATTCTTTTGAAGAACTTCCTGATCCTAAGAATTATTTTGATAAAACTATAAGGGTAACTAAAGAATTGGTTGATGAATATCCCTTAGTTTCTAAGGGAGAATTATCCGAATCCTATGCTGAAGAAACTCTTATTGAGCAAATTGACCTTGCGGGAAAATACGGTCAATTAGAAACTAAGAAAGAACTTTTAGATTTATTTGTGGATACATTCCCACAATCTTCTTCTTTGGAACTTATAAGAAGACAAAGCAACTTAATTTCTGATTATGATTTTGGAAATGCTTATGGGAATATAATTGCTTCTGGTAAATATTATTCAGTGAGTATTAGCGAGTTTAGTAAATTTAAAAGTGATTCTAAAAAAGTTAGCTTTAAAATTGGAAATGAAATTTTTTCAGATAGAATTGAAGGTTCTGAAGAAATTGTTGATGGAGGGAAATTCATAGTTACTAAAATTTCTCCAGGAGAAGTTACATTTTCATTTACCGGAAGTGATAACGCTCTTAATGTGAGGGGCTCTCGTTCTGTTAAAATTCGTGAAGGAGAATCTGGGGCTCTTGAAGGGAGGAATATTTATGTTCAAAATATTGATATGGAACTGTTTGCTTATGTTTCTTTGATTCCAGAAGTTAAACGAACTAAAACTGAAGCAGACTTTACATTTAAAGTAGGGGTAGAAAAAAGGGCAATCCAACTATCTACTGAAAAAACTGAAGAGAAATTGAAAAATATTGAGAAGTCTATTGAAAGTTGGGAAAAGGTAAATGATAGGTTGGGTAAAACTATTAAGGCGTGGAAGGGTGCTTGTTTTGCCACTTCAAGTATCCTGATGTTGAAAAATGTTGCTAGTGGAGTTAGTGGGGTTGGATTAGCCCGTCAAAAAGTTATGTCAAAGTATAAACAAACTTGCGATATTGCAATTGGAAATGAAGAGTATCGGACGAGGACAGAATGTTATAACGATTTATCTGAACAAATTGATAAGGATGTTGAAACAATGGCAGATACTTTAAAATCTGTTAATGAAGTGATGGATAAATCAATTGATAAACATAAAAAGGATGGAGGGATTTTTGGGGAAGATAGGGTTATCGATCAAGAAGCTTATGTGAATGATTTGAAAAAAGAACTTGGAGCAGGTTGGAGTCGAGAGGTGGATGGGGTGGAATTAGCTGTCGAAGATTTAACTTCAAGTTCCCAAGTGAGAGCAGCAATCTTAGTTAAGAAGCTTGAAAGTAAGGGGGGCATTCCTTATGAAACTGCAATAGATGAGCTGGATATTTCTTTGAAAAATCTTGCATTGAGAAAAAGTTTAGGTTCTGGGTCAAATAATTTACCCCAATCTACAAATAGTTGTTCAAATGTTTGGCCTATGGGAACTGCGAAAGTTCACTATTATGAATCTGGATCAAGCAAAGGACTTCCCGCGATAGTTCCTTTTGATTTGAATGATGGGTGGTATGCGATGGTTCCAAATTCTGGAGGGACATTTTTAGAAGATTCACCTAAAGGGTTTGCTGATTCGGGGGCTGTAAATTATTTTAAAATTTGTAATATTGGGAAAAATGGTTTGATGGAAAGGGGAACTTCCGATGATTCTTGTCAATCTTTTGATGTCAATAGTGTTGGAGTCGTTGAAGATTTCCTTTCTTGTCCAGAACTTAGTCCTCGAAAAGTAAAATCTCTTTATACTCAGGCAAGTGGCGCAATTCGAGAGGCTTCTCGTCAATATGGTGAAAAAAATATTAATATTTTTGGAAATGCAATTGCACTTGGAAATCCTGCCAGCAATACAGGGGAAGTTGAATGTCAGGATTTTATGAGTCCCGACGATTGTAAATTGATGTTTAACACTTGTGACCCTGTGGTTTGTCCAAGTTCTCGATGCGATTTTGGGGGAAAAATGCCTGTAGCAGATGTTATTCAAACGGGGATTGTTGGAGGTGTTTTGATGTGTTTGCCAAATTCTAAGGAGGGTATTGCAGTACCTCTTTGTTTGAGTGGAATTCATGCGGGAATTGATACATTTACATCTATTTTAAAATCAGAAGTAAGTTGTTTGGAAAAAAGTCTTGAAACTGGAGAGCATGTCGGAATTTGTGATGAAATTACATCTATTTACAAATGCGAGTTTTTCTGGAAACAAGCTGCACCTGTTTTGAAATTCCTAGGTCCTAAAATTCTTGAAGATTTTACAGGGAATTCTAGAACTCGTGGAGGCGGGGAATACCTTTTAATTCAAAATGCTTTTGATAATTTGGATAAAAGCTTTAGTTATTTTAAGAATATTTATGCCCCTAATGCTTTTAGGGCTTTCCAAATTAGAAATATTGAAGAAGTGGGAGGTGAATTTTGTAAGGCGTTTATTGGAACTAGTGTTCCTTCTTCTGCAGATGCTTTGGATAGTTTATTGGAACCTGAAAGCCCTCCACAATTCTTTGCCTATTTTTCGGAGGATACTTTTACAGATGTTACCGTCCCTGCAACTTCTCAATATAATGTTTATTACCATATTTATGCAGGTAATGATAAGGGGAGGCAGTTTAGGGTTTATTTGAAGAATCCTCCTGCTTCAGGATATTATTCTACCAACCCTACTATTGAAGTTCAGACAGGATATATCGCTAAAGGAACTTCAGCAGATGAATCAAAAGATTTTACTGCTCCTGCTGGTTACAAAGAACTTTGTGTTGTTATAGATAATCAAGAGGAGTGCGGATTTAGACAAGTTAGTACTGATTTAGGAATTAACATGGTTCAAGATGCTTATGTTTCCGACCAGGCATCTCAAACTGATATAACTACAGAAAATGAATGTATTTCTGGGAAACCCTTGACAGTGCCTTCATTCTCGCTTAATTTGGGTGCTATTGCAAGTAATGCGATTGACCCTGAAATCTCTAAACGTGGACTTGTGAGGATTTGTGCTTCGGGAAACCCGGAAACTACTTCTCGTTGGAAAGAAGTTGGATATTGTGGAAATACAAATCTTAAATGTTGGTTGGATACTGAAAGTGTCAAAGATAGTTTGAATACTTTGGCTATTGCTAATGATGCGGATTTGAAATCTCTTGGAGAAAATTTTGCTTCAATTACTATGGGCTCTATGACTCCTAAAGAAATTCAGGCAAATTTGAGAATTTTTGAAAAAGAAATTAAAGATTTGCAGGTTGGCGGCTTTGTTAATGATACTGAGTGGAAAAATGTTAGGGATTCTCTTGATATTATTATTGGTGCCGGAGATTCTCCAGGTGTTGGGAGTAATTTGGATAAAGCAAAGGCTCTTTGGTTGAAGGCTAAACTGTATCAGGGGCTTGTTCTTTCAAAAATTGGAATTCCTAAACAGATTTCTGTTGATCCTGGACGTCAAGATGATGAGAGTGGTAAAGATGGAGATAGTGGTGAGGATGAAGGGGGTGATGAAAGTGAAGGTGATGAAAGTAGTTCTGGTTCGGGAGACGGAAGGGGGGAAGAAGAGGATTTAGAAGGAGTTAAGGGGATTTCTTATGAATTAGGTGTAGATGGAAGTGAAAAAAAGGTTTATTATCATTGTTATGCAGGGAAGTGGAGTTTTTCATTAGATAATGCTAACTGGAATTTGATTAATCGAGATAATGTTATTGAATCTAGCCAATCTTCAAATTATTTTAAGGGTTCTTCAGTTCAAGTTGCTTTGAATTTAGGGAGTAAAGATTGTAATGAAGGTTCCGATTTTCTGAAAGATTCCGATAATTTTGTTAAGAGTTATGAAACTTTAGTGAATGTTATTGTTCCAGGATTTTGGAAAGGACTTTTTGGAGCTGAAGATGAAATTGAAATTGAGGTTGTTGGAGAATCAGAGGATAAAGTTAACTCCGATGCCTTTTCTACCCTTTCAAATGCTTGTAGTTCAGATGTCTTGATTTATATTGCCCAAGGCTCTATACCTGTTTATACTTCTCCAACAAATACTTTCGATAATCCTATTGATCCATGGCCACGAGGGGGTGAAGAAGTATTTGTATGCTCTGATAAATTTGATGATGCACCTGGTTGGAGGATGATAAGTTATGATAAGTTTCCTCCTGAATTTTCTGCAGGATTTGGATGGACTGGACAAATGAGTGGAATCCCTATTACCTCAGATTCCAATTATCTCAAATTAAAATAATCTGAGGTTGTTTGAGAATAAAATTTTGAATATTTGATTTAATAAGGTGCTGCATTATGGGGAGAGGAGGATTCGAACCCCCGTAAGCACTAAGCTACTGGGTCCTAAACCCAGCCCGTTTGACCACTCCGGCATCTCCCCAAGCATAAATGTATTGAAGTTTTTTAGTATAAAAATGTGTTGTTGTCTGAAGAAATTTTAGAAAGATTAAATGATTTTTTTCTTTTTCTTTTTCTCATTTTCACTGATTTTCATTTTATCTTCTATGTCTAACCTTTCAAGAAGTTCTTTGTATCTATTTCTAATTGTTACTTCTGTGATTCCTGCAACATCTGCAACCTCTCTTTGAGTTTTTTTCTCGTCACTAATTAGTGCAGCTACATAAAGTGCTGCTGCCGCAATTCCTGCAGGTCCTCTTCCAGAAGTTAATTCTGAAACCTCTGCCTTTCTCAAAATTTTTAACGCTTCATTTTGTGCTTGAGGTGAAAGGTGTAGTGTGGAAGAAAACCTAGAAATATAATCCTTTGGAGAACTTGGAGTAACTTTTAATCCAATTTTTCTAATTATGAATCTGTACGTTCTTCCAATTTCTTTTCTTTCTACCTCAGATGCATTTGAGATTTCATCTAAAGTTCTTGGAATATTGTATGAACGGCAAGCAGCATAAATACAAGATGCAATTACGGATTCCATTGATCTCCCTCTGACTAAACCTCTTTGAAGAACGAAATTATAAATTCTTGCAGATTCATCCCTAACTACTGAAGGCAATTCTAAAAATGAAGCGACCCTTCTTAATTCAGACATTGCAAGTCTTAAATTTCTTTCAATAGATGTGGAAACTCTTTCTTGCCATTTTTTTAATCTTAAATATTTCCTTGTTTGTTGTGCAGAATCTAATTTATAGATGTCTGAAATTTCTCCCACATTTGTTGTTAATCCTTTATCAAATTTTTGAAGAGAAATTGGTGCACCTCCTCGAGATTTTTTTTCAGATTTATCAAAGGCTCTTAATTCGTGAGATGTATCAACCATTTTTTCTTCGACCAGTAATCCACAAGAACCGCAAATCAATTCTCCTCTTGTTTCGTCGTATATTAATTTAGAACTATTACACTCCGGACATTTTTTATTAGTATCCATAGTAAGGTTTATAAATAGATTTCCTTTTTAAAGTTTTCGGTTTTAAATTTTTCAGAATTAGAAATTTTTAAAATTAATCTATTAAAATTGCCTGAACATTTCCTTCCTGAGAAGGCCTGTTTGTAATCTTTGCTTTTCCAAGTTCTGTTTCAATTATTGCACCTTTTAATAAAATGTTTTGTCTTGCAAGGAAAGAATTTGAAGGGGTTTCTAAAACATTTTTTATTTTTACGTTTTTTCCCTTACCTTTAGAAATTACATTTACAGTATCATTTGTTAACGAAACTAGTTTTTTCGAACTTCCACGCCTTTTAAGCAACTTTGTTCTTTTATCATCCAGTTTTACAACTCTTGATTGGTTCTGCCTTCCTGTTAGTTTTTTCTTTCGCGGTTTTATGTATCTTCCTCCGCTTGTTTTTCTTCCTTGTTTCATAGTTTGTTGAAAAATTTTTGGTTTATATATGTTTCTGAAATAAATAAATGATTGTTAATAGAATTTTTGTCTTAAAAATTCTCGATTAACTTTTTCTTTTTGAATTATATCTTTTAATGGGTTAAATTTTTGAAAAAATCCATGTTTTTCAGGTATTCCACAAATTACTGATGCCAATTTTTGAATTTCTTTTGAGATTATATTACCTTTATCTAAAACTGTTATTGGTATTTTTTCATTTAATGCTTGGGCTATTTTTTTATGATCTCTTATCCTTGCAACGACAGGAATTTCCGATTTATTCTCTATTTCTTTTAAATTGTATTCGTGACGTGGATTTCTTATCCTATTTACTACAATTCCTTCAATTGGCGTTTGTTGATTTTTTGCTATTTTTGCAGCTTTTAATGAAGTTGTTAAAGTTACATTGTCTGGAGAAGTTACAATAAAAACTTTATCTGCTGCTGCGATAACTGGTTTTAATTCTTCGTAATTTGGGGATGAATCTAGGATTATAAAATCGTATCTGTTTTTAAATTTTGAAATTATTTTTTCTAGTTTGAAAATATCAATTTCCCCATTGTAATCCATTGATGCTGGAACAATATCTATCCCATGAGATTCATAAATTGTATTATGAAGTCCTATTCCGAAAAGTGCGTCGTGGAGTGTCGGTCCATCTGTTAAATCTAAATATAAACCTACATTTGGCGCCGAAAAATTTGCATCAATTAACAATACTCTTTTTCCGAAATCATTTACTAATGAGCTCGCTGTTTCCAGTGCTAAAGTTGTTTTTCCTACACCTCCTTTAATTGAAACAAAAGCTAATATGTTTGTCATTTTCCCCTCTTAAGAGATTATGGTAGATAGAGTATTTAAGATTAATGTTCATTATTTATTTTATTGAGTATAACTTTTTAAATTGAATAAATTTTATTTTTTTATGAAACTTTTTGAAAAAGTCGGATTAGTAGGACTACTTTTTGGAAATTCATGTATTTTACCTTCTTCTGATTTTTCTAAACCTTCTGTTTATAAGATTTCTAAAGATGAAATTTTTTCTGAGAAAGATATTATGAGGAATCTTAGATTAAAAGAATTCGTTGATGAAAATCTTGAAGAAATTATGATTAAACAAGAAAAAAATCTTTCATTTAAATATACTGGAGTTCCTCAAATTTTAATTGGGATGCCAGGCGGTGAAAATATATCTTCAATTGGAATTTATAAGATGAAAGAAGATAAATTATATTTAGATGAATCTAGTTTTTTCGAAGATTTCGAAGATTTCGATAATTTAAATGAAGACCTTGTAAAACTTGTTTTATCGCATGAATTGGGACATTATTACACAGATAAATTGGTCGAAAATAAAATTTCTAAAACTTTTTATGATAGAAATTTTTCTAAAATGGAATCTATGGGTCTTTTGATTATTCAGGAAGGCATTGCAGAATATTTTCGTGATTATTCTGGCAGTGATAATTTGGATTCTTATTTTGATGATTCTTTATGGCCCTCCAATACTTTTATGTTACAATTAAATCGTTATGTTTATACTGGGGGTCATTTTTTAGTTAAACCTATTTTAGATAAATTCGGTGTCGAGAAAAGTGTAGAATATTTGATTAAAAATCCCCCCAAAACAGAAAAAGAATTGTTGGACTTACCTGGTTATCGTTTGAAAATTATGAATTCTTTAGAAAGCAAATTTTAAAATTATAAATCTTTGAAAGAGACTTCTCCTGAAATGAGGTTTCTCAAAATATTTTTTAAATTTTCTATTTTTATTCTTTTTTGTTTCCCATCATCTCGATTTCTTATAGTTACATCTTTATTTTTTTCAGATTCTTTATCGATTGTTAAACAAAATGGAGTTCCAATTTCATCATTTCGGGCATATCGTCTTCCAACAGAACCCGAAAAATCATAATTTACAGCCCATTCTTTTTTTAAGTTATCATAAATTTCTCTTGCCATTTTAGTTAGCGATTCTTCTTTTTTAACAAGTGGAAGAATTGCAAATTTTATTGGAGCTAATTTTGGATTTAATTTTAAAATCACATTTCCCTTTTCATTGAGTGAATATGAATCTAATAAAAAAACCATAAATGCCCTTTCAACCCCCAATGAAGGTTCTGCGATTACCATCGGTAAAATCTTTTTTTTAGAATCTTCGTCCATAATCTTTAAATCTTTTTTTGAGTTTTTTTCATGTTCTGTTAAATCAAAAATTCCCCTATCTGCAATTCCTTGAAGTTCTTTCCAACCAAATGGGAAATTATATTCTATATCCCAGGTATCTGTTGCATAATGTGATTTTTCTTTTGAGGTGTGTTGCCTAATTCTAAAATTTTCCTTATTCGCACCCAATGAAAAAAACCAATTTAATTCAAAAGATAACCAATGGGCATGCCAAGGTAATTGAATAATATTCTTCTTTAATGCATCCCCTATTTTCATTTTTTTTGGTTTTGTTTTTTTTTCTTGCATTTCTGCAGAATAAATTAAAATTTCTGTTTCTTTTAAGGAGTTATTCTTTTTTGGGTCTAATTCTTTTTTTGAAGGGTCAATAAAATATTCTAATTCCATTTGTTCAAATTCCCTGCACCTGAATATAAAATTTCTCGGAGCGATTTCATTTCTGAAAGATTTCCCTATTTGTGCAATTCCAAAAGGTAATTTTAATCTTGAATTTTCTTGAACTAATTTGAAATTTGTAAAAATTAATTGTGCTGTTTCAGGTCTTAAATATGCTTTGACAGAATCTTCATTTATTGGACCTACTCCTGTAGTGAACATTGGATTAAATTCTCCTCGAGATTCCAATTTCAAATTACATTTTTCACATTTTGCATTTTCTAATTCGTGCTTATCTACTTTTGATTTTGTTTTACATTTTGAACAAACAACTGCTACATCGACAAAATTTCCTACATGCCCTGAAGCTTCCCAAACTCTTGGATTTGTAATTATGCTTCCATCAATCCCTACAACATCCTCATTTTCTTGAACATGAGAGCTCCACCAAGAATTTTTAATATTTCTTTTTAATTCTGTTCCAATTGGTCCATAATCCCAAAATCCTGCCAATCCGCCATATAA
This sequence comes from Candidatus Woesearchaeota archaeon, assembly GCA_964613185.1. GTDB lineage: Archaea > Nanobdellota > Nanobdellia > Pacearchaeales > GW2011-AR1 > JAGVXH01. The sequence goes on along the minus strand of CAZTIP010000001.1, from coordinate 264 downwards.
TTCTCCGGAGGGATATACAAAACCCTTTCTTTTACAAAAATTTGTTAATTCAGCTATTGTTAATTTTGTCATGTTTTGAAAAAGAAGAAAGAGTTTATAAAAATATCTTATTCCATAAACTTTTAAATTGGATTAATTAGATAGTTTTGTGCTCTCGTAACTCAGCCTGGATAGAGTGTCTGCCTTCTAAGCAGAAAGTCGCAGGTTCAAATCCTGCCGAGAGCGTTGGATTTGAACTAACGGTTCAAGAGGCGCTTCAAAGAA